>JAKSLO010000014.1 GCA_024401185.1 Bacteroidaceae bacterium | reverse complement strand
TTTCGTCCTTTAACTTCTTTAACTTCATTAACTTCCTAATAACTTCCATAAGGTGAGAAAGTTTAGTTAATCATAATCAAACCAATATACATAAATGAAAAGAATTATTTTTATACTATTAGCCTTAATGATGAGCATGTCCTCCTATGCGGAAAGGAAGCTGTGCGTCGTCATCTACGAGACGAAGGGACAGACAGCATTCGACCTGGCACAGAAGCCTGTGGTATCGTTTACGGACAATGACGTGAAGCTCATCTGCGGCGAACTTGAGGTGCTGTATCCGCTGGATGACTATCTCAAGATGACCATCGAGGAAGCCGAACTTTCCACCACGGTGGACAAGCCATTCGACAGCGCGTTCACCATCTCAAACGAGAAGATTTCTGCCAGCGGATGCGAGAGTATGGTGCTCTTTACCCCCGACGGAAAGACTCTGGCAAGTGCCAAGGCAAGCTCCGACGGTGTAGTCAGCATAGCCATCGGCCAGTTGCGCAAGGGTGTGTATGTTGTAAAAACTGATAAAAACGTATTTAAAATAACAAAGAAATGAAAAAATATGTAATTAGCTCAATACTTGCTCTCTGCGTATCGGCAGAGAATGCCCACGCACAGGGTTATCACATCTACAAGGACGGTAAGGCCAGGCAGACGGTGCTTGCCAGCGACATGGACAGCCTTGTATTCTTCAAGGAAGGCACTCCCGCAGACACGGAGCAGGAGGATCAGTTTGATCCCGAGAAGCCATTGGCCAACAAAGCTGCCACCACGAAGACAAAGGAACTGAACGATGCCTGGATGAGCCGCCTGAACTTTCAGGACCTGAGCGAGCTGGAGAATGCCAAGCGTGGCTGCATCAAGTCAACACCCGACCTCATCATACGCAACGCCCAGGGCGAGGAGGTGTGGAACATGGCCGACTTCAAGTTCCTCTACGACGAGGGAGCAGCTCCTGCTACCGTAAACCCCAGCTTGTGGCAGAACTCACTCTGCAACGTGCGCTCGGGCTTGTTTGAGGTTGTACCCGACAAGATCTACCAGGTTCGCGGCTATGATATGGCCAACATGACATTTATCAAGACACCCAACAACCGATGGATTGTCTTCGACGTACTGATGGGTAACTTCACAGCCAAGGCTGCCATGGACCTCTTCAAGAACGAGCATCTGCACAGCTCTTCCATCGACATTGCTGCCGTCATCATCAGCCACTCACACATTGACCACTATGGTGGCATCACAGAGGTGCTAAAGGACTGCAAGGTGGCAGAAGCTGGCCTTGACCTGGAGGAGCAGGTAAAGAACGGAAAGACAGCGGTCATCGTTCCTCAGGGCTTCATGAAGCACGTCATTTCGGAGAACGTGTATGCAGGTCCTGCCATGAAGCGCCGTGCCAACTATCAGTATGGTGCATACCTTCCCAAAGGCGTGACCGGCCGCATGGCCATGGGTATCGGCATGGGACAGTCGGTCAACGACGTTGCCGGCCTTGCTGCACCTACCTTCCAGGTAGCGCAAACGGGCGACTACATGATTGACGGACTCAAGGTAACCTTCCAGATTACCCCTGGCACCGAGGCTCCTGCCGAGATGAATGCCTACTTCAACGACTACAATGCACTCTGGATGGCCGAGAACTGTACCGGTACACTCCACAACCTCTATACGCTTCGTGGTGCTGAGGTGCGCGATGCAGAAGGCTGGTGCAACTACATCCTCGAGGCCAAGCAGAAGTTCGGCAAGGATGCTCAGGTAGTCTTCCAAAGCCACAACTGGCCTCATTGGGGTAACACGGTGGTCAATGAGTACCTGGAGAACACCGCCTCTATCTACAAGTTCATCCACGACCAGACGCTGCACTACGTAAACAGAGGCTATACCTCAACCGAGATTTCCAACATGTTGCAGTTGCCCGAAAAGCTCGACAAGGTATGGTACACCCGTCAGTACTACGGCACCCTGTCGCACAACATCAAGGCGGTTTACCAGAAATACATGGGATGGTATGATGCCAACCCCGTGAACCTGAACCTTCTGCCTCCCGTGGAGACAGCCAAGAAGGTAGTGGAATACATGGGCGATGCCCAGCGTGTGCTCAACCTGGCAAGAACCGACTTTGCCAAGGGCGACTACCAATGGGTGGCTCAGGTTACCAAGGAACTCATCTACGCTGATCCCTCTAACATGGAGGCACGTCGTCTGTGTGCCGATGCCCTGGAGCAGCTGGCATACCAGAGCGAGAGTGGTACATGGCGAAATGCCTACCTCATGGGTGCCATGGAACTGCGTGCCGGAACACCCGCGCCTCAGACGTTCTCTGCCACCAAGTTCGTGCCCTTGCTTGCCGTGGGAACCATCGACATGCTCTTCGAGTTTACTGCCATCATCAACAACAGCAACGAACTACAGAACAGCGATGTAGTGGTAAACTTCATCATTGGCAACGAGAAGGCTTGTGTGGTGCGTAAGAGTGGCGTGATGCTGACCTACAAGAACGAAACGCGTGCTGATGCCGATGCCACAGCCACAGGCGACAAGGCAAGCCTGGTTAGTTTCTTCTCGGGCAACTATTCAGCATTGAACATCACCGGCAATCGCGATGCGGTTATCAGCCTCATGCCCAAATCTCTCGACCTGCCTGGCAACTTCGGCGTGATTGAACCTTAGCAATACGATATCGTGCACGGCATGCCATTACAGCATAACCGCGCATACAGAAAGGCTGCAAGTAGAGTGTCATTACTTGCAGCCTTTGCTGACAAATAGCAAATTACACCTGATTTAGCATAAAAACACTAACATCGGTTGATTTTGTAGTCAATAATTAGTAGGAATAAAAAGAAAATTGTACATTTGCAAAACATACAATATGAATCTGATTACTCGGAGTCATTTGTTTAGTCATAACAAAGATAATCTTAAATACTTATCACTATGGCAAAGAAAAAAGACCCATACAAAATCTACGGTCCTGCTTTGGGACAGTTCCGTCGCGAAAGAGGAAGAAAAGCCACCTACATGCTATTCCTCATCTGCACCATCTTTGTAGTAGCTTTGCTTTACGGTTGCTATCTCTTGAGCAGAAGATAAGCTAACCCACCATCACCTCGTCCATCACAATGTCGTGTGGTTCACTGGGAACGGCATCAAGGAGCTGAAAGTCGAAGCATACACCCATCTTGTATAATGACTTATCCGACAGTTTTGCAAAAAGACGGTCGTAATAGCCTTTGCCCCTACCCAGACGATGCCCCTGGCGGTCGAATGCCATACCGGGCACGATGCAGAGCAGGGATGAAGAACCCAGTTCGGCTTTCACACCACCAGGTTCCATAATGCCATAAGAACCCTCGTGAAGCTCACCTGTAAACAAGCGAAGTTCCAGATCATCTCCTACCACAACAGGGAGCAATATGCGCTTCCCCTTTTGCTGAAGAAGCAATGAAGTATCCAATTCATCGGGTAAGGCATGGTATAGCAATACGGTATCAGCCTCCTGCCATTTAGGGTGCTGCAGGATACGCTCGCACACAGCCTGTGACTGACGATGCAAATCGTCAGCAGACGCGAACTTCTTACGCGAACGGATTTCGTTTCTTAACTGTTTCTTCATACAAAGTAGTAAAATAAGCGTCTAAAAGAGGTCTAACTTACGCTTTCGTGCCTCCTCGATGGAGAGCAGTTCCTTGGGTTCAGAAGCTCCTTCGCGCAATTTCTGCTGCTCTGCTTCCAGTTCAAACTTTGCATCTTTAGCCGTTTCGGGACTTAGGAACTTGTTTGCCAAGGGAGCATTCTGAGAGGCATCCTTCACCCAGATGACAGGACCATCATAGGAAGGAGCAATCTTCAAGGCCGTATGCAGAGGACTGGTGGTGGCTCCACCAATCATGACGGGGATGGAAAGCCCTGCCTTGCGCAACTCAGTCACCACACGTGCCATCTCCTCAAGACTGGGAGTGATAAGGCCACTAAGACCGATTATGTCGGGTTTCTCCTCCAATGCCTTCTTTACGATGTCCTCGGCAGGAACCATCACACCCATGTCGATAATCTCATATCCGTTGCAAGCCATGACCACCGATACGATGTTCTTACCAATGTCGTGCACGTCGCCCTTGACGGTAGCCACCAGCACCTTACCCACCGAAGCGCTACCCTCTGTCTTCTGTGCCTCGATGTAGGGCTGCAATACCGACACGGCACGCTTCATGGTGCGAGCCGTCTTGACCACCTGAGGAAGGAACATCTTACCCTCTCCAAAGAGCTGACCCACACGATTCATACCTGCCATCAAGGGACCTTCAATGATATCAACGGCACGAGGGTATTTCTGCAAGGCCTGTTCCATCAAGGCATCCATACCATCAGAAATACCTTTTTGCAACTTATTGATAATCTGCTCTTCGAGTGGCAGTTGCGCTGTGTCATCCTTGGCAACCGCCTTACCTTCCTTCAAGGCATTCTGCTGCTCCAGCAAAATGCCGGCCAGTTCGATAAGACGTTCCGATGCCTCGGCAGAGGGACGGAGCATAACCTCCTCGATTACCTTGAGCTGATCGTCGGGAATATCGGCATACATCACCTTTGAGGCAGGATTCACGATACCGAAGTCCATACCCAACTGACGACCATGATACAGGAACACGGCATGCATGGCTTCACGAATATAGTTATTGCCACGGAACGAGAACGAGAGGTTGCTGACACCACCGCTCACATGTGCTCCGGGCAGGTTCTGCTTAATCCACCCTACGGTGCGAATAAAGTCGTATGCATAGGCATCATGCTCAGGCATGCCCGTAGCCACAGCCAAGACGTTGGGGTCGAAGATGATGTCGATGGGATTCATGCCCACCTTATCGACCAACAAGCGGTAGGCACGCGCACACACCTGTATGCGTCGCTCGTAGGTAGTGGCTTGTCCTTCCTCGTCGAATGCCATCACCACCACGGCAGCACCATACTGTCGCACCTCGCGTGCATGTTGCAGGAAGATGTCCTCACCCTCCTTCAGGGAGATGCTGTTGACAATGCCCTTGCCTTGCAAGCACTTCAAACCGGCACGAATGACGCTCCACTTGGAAGAGTCAATCATGACGGGCACACGGCAGATGTCGGGATCGCTGCTGACAAGGTTAAGGAAGTTGACCATCTCCTTCTCGGCATCGAGCAAGCCATCGTCCATGTTGACATCAATGACAAGCGCACCGTCCTCTACCTGCTTACGGGCAATGCTGAGAGCCTCATCGTAACTACCTTCTCCAATGAGACGCAGAAACTTCTTGCTACCTGCCACGTTGCATCGCTCACCCACGTTGACGAAGGTGGCTTCGTTGTCGTTAGCCTTGACCACAAGGGGTTCCAAACCACTCAGATAGACGCTGTGGTTCAGCTCTTCCAGGGTGACGGGTTGATGAAGGGAAGAAGAGTCGCTCTCCTCTATGAGTTCGGCCATGGCACGGATGTGTTCGGGGGTAGTACCGCAGCAACCACCAATGACGTTGACAAGCTTCTCCTCAATGAACACGCGCATCTCATGACGCATCATCTCGGGTGTCTGGTCGTATCCGCCCATAGTGTTGGGCAATCCTGCATTGGGATGAGCCGTGATGTAGCAGGGAGCCTTCGTGGCAAGGGTGCGCAGGCAGGGCAACATGTCCTTGGCACCAAACGAGCAGTTCAAACCCACCGAAAAGATGGGAGCATGCTGCACACTCGCCAGAAAGGCTTCGAGTGTCTGTCCGGAGAGGGTACGTCCTGCCTTGTCGCTCACGGTTACGCTGATCATCAGAGGCACCTCGATGCCCGTCTGCTCCTGCACCATCTCAAAGGCACGGATGCCCGCCTTCACATTCAGCGTGTCGAAGCACGTCTCAAGCATGATGGCATCCACCCCACCCTCTACAAGCGCCTTGATCTGTTCCTGATAGGCATCGCAAAGCTCATCGTAGGTAAGCGAGCGAAGGGCGGGATTGTTGACATCAGGACTCATCGAGGTGGTCTTGTTGGTAGGACCACACGAACCAATGACGAAACGAGGTTTCTGCGGATTCTGCTTGGTGAACTCGTCAGCTGCCTGACGTGCCAGACGTGCTGCCTCACGGTTCAACTCCACCACATAGTCCTCCAGATGGTAGTCGGCCATCGAGATGCGCTGGCTGCTGAAGGTATTGGTGGTGATGAGATCGGCACCTGCCTCAAGGTAACGGCGATGGATGTCGCTGATCACATCGGGACGGGTAAGCACCAACAAGTCGTTGTTGCCCATCAGCTGACCGGGAATGTCGCACAGCACCGACTGCATAGCAGCAGAGAGCGAGCACCCCTCTGGGATGTGCTCACCACGAAAATCTTCCTCGCGCAGGTTGTACGTCTGTATCATGGTTCCCATGGCTCCATCGAGCAACAGGATTCGTTCTCTGATTGTATTTTGTATTTTTTTCATATTCATCAGTTTAGGGATGACATTTGTATGTCGTTATTACCATTAGGGATGGCTACATTATAATAATAGAACGCATACGACCCCTGCATGGCATCGCGCCATGCCGTGCCTTGCGACTGCAGTATGTCGAGTGCCTCCTGGTAGTTACGCGGAAGCATACGCTGATGATAATTGGGGAACTGCGTAAGTATCTTGTAGAATGTATCCAAATTCTTCTCCAGTAGGGCAATGCAAAGCAGATAGTCCAACGTCTTCTGCGCATCGCCTTCTTGATAGTATGCCAATCTGACCATCTCGCTGCGCAAGGGATAAAGTCCCACGAAACTCTCTCCCCTGAGGGGAAGGAGTTGGGTGCTGTCACAAGTGGCTTCGGCTTGTTGCATCTGTTCGCGCACCCTGGCAAGCGTGGCTCGGCGCTCTTCGATGAAACTGCCTTGCAGCCAGGCATCAGCAAGAATGGTCAGGTACTTCTCTGCCACCTTCCAGTCGCCATTGGCCAAGGCATAGTCGGTAAGATGGCGCAGCGTGCCGAGGCAGCATCCTTCCTTCTGCTTCACGCCATATTCCATAGCTTGATGAAAAGCTTCGTCATATACCCCCAGATTCTCATAGAACTGGCGGTTGAACTGACAACTCACAGCTGAGCGGTCGCCACGGAACAGCAAGTCATCGGGCGAATGAACGGGATAACGGAAGAGTGCATCGGGCAAGCGTCCCAGTGCACCTTCTGCCAACAAGGCATAGCGCAACCCCAGAGGCGTGTCCAGGTTGCCATCTTTGCGAAGCGTCTCAAGCAATTCCTCCCATTGCTTGTCATCTGCCAGCAAGATGTAGTTGCACACTTGTCTTTCCTGCTCCATCTCTGTCGAAAACAGACGATAGCCACCCTCCTCCGTACGAAGATGTGGCGCAAAATAGTAAGCCAGACACAATGGGACAAGAAGCGTACAGGGAGCGTATTTTCTTAACTTGAAAAGGCAAAGAGTAAGTCCTACGAGTGCCATGGGCAGCGCATACAGCAATGCCCCCAGATAGGGGTAACGGCAGAGATGCCACAGGGGTTCGTCCGTCCAGCTGTTGGCCTCTATCATTCTGAAGATGGCACCATAGCGCGTGCCCACTACAAGCACATAAAAAAGCACAAAGAGAGCGTAAAGACAAAGCGTCAGTTTTCGGGGGCTCACATGCCATGCAAGTCCTTTCTTCACCTTATGTACTTTACCTTTTCGCATATACTCTTTTCACTTTCTAAACTCCGCCACGTTGTACGCCATCATCAGCATGATGTCCAGCTTGACATCCTGTTGCGGCAGCATGAAGGGTTTGCCCCACCTCTCACCATCCCAATGGGCGATGAAGAGGCGTGTATAGCGGCCGTCGGTACGTTTGCTACTGAACAGCATCCACCGTCCGTTCGAACTCCACGCATGATAGCTCTCCGCATCATCGCTATTGATGGCACTACAATCAACCAACCCGTCGATAGCGCCTTTCGGCGTGGACATTTCCATTCCTTCTGCTTCCGATTGAGGAGTGGCAATCCTTATCATCTCCAGATCGGCCTCCTTATGGTACAGATTGAAAGCACCATATTCTGCTACCGTATAGAGCAGGTATCTGCCATCAGGACTTACACGTGGTATGAGGGCGGTACCACCTCGCTGCGACGTGCTGTAAAGCGTGTCAACGGTAGCACCCAGCTGCCCTGTCTCTGCATCAAAAGGCACACGCACCAAGTCATAGTGCAACTCGCAGGCTTGCTCTGGCATGTGCACGGCACGAGCAGTAGAGAAGTAAAGCCAACGGCCGTCGGGCGAGAAACATGGGTAGCTCTCCCAATGCAGCGAGTCTGTAAAACGCTCATCGAGCAAGGCACGTTTGTTCTTTACGTCATAGATGAAGAGGTCTGACCAGAGGTCGAAGGCCTCTATCTTATCCTTGCTGCGAGCATAGAATATCTGCTTGGTATCGTTCGACGAAAAGGCTATCCAGCGTTGGCTGGGATGCCATGCAGGATGCGAACCGTGTCGGCCTTGGGTCAACGCACGCAGGTCAATCCTATCGTCTGTGCCGTCATGGTGAACGATTGTTGCACCTTGCTCACCACGAAGGTGATAGACATACGTATTGCCATCACCTTGGCAGGGGGTATGGCAGTTCATGCAGCCGTTACGGTCATTAGCATTATCCACGAGTGTCTTCACCTCGTAGTTGCTCATATTACGCTCATAGATGCCCATCTCCTGCCATCCTTCATAGCCGGGAGGTATGAGGCGGTAAGTCACATTGGGGTCAATGTCATCGCTACTGATGTGTATGCCGAAGGGGCGATAAGTTGCACCATCGGGATGTGCATCGTCCCACACACTCACTTCAACCTCCAAGTGGGTGCCATCCTCCAGGAGTTCGTGCCATTCGGTAGGGTCTATGCACAAGTATTCATCGGCTTCTGCCAGCAGTTCCTTACCTTTGTTATTGCGTATGTATGCCTGTACGTGTGTGGCCCCCGTCACGCCAAAGTTAAGTGGGGCAATTGTGTGAGGCACAGTCACCTCAGTATAGTCAGGAAAGATGGCTGGCAAGGCATCCACGAAATCCTTCGCCTCTCGCTTACCGCAAGAGACGAGTAACAAAACACCAGTCATAAAAACCAGGAATAGCCTTTTTACCATATTCTTTCAATACAATAGAGTCCCCGGGGGAGATGCCATAGACAGAAGGGGGTTAGTAGCTCTTCTTGAACGCTCTGTCTATCTCGCGCCTGTCATCCTTGGCCTTGAGCGTCTGTCGCTTGTCGTATTCGCGCTTACCACGGCACAAATAGATGTCGAGCTTTGCCAAGCCGTTCTCGTTGACAAAAAGCAGGGTGGGCACGATGCTGAAGCCTGGTGTCTTCTCTCCGTTAAGTAGTTTGCGAATCTCCTTCTTGTTGAGCAGCAACTTGCGGTCGCGTCGCTCCACGTGATTATTGTACGACCCCTCCTTGTACTGGGCAATATACATGTTCTTGACCCACATCTCGCCGTTGCGGATGTAGCAGAAGGTATCTACGAGCGATGCCTTGCCCTGACGTATGCTCTTTATCTCGGTTCCGGTAAGCACGATGCCTGCCGTGTATTGGTCGAGAAGCAGATAGTCAAACTCAGCTCGCTTGTTCTTAATCTGTATTGCGTAGTTCTTTTTAACTTCTTTCTTAGCCATATTTCTACTGTTCACTATTCACTTCGGCAAAAGTCGAAATGTGCTCGTCCACGTAGCGAGCCACCAGTTCGGTAACGTCCTCTTCCATCTCGATGAACTCATCATCAAGGTCATCAAACTCGGGGTACTGCTCAAAGAGTGCCATAAACTCCTCGTCGGTGCAGTCCTTGGTGAGCTCATCTCCGTAAGTTTCAAACAGTTTGCGCCCACGGTAGATGAGTTTCTGGAAGTCGTGTGCCCCCCACAATCGCATTGCCTTGGCAAATGGATTGAGGAAGATGAAAGGGCCATATCCGTTGTGTATCAACTGCACAAAGCCACCATCCATAACCTCCTCACGCACAACCATATAAGCGAGCAAGGTAATCTGATCAGGCGAGAGCTTCTGCATCGACTCGGCATTCAGTTCACCCCCAATGGCATCGAGTGTGTACCTGCGAAACAACTCCAGGAAGGCGTCCATACCCTCCTCGGCAGCCTTGATAATCTCGGGTTCCGGTATCCTAATTTCCATTGTTTAAATCTTTACTTATTTGCACAAGAGCAACCATAATTTCACGAAACTGGCCCTCTGTTTTGCCATGCAAAGATACTAAATTCCTCGTTTTTTATGGTCATTTCATAAAAAAAACAGAGATTTTATTGGCAGAATACCTATTTTTAACTATTTTTGCACATAGATTTGTTAAACAAATACCAATTTATATTAAATTATTATGGTTTATTCACACGAAGTACAGAACATGTGTTGCGTGGCAAAAGGCCCCAACCATGGTCCTGCTCCCATCCCCGAAGAGGGCAAGTGGGTTCAGGCAAAAGAGATTAAGGACATCAGTGGTTTGACCCACGGTATTGGTTGGTGTGCTCCCCAGCAGGGTGCTTGCAAGCTGACCTTGAACGTGAAGGACGGCATTATCGAGGAGGCTCTCGTTGAGACCATCGGTTGCTCAGGTATGACTCACTCAGCTGCTATGGCATCTGAGATTCTTCCCGGCAAGACCATCCTCGAGGCTTTGAACACTGACCTCGTTTGCGATGCTATCAACACCGCTATGCGCGAGCTCTTCCTCCAGATTGTTTACGGTCGTACCCAGTCAGCTTTCTCTGAGGGTGGTTTGATGATCGGTGCAGGTCTTGAGGACCTCGGTAAGGGTCTTATCTCTCAGACCGGTACCCTCTATGGTACTAAGGTTAAGGGTACCCGTTACCTCCAGCTCACCGAGGGTTACATCACAAAGATGTACCTCGACAAGGACGACCAGGTTTGTGGTTACGAGTTCGTTCACATGGGCAAGTTCATGGACGCTATCAAGAAGGGTGTTCCCGCTGACGAGGCTCTGAAGAGTGTTACCGGTACCTATGGCCGCACCAAGGCTGAGGACGGTGCTGTTAAGTCAATCGATCCCCGTAAGGATTAATTAATCAGGTTTTAAGGTTATAAAGGTTATAAGGTTATAAGGTTGGCTGCGCCATGATGGGTCCACACAAAAACCTCGCTGTTTGGCAAAAGGCAATGGAATTTGTCACATTATTGTATAAATATACTGCTGCCTTTCCTCAACACGAGCTATTCGGACTTGTCAGCCAGATGCGACGAGCAGCCGTTTCCATAACCTCAAACATAGCCGAGGGCTACGGAAGATCCACAAATAACGACCTCGTGCATTTTCTGCACAATTCGCTTGGTTCGTCCAACGAACTTGATACGCAGATTACTATAGCATGTAGTCTTGGTTATTTAACAGAAGATCAATTCCAGAGCCTCGACAAGATGAATGAGGATATAAACAAAATGCTCAAGTCCCTTATATACAAGAGGACACATCTACAGACAACCTGCGAAAACCTCAAAACCTCAAAACCATAAAACCACAAAACCTTAGAATCATGATTAGAGAAGTTAAGTTTGAGTCACAGGATCGTCGTATCGCACAGATCCTTGCATGTTTGAATAAGCACGGTATTGCTTCTATCGAGGAGGCTAACGAGATTTGTGAGGCTGCTGGTTTGGATCCCTACATGACTTGTGAGGAGACCCAGATGATCTGCTTCGAGAACGCTAAGTGGGCTTACGTTGTAGGTACTGCCATCGCTCTCAAGGAGAAGGCTAAGGACGCTGTTGAGGCAGCTAACTATATTGGTGAGGGTTTGCAGTCATTCTGTATCCCCGGTTCTGTAGCTGACGACCGTAAGGTTGGTATTGGCCACGGTGAGCTCGCTGCTCGTCTGCTCGAGCCCGAGACCAAGTGCTTCGCTTTCCTCGCTGGTCACGAGTCATTCGCTGCTGCTGAGGGTGCTATCAAGATTGCCCAGATGGCTAACAAGTCAAGACCAGCCGACAAGCCTCTCCGTTGCATCCTCAACGGTCTCGGTAAGGACGCTGCCATGATCATCAGCCGTATCAATGGTTTCACCTACGTACAGACACAGTTCGACTACTTCACCGGTGAGTTGAAGGAGGTTAAGCGCATCGCTTACTCTAACGGTCCCCGTGCAGCTGTTAACTGCTATGGTGCAGACGATGTTCGCGAGGGTGTAGCTATCATGTGGAAGGAGGACGTTGATGTTTCTATTACTGGTAACTCAACCAACCCCACCCGTTTCCAGCACCCCACAGCAGGTACCTACAAGAAGGAGCGTACCCGCGCTGGTAAGCCCTACTTCTCAGTAGCTTCTGGTGGTGGTACCGGCCGTACCCTGCACCCCGATAACATGGCTGCAGGTCCCGCTTCTTACGGTATGACCGATACTCTGGGTCGTATGCACTCAGACGCTCAGTTCGCAGGTTCTTCTTCAGTTCCCGCACACGTTGAGATGATGGGCTTCCTCGGTATTGGTAACAACCCCATGGTAGGTTGCTCTGTAGCTTGCGCCGTAAACGTTGACCTCGCTCTGAACAAGAAGTAATTCGTTTCGGACAACATAAAAATTAAGGAGAATAGCTTTCATAGTTATTCTCCTTTTTTATATTTACACAAAACTTCTTTCAAGTAAGCGTTCTACTGCCTCGTGCAAAGGGGTTAGGTCCGTCTTGATGATTTTAAAAATCTCTTCTTCATCTATCTCAAAATAACCATGCGCAATAAAATTACGCACACCCTTTATTGCGCCCCAAGGAATAGAAGGTTCCAAATCAGCTAAAGCACCATTAAGTACCTTGTCAAGCTTCACCACACACTCACCTATTACCATCACCTGCATACATGCGGCATCCAACTTTTCCATATTTTCTGGCGATAAAAGAAAATCCTGCGCAGAGTTGATGACACTTGTACGTTCCCGTAAAGTTAATATAGAATCAGCAATATGTTGCAACAGATTGCGAGCAATAGATGCATTCTTAGAAGACAACAATTCCATCATTTTCTATTTGTTCAATGAGTAAACTGTTCATTCTGCTCCTACGGCGAACCACATCAACGGGACGTTTAACGATATTCTGAAGGAAAATGCTTAACTGCATACGCTTGAACAAATCTGCCTCCATCTCCACACAGACATCAAGGTCACTGGCCTCATTCTCTTCACCACGAGCCACAGAGCCGAAGATGCACATGGAACGTACCCCAAATTCATTCTTAATTTGAGGTATGTATGCTCTTATCATACTCGTATAGAGTTCTGCCGTGCTCATAATTCCATCAATTTTTTGCAAAGATAAGCATTTTCTATAATCATCACAAACTTTTCGGCATTTTTCATTTTTTTCCAAAAAAAAACATGATTATTTGCTTCGTTCACTTATTTTTAATAACATTTGCCAATGTTACAAGTACCCAAGCAAGGGATTTATGCTTGTTGACATAGTTAACGAAGAGCGTTTACGATTATAATAAATGAGCATAGAAGAATGGCAGCAACTAAAGGTGGGATTTCATGCATTTTTATATCAAAGAGCATAGATTTAAGCGAACTAGACAAAAGCAAATTAGCAATTAGCCTATGGAGAAGAACAAACAACAGCAAATTCCCGATATCATTCCGAAGGAGATCCGTAACATTCTCCGTTATACTCCCAAAAGCTTTCATCCTGACGGATAGCTAATTTTTCGATGTCGGATGAAGATGTTGAGCATTTTTTTGGTGTTTCGGAGATTATTTCCTAAATTTGCAATTGTCTATTCAGAGAGTGACGTACATCTGTGCTTGATCTCATCATACTGCGAAGGTATATTGCCTCTGAACTCTGCATTACGGACAGCTTGCCGCGACGATTGTTGACAGTCACGACTCTTGTGAAGCAGAACCCTAAGTGAAACAACAAAACAACCTCAAGACATGAGACAAAAGTTACTTTTCATACTCTTGGCATTCAACCTGTTGGCATCAGCACAAGAGGCAGATACTTTGGCAGCCAACCATCCCGAATACCTTCCCTCGCTGGAGCTTGGCACCCAGGCCCCCGAGATTGTGGCACGCGACACGGCAGGGGTAGAAATACGCCTGAGCAACTATCGCGGCAAATACGTCATCCTGGATTTCTGGGCCACATGGTGCGGCGACTGCCGACGCGAGATTCCCATGCTCAAGGCACTCTATGAAGACAATGCCATGCAGAGCATCAAGGAGAAGAATGATGTGAAGTGGCTCAGCTTCAGCTTCGACGACAAGGAGGCAAATTGGCGCAACTTTCTGCGCAAGGAACAGTTTCCCTGGCCACAGGTCAGCAACCTGAAGCGCACTCGCGACGACGATACCTTCAAAGCCTACCAGCTGCATTGGATTCCTGCTTTCATCATCATCGACCCCGAGGGCAAGATCATAGGCAAGGCCATCACCGCTAAGGGATTGGAGAAGGAATTACTCCAAATCAAGACCCATAACCTCAAAATAGTTGATCATCTGTAAAACGCAAAGCCAAGTAACCTTTCAAATACCAACAACCATGCGCATACCATCAGCCATCGCTGCACTAATGGCAGCAATAACCATGCAGGCACAAGGCATAGTGCCCCGAACGACAAGTGGAACCCTGGAGCCTGTGGGCACACACATCAAGGCATCCGACCAAAACATACAGTACCTTGGACGCGTCTCGTTCAAGCACCCCGACTCACCCATGTTCACCTTCCCCAGCGTACAGATTCGCGCCACGTTTACCGGCACCTGCCTGAAGATGATGGCCAAGCCCAAAAGTGGGTACTTCATGGCACAGATAGACGGAAGCGAGGCCTTCAAGGTGTCCTTCAACAGCGAACGTGACTCCATCGTGACGCTGGCAGCAGCCTTGCCGCAAGGCACACACCAGGTGAGCTTGATGTACGTCACCGAGGGCTATGACCGCAGGGCAGAGTTTCGTGGCTTCCTCCTCGACAAGGGACAGCATTTGCTTCCTCCTCCTGCCCTTTCGGAGAGACGCATAGAGTTTATCGGAAATTCCATCACCTGTGGCTACGGAGTGGAGAGCACGGAGCGCGATGCTCCCTTCCAGGACGAGACGTGCAACCACTACTACACCTATGCCGCACGCACAGCGCGCAACCTGCAGGCAGAGGAGATTGCCGTTTGCCGTAGCGGCATCGGCGTGTATCGCAACTACAACGGTCCTCGCACAGGTGACAAGATCAACATGAATACGGAGTACACCCACACGCTGCTCTACGACAACAGCGAACAATGGGATTTTTCCCGCTACCAACCTCTGCTCGTCTGCATCAATCTGGGCACCAACGACACGAGTACCTCGGGTGCTGACCCTAAGTTGCTGAAAAAAGGGTACGAGAATCTACTGCAACAGGTACGCAAGGCTTATGCGCATGCAAAGATTGTCTTTCTCTGTGGTCCCATGATGAACGGCGATGCCCTTATCCTGGCAAAGAAAACAATGGATGAAGTGGTTGCCGAGGCAAACAAGAAGGGTGACAAGGAGATTTACCGCTTCGACTTCAAGCCTCAGAATGGCGACCTTGGCTACGGCGCTTCGTGGCATCCCAGCTACTGGCAGCACGAGCAGATGGCTGGCGAACTGACTCCCTACCTGCGCAAACTGATGGGGTGGTATTAAAGCCCCATCACCTCATCAATCCATGACGATAGGCATAGAGCAGCTCCTCAAGTTCCTTTATCTGCTCGCGAATGATGCGCCCCTTGTCGGTGTCGCGCACCAGCATACGCTGACCCGTCATCTCCACAATCTGCTTACTACTCTTGATGTCGGTACCCTGGCGTACAGCCTCCTTGGTACTGGTAAATGGTTCATGCTGAATGAGTTCGAAGCCACGGCTATGATACACCAGCGTGTAGCCGGCAATGCCTGTGGTGTGATGATAGGGTTCGGCAAAACCACCATCGATGACCATCAGCTTGCCATCCGCCTTGATGGGATTCTCACCCTGCGCCACATGCACGGGCACATGGCCGTTGATGATGTGACGCTTCTCACCCACCACGCCAAAGGCATCAAGTATGTAGTCGCAAATCTGCGCATTGTCGCGCATCAGGTAGTAGTGACCTTTCTCCTCCGTGTGCGTGGCCTTGTCGGCTATGAAGTATCGCTCAAAGGTAGTCATCCTTGACTTGTCGAAGAGCGGAGAGTCGGGTCCACACCACAAATACCAGAAGTAGTCGATGGCAAACTGACGTAGCGCCTTCGGGGTGTCGGTAGTGAAGGCAGAGCGCACCACCATGCCTATCTGGTGCATCAATGCCTTGCCCTTCAGTCGCTGTCCCAGCAACTCCACCTCGCGCAGCGTGCCGTCGGCATTCAGGGGGATGGAGGCATGGAAGAGCAGGTTGCTGTTGCAGATGGCATACATGCAGCCATGCTGAAGGATGCACTTGATGTGCTTCTGCAGCTTGGCCGACACGCGGAACGAGTGGTGAAGCTTCTCCACAAGATCCTGCTCCTCGGCGGTGAGGGCATAGGGATTGGCTGGGTCGATGGTGGGGAACACATTGTCGAGCAGAGGGTACTCCTTGCCGTCGAGCGTGTAGGTATGTTTCTCAAAATCAATATTGTCGAGCACCCGGCGGTCGTGCATCCTCCACTCAGGGCGATTGGCTATGAGCTGGCCTTCGAGCTTAAACTGCAGCACGGTGATGGCCTTGTGCATCTTGGCTATGAGACGTATGTGCTTCTGGCTCAAGGTAGTCTTGCGTGCATCCACCTTGGGGGCAAAGAGCGTACACGGATCGCTGCCATAGACGTCCATGGCAAAGGCTGCCAATACCAGCAGGTTGATGCCGTAGCCGTCCTCCAGCGTAGCCATGTTGCCAAAGCGGAGCGACAGGCGCAACACGTTAGCTATGCAGGCATCATTGCCCGCAGCGGCACCCATCCACAAGGCATCGTGGTTGCCCCACTGGAAGTCAAAGCTGTGATAGCCAAGCAGATGGTCCATGATGATGTGTGCGCCAGGACCACGGTCGAAGACATCGCCCAGTATGTGCAGCTGCTCCACGCTGAGGCGCTGTATGACGTACGAGATGGCTATGATGAACGAGTCGCTCTGCCCCGTTTCCATGATGCTCTCCAGGATGCTGTCCCAGTATGCCTGTTTGTTATGGTCGCTGGGCGACTCGTGCAGCAGCTCCTCTATGATGTAGGCAAACTCCCTGGGCAATGCCTTACGCACACGGCTTCGGGTGTATTTGGCACTCACCACCTGGCAGATGGGTATGAGGCGTTTCAGCGTGGTGGAGTAGAACTGTGCCAGGTCCTCCTCGCTGGCCTTGATGAGTTCGAGCTTCTTCTCCGGGTAGTATATCAGGGTGCACAGCTCGCGTATCTCCTCGCGTGTGAGCTCTCCGTCATACAACTCCTTCACCTTACGCTTGATGTTTCCGCTGGCGTTGCGCAGTATGTGCAGAAATGCCTCGTGCTCGCCGTGTATGTCGGCCATGAAGTGCTCGGTGCCCTTGGGCAGGTTCAGTATGGCCTTCAGGTTGATAATCTCGGTGCTGGCTGCCTCGGGCGTGGGGAATGTCTGCGACAACAGCTGCAGCACTCTCATGTCGGCCAATATATGTTCTTCGGTAATCATGGTTCAATCCTTTTTGTTCGTTGCGTGCAGCTGGCAGGCTTATGCCCTAAGTCGCACAAAGCTGGATACAAAAGTACTAACAGAGACGATTGTGCGCTATCTTGCCTGCGGTTTTGGCACACATAATGCCCCACTATGACATTTTTTGTTTACCTTTGCCGATAAATCACACTTATAAAAAGCTTACAGGCATGCAACATCTGAAACTCAACACACCCATTTATATCATGGAGGAGCCATTGCTTCGCCGCAACCTCTCGCTCATCAAGAGCGTAGCCGACCGCAGCGGTGCCGAGGTCATCCTTGCCTTTAAGGCATTTGCCTTGTGGAAGACGTTCCCCATCTTCCGACAGTACATACAGCACACCACAGCCAGCTCACCCTACGAAGCCCGTCTGGCATTCGAGGAGTTTGGCTCACCTGCACACACCTACTCGCCTGCCTATACCGAGAGGGACTTCCCCACCCTGCTTCGCTGCAGCAGTCACATCACCTTCAACTCACTCTCGCAGTACGAGCGTTTCCGTTGCAGCGTCGCGACGTACAACGTGCAGCATCCCGACGCAGCAGTCAGCATCGGCGTGCGCGTCAACCCTGAGCATAGCGCCATCGAGACGGATCTGTACAACCCCTGTGCTCCCGGCTCACGCTTCGGCATCCTGTCGTGCGACCTTCCGCAGGAGCTGCCCACCGACATCGAGGGCTTCCATTGCCATTGCCATTGCGAGAGCAGCGCCGAGGACCTCTGCGACACGCTGGTGCACCTGGAGGAACGCTTCGGCCAATGGCTGCCTCGCCTCAAGTGGCTCAACCTGGGTGGCGGTCACCTCATGACGCGCAAGGACTACAACGTGGATTTGCTCGTTGACACGCTGCGTGGCCTGCGTCAGCGCTACCCCAACCTCAGCATCATTCTCGAACCGGGCAGTGCCTTTGCCTGGCAGACGGGCCCTCTGGTGGCAAGCGTGGTTGACATCGTGAGCAACCATGGCATACGCACTGCCATACTCGACGTGAGCTTTACCTGCCACATGCCCGACTGCCTGGAGATGCCCTACTGGCCCAAGGTGCGTGGTGCCGAGACGCTCGAGGGCTACACGCCCACCGAGGCGGATGCCGACAAGCACATCTACCGACTGGGGGGCAACAGTTGCCTGAGTGGCGACTTCATGGGTTCATGGCGCTTTGACCACGAGTTGCAGTTGGGCGAGCAGCTTATCTTCGAGGACATGATTCACTACACCACGGTCAAGACCAACATGTTCAACGGCATCCATCATCCCAGCATCGCCTTCCTTCACGAAGATGGCAAGCTCGACATACTCCGCGAATACCAATACGAGGACTATCGCGACAGGATGGATTGAATAATGCACAATGCATCGCTCATCCTACAGCCAGCACTCAGGGTGAACACGTTTTGCTTACGTCTGGCTTACGTAAAAACACGTAAGCCAGACGTAAGCCAATTGTGCGAACATAGGGTGCTGACCGAAGGCTGACAAGAGGAAAAACGCTGGGAATCGACCTCATTCTTCTGCCCATTCGAGCGTAACCCTCGGCCTTCACAATTGGCTGACGCGCGTTGTAGATGAGCGTTAAGACGCAGAGGCGCAAAGTTTTCACCAAGAGGACCTAAGACCTCACCACGATGGAAAGGGATCAAGCGAGATTGTTTTTGATGTTTTTTGTTTCCAGCAGACTTTTAAATTTTTCCCTTTTTCTTTGGTACTTTCCCCAAAAAAGCATAAATTTGCACAATTTTTAACAAATTTCAGTTCCTGCAAATATAGTTTATGATTACTCTCACACATACCCTTTGCGTTTCACCCATGGCTCAAGGCCTTGAGTTGCATGGCACGTATGGTGTAGGGGGGGGGTAATTCACGCCTTCTGGTAGCTATAACTAACAACGAATATACCGACCCGTTGCGAATGCTCTGTGAGTGTTTGTAACGGGTTTTTCGTTTTGCACGCAGAATAAGAAAGACGAGAGAAAACGACAAAACATAACAATTATGAAAACAAAACAATCATCATTACGAAGCCACGTCATCACAAGGATGTTCGTGCTTCTCATTGCCCTCTTTGCCATGCAAGGGCTAAACGCACAAACCGCCTATAACTCGGGCAAGTTGGCATACAAGTACTATTCTGATGGCCATGCCGAAGTAGTGGGCTTAAGAAGCGGTTACGAATCCACCACCAGCGTTGTCATCCCTGCAAGCCTTACAGTAGATGGCAAGAAATACCCTGTAACAAAGATTGCAGATAAGGCTTTCGAGAATAACAACTCGATACAATCCATCGGGTACAGTCCTGAGGGTTCTGTGTATAATCTTACCGACATTGGTTCTAATGCC
Organism: Bacteroidaceae bacterium; assembly: GCA_024401185.1. Classification (GTDB taxonomy): domain Bacteria; phylum Bacteroidota; class Bacteroidia; order Bacteroidales; family Bacteroidaceae; genus Physcousia. Next base: position 15,615 of record JAKSLO010000014.1, on the reverse strand, counting down.
TTCGCTGGCTGTATAAATCTCACCTTATTTAGTCCTATTACATCATCGGCAACAAATTGCGCTATCATCCCCAATTCTGTTACATTAATACGAGATGGTGCTTTTGAGGGGTGCACCAGCATCAAAGGTGTAAAATTTTTAAGTACAAGTAAATGTAAAAGCATCCTAAATAATGCTTTTGGTAACTGTGGTGCTGAGTACATTGACGTACCTGCCAGCGTGAAGACTATTAGTGATCGTGCATTTGTCACGAAAGGTATATGCAAAGTAACCTTCAACAATGCAGATTGGGTTGCTAATACAGAAGGTATAACGTACGGCGAAGGCATTTTTAACGGCAATCAAACGGTGACATTCGGACCTAATGTTACCCACATAGGAGAAAGACGCTTTTGCAAAGAGTCGATGAAAGAACTCATAATACCCAGTACGGTAAAATATATAAGCAAAGATGCTTTTGGTGGTTGCGTTATAGCTAAAACAACCATTAATACGAACGAGGTAGATGCTAACGGAATCGATAAATACGCCTTTTCAAGTTGTACAGGTCAACTCATCATTAATGCAGATAAACTAACAGATTTTGAATTAGCAAGCACATACTTCTCCACCTGGACGGTGAATGCCTGGAAAATAGTTGGAACCCTAATCCAGAACAACACAGATATACGAACGCTCGAAATCCCCAACCTGGAGCAGTTTGATGGGCAGATATTTGCGAATTGCCCCAACCTGAGTACCATCAAGGCAAACGAAAGCCGCTTCAAGGTAATGGCTCCTGCCAAATACCCTGAGTCAAAAGGCTTCTACTCTGCCGACGGAACCGTGCTCTATACGGCTCTGCCCACGGTGCGCAACATCCGTCTGTTGCCACAATGCGTCATGATCCACGGTAAGGCCTTCAACCCCGAATACCATACCGTGATGGATGCGCGCGACTTGGAACGCATCCCAACCCTCACAAGCGGAAGTTCTTCCAAGGTGCCTGCCTTCGTGCTGGTGCCTGCCGACAAGGCACCGCGCTATGCGGAGTTTGCCCAAGCCGGCGCAGAGATTGTGGAGACCTCTACCGGCAAGCAATTTGACGCCAATGGCGACGGGGTAATCAGCATTGGCGACGTGGCTTGGGTGGTAAACAAGGTGCTTGGCAAGGCCACCATCAACGATGCCGACTTTGTGGATCTGGGTCTTCCCAGCGGAACGCTTTGGGCAAAGACGAATCTGGGTGCAAGCAGCGAGTCGGCTCTTGGCTACAACTATCAATGGGCAGACACGAAGCCTTGCAGCACCACAGGTACTGAGAGCAACTATTGCTGGTATGATGCCGTTTCGGGCAAGTACACCAAGTACAACGACACCGACCACCTCATCATCATGGACGACAAGGACGATGCTGCCGTGGTGGCAGGGAAGGGGCGCATACCAAGCATACAGCAATTCGGCGAGCTTTTTGAAAAGTGCTCAGTATCTACCGAAACAATCAACGGCATTGACTGCTATCGCCTGAAAGGACCGAATGGAAGCAGCATCATTTTGCCCCAAAAAACATATTGGACAAATAGTCGTTTCTCAGATGGTCAAGCTGATGGTTATGATGGTTCTTCTTACCACTCTTTCTGGCGATTTGGTACATGCCAGATTCGTCCAGTAAAGTGATTTATTCAAGGTTATAAAGAAGGGATTGGTACTCCATCGTGAGTATCAATCCCTTCTTTAAGTAACAAGTTTGTTATTTCAACATTGCCCTTATTCCCCCTTCGGGGGTTAGGAGGAGCTTTATATCTCTACCGGTTCGAGCACCTCCATACCATACACCTCTTTCTTATAGAAGATGGGGAAGCCCAACGAGGCAGGTGGCATGCTGCGGTTGATGCGCCTAAGGTGGCTGAACTCTGGTTCGCCAAAGTCAAAACTACGACCATAGAGAAGCAGCATTCCACGCTGATTGTCTATCGTCCAGAAGCCACCACCATAGCAGCTTTCCTCGCCAGCAGGGATGAGCTCGCGATGTAACTTTACATCGCCAAACTCGAGTGTACCGTTTAGTGTAATGATAAATTTCTGCATAATGTTTTCAGTTTGATAGCCAAACACATATCGGGGTATGTACCTCTTGTTTTTCTTTTTCTCATACAAAGATACACACTTTTCTGAAATAATCATCATACAAGTGAGAAAAATCACAAAAATTTAATAACTTTGCAATTTCGGAAGAAAAATTATAAGGGAATGAAGGAACTACAGGAAAATCTACAGGAAGAACAGCACGGTACCATGCCCGAATTCATCAACAAGAAACGCTGGAATAAACGTATGGCGGTGATTGCGCTCACTATGCTCACACAAATAGTGGCAGCGATGCTTTTATATAACAAGTTTGCATTTCGACATAGTCATTATTCCCTACATTTTTACCATAGTCAAAAGTCGGGGTTAGGGGGCTTCTATTTGAAGAGATTATTTCTAGTGAAGCCTTTAGACTTCTGCGTAGCTAAGATTTCTTGCGTAAGCAATAAGTAGATCTTTTATAGCCTACGGCTAGAAATCTTAGGATGAAATCTATTTGAAGAAATATTGATTTCGACATTGTCCTTATTCCCCCTCGGGGGTTAGGGGGCTTCTTTACAGGTTAGGGGGGGCTATGATACAAATAAAACACAAAAAAATGAAAAAGAGATGCCGCAACTATTGCGAGATTCGAAAAAATGCCGTATCTTTGCATCGCTTTTACGGGAATAGCTCAGTTGGTAGAGCACTGGTCTCCAAAACCAGGTGTCGGGAGTTCGAGCCTCTCTTCCCGTGCAGACGACAGAATATAGCAGATGCTCCTCATTCGGGGAGCATCTTTTTTTGTACCAATGAACGGCCAAGCGAAGCTGTTCGGAGGCACCCGAATTGATTCATATCAAGAATGCAGCGGTTTTCATCAAGTTTTTCGTGCAATCTATTGCTATTTTCAAGAAAAGCAGTACCTTTGCATCAGTTTTTCATGGTATTAGATTTAAGGTTAGTGAAAAGATTGGTTGTCGGGATGACAACCTCTTTTTTTTTATACCCATTAGACTACACCCCACTCCACTTATGTTTTCGCGCATAAAATTACAAAAGCCACGATGCAGCTCGCTTCTGTATCTCACTAAAACGAGCTGACAAAGCAGGCTTCATGCGTGCCCAAGCCATATTACACCGAGTTTGCATGTTGATCAGCATTTCGGGATTTATGCCGAGTGCCGCGTCAACAAGCAAAGCAAAGTCAGTTGTAACAGGACGCTAATACTTTGTCCTTTTGCCAGGAAATATGGGAAAAAAGCACCGAAACATAGCAAAAACATTGTTTTTCGTGGTGTTTTCTTGCATTTCTCAAATAAAAGCATTAACTTTGTGACAATAACATATATTAAATATTAGATTGAGTCAAAAGTTTGTCGTGAGACAAGATTGACTCGTAATTATCTTATCTCCAATACTCACTACGCATTATGTGTGTAGTGAGTATTTAAAGGGGAGGCTATCGTGAGATAACCTCTCTTTGCTTTTTAAAGCCCTTTTGTTTACTGCGGTCTTGACACAAATCAAGAACAACGCACTTTTTTGCATTTTCCACCCTCTATCTATTGCCATTCTCGCAAAAAGCAGTACCTTTGCATCAGTTTTTCATGGTATTAGATTTAAGGTTAGGAAAAGAATTCAGGGTATTAGATTAGTTTTAAGGTAAAGAAAAGAAAGATTGTTTTGAAAAAAGAGGTTGTCGCGAGACAGCTTTTTTTTTTGCCCATAAGTTTACGAGGGTGCAACTTATTCTTTAATCATTTCTTTTACTACACTTTCTTAAAGTCAAAGAATTTATTGGCTATGAGAGCACAAATATAATCTTGATACAAATCAAGAACAACGCACATTTTTGCATTTTCTTCCCTATATCTATTGCCATTCTCGCAAAAAGCAGTACATTTGCATCAGTTTTTCATGGTATTAGATTTAAGGTTAGGAAAAGAATTCAGGGTATTAGATTAGTTTTAAGGTAAAAGAGAAGATTGTTTGAAAAAGAGGTTGTCGCGAGACAGCTTTTTTTTTGCCCATAATGATGGCTTCTGGCATTCTATTTAGGGCGTTTCAGCTATTCTTTTAAGATTGTTTGAAAAAAAATCTTTTTTTTCTGCATTATGTCAGAAAATCTTTGTACCTTTGCATTCGGTTTTAGGATTTGACGCATTATTTGCACAGATTCATTCCTTCAAGGTTGGTTCGGTAGCTCAGTTGGATTAGAGCAGCAGCCTTCTAAGCTGCGGGTCATGGGTTCGAGCCCCATCCGAATCACAAATGGGATAATTCCCAAAAACAAAAAATCGAGGAGATGAGTTATCGCTCACCTCCTCGAACTTTCAAAAGCCACTGATAATCAATAATTTATCTAAACATATCCCCTTATATCCTTTTTCATCACGCAGGCAACGATAAGTTAAACACGTCGGACAGAAAGCGTCTAAAATCGCCCAAAATGGACATTCGTGCTACCAAATCGTGCTACTAACGGAAAAATTCCGTGCTACCAATTTTTCGCAAAAAAACACGAAAATTGGATATTTTTTTTGAGTTTGAGCCCAAATTGGTTCATGAGTTCAAAAAACAAGTGATTCATGAGTTCGAATCCAAAAGTGGTTCATAGGTTCTAAGCCTGGAGATTCAAAAGAAATATTGTATCACTTGGTAGCACATGGTAGCACCCTGAAGACAATTAGGTAGCACGCTTTACTACTCCGACAAAATGAAAAAAGGATATGGGAAAGAATATTGTTGCTGTAGTATATGATAGAAAGAAAACAGCAGAAAAGAAAGGTGTAGGAGTAATCGAAGTACGTATCACCTTTTCAAAAACCGAGAGAAAACATATAAATATAGGTAAGTGCGCTCCGTCGGAATATCCAGACATTCTGAAGGAGAAAGAATATGCCAAGAAAATCCAAAAGTATGAGGACATAGTCAACTGCATGGTAGTTCTCAACGAGGAATTGACGCTTGAAACACTGAACAAGCATCTTGGCATAGAAACCACGAATACTACTCGCTTGCGTGGAAACTCGAATTTTCTCGAATGGCTACGTGAACAGATAGCCACTCAGAATTTGCGAGAGAACACTGTACGACAGAAGATGGTTACATTAGATGCACTTACCTCATTCGGCAAGATAAAGCTATTCAATGACCTCACTCCAGCCAATCTCTATGCTTGGGACGCATGGCTTCGCGAAGACAAAGCCCGTACTGATGTCACGGTCTTCAATTACCATAGGAGACTGAAGCCGTACATCAAGGTAGCATATCAGCAGGGCATTATCGATGAGGATCCATATGCACGCTGCAAGTTCAATAGAGGCAAGAGTAAGGAGCGCAAACCACTTACAGAGAAGGAGCTGAAGAAAGTTCGCTCTCTTGACTTACCCTTGAAGCAAGCCAGGGTACGCGACCTCTTCGTATTCTCAGCCTATACAGGTCTTGCCTATTGCGACTTGATGCTCTTCGATTTCAAGACGATGACAGAGAAGCATGGGGATATGTATTACATAGATGGTGAGAGACTAAAAACGGGAAGCAACTTCTTCACTCCCATTTTGCCACCAGCAATGGAGGTCTTGAAGAAGTACGACTACAAATTGCCCCACATCACTAATCAGAAAGGTAATGACTATCTTCATTTGGTGGAGGCTGCAGCAAAGCTTACCAAGCCGATGACCTTTCACGTGGCTCGACATTCTTTTGCTACTCTGGCACTTACCTATGATATACCAATTGATAAGGTAGCAAGAATGATGGGGCACAAGAACATCGCCACCACACAAATCTATGGCAAGATTCTTAAAAAGGCAGTCGAAGACCATGCCACAAAGTTCTCGAAAAAACTGAAGTAAGAATCGAAAAAACAACGGCTCCCCTAGTGGAAAGCCGTTGCTTTTCATTTCATCTGCGTATCATCCCATTTGGACTGAACATCCAGGACCTCGTAGAAAGTGCCTTTTTGGAGTTCGCTCATACCGGACTCTGAAAAGGTACTTTCAATTTTCTCGCATATATATCTTCTTCCATTGATGAAGAACAGTGCCCTGACGTCAGGGATATGGTGTGCCAGGAACGAGAAGGCAAACTTCTGTTCCGTGTTGATGGTGTATCTCTGCGGTCTGGGTGCACTTCTCGTATTACTATTGAGCCGTAGATTCCTTCCCACGTTATAGCTGTAGGACCAGTCTGCACGCAGATCAATGGCGTCCAGAGCAGGACGTGGCAGGAATGATGGGGTGTCAGACATGACATGCCCGTCATAGAATCCCACATAAATCTTGTCGAAGTATTCCTCCGACTTGTTCTTCTCCCCGTTCTGGCATATACGCACGGCATTTGGCTGCAGATATGCACGTCCACCCCGTTCACCCTGTAGCTCAACAGCCTGTTCAGCGCTTTCCAGACTCCCACAGTCAAGGAAGAGGATGTCACCGTAGGTTGCATCCGCATAGTCAATCCATGCCGGAACGATTTTGAGTTCCATGGTATTGCTGTTGTCTTCCTTGACGATACGCTCCCCGAACACATTCAGAGGCAGCAGGCACATGTGGAACTTGAAGGACGATATGTTGTTCAACCCGACCTTCACCTCATCATACGACAGGGTGTAGAAGGTGAAGTATGTATCTATGTCCCTTGCGTATAACAATTTCGCGGTTTCCATTATCTTGTCTGCCCTACCCGATGTAGCCGTGCTGGCAGAGTCCTTTATAGCATAGGCATACTGGCGTAGCTGCTCAAAGGTGTCGTACTCCCTCACCCAGTCCTCTTCCACAAGCTTCGTTTCCGTCCTTGATACGGAAACCGTCCTTCTGTAGTGGCGGAAATGGCTGATGAGCCAGGGACAGTCATAGAACTTCCACATCTCGTGCCCGGCATCACAGTATTTAATGTTGGCAGCTTCCTCATACTCACACTGGCTGTCATCCTCAGAGATGTCGCTGGTGTAGCTGTCCAGCACCCTGTCAATGTGGATGGGCTTCACCTCCTCCATCACGTCCTTCGTGAACTCAAAACGTATCGTCTTTGCCCGATGGTCGATGATAAACTCACCATAGAGCAGCTTCTCCAGCTCTTCGAAAAACTCCGTGACACTCCAATGTGGAAGCGCCTTTGCAAATTCAGGTATGCCCCATGCATAGGGAAGCGTGTTGCATATGAGTAGATTTCCGTAAGGCGAATCCAAGATCCTGGAAATGTCAATGGTATAACCCACCGCATCTGTTACCTTATATATAATATAGGTAAGATATGGTTGGAAAGACAACCCTTCAGTATCGCAATGCCATTTGAAGGAATCAGTCTCTGCATCATAGTCAGCCTTGTTCTGAATATTTCCCGAAGCATTGTTGACCCACGGGAGAGCCACATAGTCACGTTCCTCCGGGAAAGCCCAGTGAATGCCCGGGCTCCTGAGATCCGTTGTGGAATATGGCGCTCCCAGATTCATCTCATTGATGTAGATAAAGTCAAAATCATCAGCGAAGTTCTGCTCACTTCGCCCTTCGAGGAACTGCGTCTTCACCTCCTCAGGCGTAATGGATGTGATCGTGATGGTTCCAAACTTGTTGAAGGATCCGTCACGAATCTCACAGTCAAAGCGGATTTTCTCTTTGCTGACGTCCATACGCCCTATGTTGCCGAAGATTTTCAAGTTTTGTGAGCAACCACGAAGCGGAAATGCGATGTTGAGCGTATAAGAATCCGAGCCCGTAAAGTAGCGGTTCTCTGTGATGAACTGAAAGGAAGTGCCCTTCTTAAGGGCAGCCTCCATGCCGTTGATTATAATCTCCATTATCTTCTGTTTTTGGGTGATTTGTTCCTCATCAGTTTCTCATACTCCTCCTGTGCCTTCTTGATGCCATGGTCACCCTCGATGGTATTGATGGTGACGAAAGGCTCGTTCAGCCGCCTTGAAAGCTGTCGCATCGTATCAGAGAGATCCTTGGAGGAAGCAAGTCTGTCTCTGGTACTGGATGCAGCCTGTGCCACCATGGCACCCGTATTCATGGCAGAAGTCCCAGAGGCTTCCGCTATGCGTATGGGCGCCGTGATGGACCGGCTCACATCCTCCTGTCGCAAGGAGCCGATTGTATTCGTCCGCTGCGCATGGTCCAGCGTCTGGATCATCTGCGAGGCCACCGGGTTGGCAAGCAGCCTTTGTGATGCCACCCACTCACCGGCATGCACCACTCCCACCTCCTCGTACTTGCCACCCTTCGGCGTATAACCGCCCTCTGCATATCCTTGTGCCTCACTGGCCTGCTGCTGCTTCCTGATGGCCGCAACCTGCAACCCACCAGCAGCCAGAGCCATGGCCGCAGCGATGGGAGCCATCACCCATCCCGTGATGGGAATGGCTGCCGCAGAGGCATAGGCCGCCAGGGCACCCTGGGCCGTCTGCGCAATGGCCTGCACCACCTGCATGGCAAACATCTTTTTGTTTGCCTCCTTCTTTGCGGCGGCAATCTCATTCTGCTTCCGCTCCTCGAGCTGAGCCTCGCGGTAGGCATTCCCCTCAGCCAGCGAAAGCTCCCGGTCATAGCGCTTCTCTATGGCTTCCGTCTGTATCTCCAGCTCAGCCTGCACGATGGATGACAGTTGCGTGAACATCGCCGACATCCCCGACACCAGCGTGTCCATCGTCCCCGTGAACGCCTGTCCTCCCTCAGACTCCAGCCACTCCACCGAGTCACGCACCGCCTGCTGCACCGCATTTCTTGCATCGTTGATCCCCCCGATGTTGTATTTCCTCATCAGAGCCATTTTGGCCTCTTGGAACGCCTTTTCAATGCGCAGTCTGTCCTTGGCATTCTCCTCAGCAGCCATGATCTCCATGTTGTACACCTCTTTGAGTGTGCCCAACTCAGAGGAGTACGCCTCATAACGCTCGCGCTCGTTCAGTCCGAAGACACTGTCCTTCACCTTTTTCAACGCCTCCTGATGTCTCTTCTCCGCCTCCTCGAGTGCCTTGAGATGCTTCTGCCTGTCAGACAGGAGCCTGTTCTGGTACTCCCTCTCCGCTTTGGCACGCTCATCCGTTCCTTCCTTTGTCAGTTTCACAAGTCTGCGCATATGCTCCAGTTCCGCCATCTCCACGGCAGCCTCGTATTCTTTTGTGGACGATTTCCCGTCTATGTAGCGCTGCTTGAGGGACGCCATCTGCTCGCCGTAAGCCCTCTCCTCAGCTTCCACTGTCATCCTTATTCCATCGTCCGCCTGCTTCTTCAGCGCCTCGTAGTAGTCAGCTTCGATGGTAAGGCGCTCCAGTTTCGACAGATCCGTATGCTCCAGTTCCTTGGCATAGAACCCTACCGCAATCTCATCCATGCGTCTGGTGTACGCCTCGTAGTCCTTCTCCCCACGCGCATAGGCGATTCGGTTCATGGCCTCCTCACGCTGTCTCCACTCCTTCTCCTTCGCGAACTTATCCTTTGAGGCAGTTCCCTCACCCGGAAGTGTAGGAGGTGTAATCACCTCAGAAGTCGCATTAGTGCCCTGGCTCACTTCAGCCCGCTGCATATCCTCTCCGTACACCTCCGTTATCAGCCGTTCCTGTTCGGCAAGTATCTCCATCTGGCTGCGCAGCTCCTCCATCTCCTCAGCAGCCCGCTTCACGCGCGCCTTCGCCTTGGTAAGCCCCTGTCCGGAGGATGAGTTGCCCTGTGACAGTGCCTTCATGCCCGAAGTCATTCCCGCGCTGGAAGCCGCCGCCCCATGCAGGCTGTACTGGAGCTCTGCACTATGCAGTTCCTTTTCCGCCTCTTGCTGTTCACGCTCATTGGCATGCTGGCGTATCCTGATGTCAGCCTTCTCCTTTCCGATGGCCGACAGCTTGCCCTTCGCTCCCTCAATTTCATACATACGCACCAGAGACTCGATGTACCTGTCCAGTGCATCCTTGTTCTCCACATACTTTCCCGTGGTCTTATCTAAATGCGCATTGTAGTCCGGGATGATCCTGTTCAGTTCGTCAATTGCCTTGTGTCTCTCATCCAAGGACAGCTTCTCGTTCATCGCCGCCTCACGCAGGATGTCGATGTGCATGCGCTCCTCGTCAGCCTTCTTGGCCGCTTCGCCGCGTATCTCTCCCAAAGCCTTCTCCGCCATTTCCGTGGCAGACAGGCTCTTCCCATACTCGGACAGCGCCGTGATGAGCGTCACCACGCCAGCAGCCAGCAGTCCGAACAGGTTTGCTTTCTGCGCCGTGTTCAGGGCCCGCTGAGCCGCAGCGGCACGTGTGAGGTTGCCCGTCAGTCTGTTATATGCCACCGAGCACATCAGAACGCCCGTCCTATAGGTAGCCATCACGGCAGAAGCCGCCTTGTGTGCAGCCTGTGTAAGCACCACCCAACCGTGGTGCACCTTCATCGCGATGCTCGATGCATGCACCGCCACCTTGTAGGCAGCCAGTGCCGAGGAAGCCACGATGATCTCACTCTTGTACTTGATGACGAAGTCCACGAAGGCAGACAGCATGCGCATCAGCATAGAGCCCGAAGAGTAGATATGCTTCATGATGGGTAGCAGCTTCTCTCCCAGCTCAATAGCCAGTTCCGACATACGCTTCTTCGCCTTGTCGATGCCAGCCTGAACCGTATTGTTGAAGATGTTGTACTCATTGGTAGCGGACGAAGCTTCAGTGAAAGCCTTGTTAGCCTCCCCGATCTCCCACTTCACCATGTCGAGGTGTTCTGCAAGGGTTGCAAGAACCTGAGACATACGCACGCCATCCATGCCCATATCCTTGAACAAAGGAGCCAGGACAGCAAGACCATCCTTGCTGCCCAGTTTCTGGATCTGCTCGAGGAACTTGATGACAGCACCCGTGGTGTCCGTCTTCAGCAGTTCCTTCATCTGCTCCGTGTTCAGGCCCACAGCCTTTGACAATTCCTCCGGCTTTTGGTTGAGCATCATGATGAGCTTACCAAGAGCCGATGAAGACATTTCTGTCTTCTGACCGTTGGCATCGAGGGTTGCACCGAATGCCAGGATCTCAGGAATTGTCATGTCAGCCTGTGCTCCGATACCCGCCATGCGCTGAGCAAACTCCACAAGGTAAGTCTTGCTTGCCGTACAGTTTTGCGAAAGCACATTGACGGCAGAACCGACCGACAGCATCGCATCCTTGGTACCCAGCATCTTCTCGACACCAAAGATGTTGGAAAGCTTTGCGATGGTTTGGGTTGCTCCGGCACCCAGATCCACCAAAGCCACATTGATGATGTCGGCAGCCTCGACGTAGCCTTGGACATCCTCGAGCGTATTCTTACCCAAACGACCTGCCTCCTGGGCCAGTTCGTTCAGTTGTTCGCGAGAGGTACGGGTGTCCATCTTCTTGAACGACTCATTCAGCTCGTCCACCTTTTGGCGTGACATACCCGTGTATTTGGACGTATTGGCAAGCTCCTCATCCATTTCCGCGTAGGCAGAAACGGCAGAGCGACCAGCCATTACAAGACCGGTGAGAGCAGCGGCAGCACCCATTATGGTGGTACCCCACTCATTCATGACACGATTGATACGCTGGAAGGTGGATTCAGACACGCGCAGCTCCACGTTTACCTTGGCCAGTTCCGCTTTTACCGCCTTAATCTTGGCTACGTGCTTGTTCCATGCCTCCGAACCACGCTCCATGTACTGCAGCTGTCGGTTCAGTGTCTGGAGTGATTTGTTCAGTTCGGTGGGAGTGGCCCGATTAAGGCGTTTCATCACGGCATCCACCTGTTGTGTGGCCGACTCAATCTCACGGATCTGCTTGCGGGTTTCCGTGAGTTCCTTACGTAGACGCTTCAAATCAGCCTTGTTGCCCGTAGCTGCAGCCTTGGCGATGGCAGTTTCCAGCTGCAAGGCATTGGAGCGAAGTTGGTTTAGCGTTTGCAGTGCTTGCTGACCGTTCAGGGTCAGGTTCACTGTAGCGTTTGTTGTATTATTACTCATGTGTGCGAAATTTACGGCGCAAATATAAAAACAGATATACGAACCTTAAAAGACGAAAAACCGCACAGATGTAAAAAACACAAAATCAAGAAGTTACCTTTGGGTGATTTCTTGTAAGGGTCTCCGCGTTGGCATATTGCTCATTGTTTCGATTCTTACTACCTTTGTGCCGTCTAAAAACTTAAAAAGATGGATAGAGAAAATTTGAGTGAGCAGTACACGAAGCTTGTAAATGATTACAAGGAGGCACTGAAGAATGACATCAGTCTAAACTTCACGGATTTTGTCCGTAGCAGGAACTGCGATGCCCGTAAGGCAGAGAACTCTTTGCGGTTCCTGAAGACCAATGTGTCTGAGATTAAGAAGGAGGTTTTAGTTTCCCAGGGCAGACAGGATGAATTGGCATGTATTCGATCTGGTGACATATATGAACGCACCTGGGCTTTGTTCAAGGATCATCTGGAGGCAGGTAATAACATCACTCTGAGGGGATTCTGCATTCTTCATAATGTGGATGGTCACAAGATGCACAAGTGGGCAGAGAGGCATAACTATAATGTGACGTCCCTAAAGATCAAACTTGGCATCATAAAGAAACATGAAGAGGATGGTCCTGCTGATGCCAGCAATTTTGGAGAACGCATGCAGAAGCGCCTGGCTAAAGGCTTGCGTGACTATAAGCACAGGCTTGAGGTCAAGCCAGACTCCAGTCTAAAGCAATTCTGCAAGGATGAGCACATTGAATACAAGGATATGGTAAAATGGATGGCGCATCTGGGCATGACTGTACAGCAATTGAAGCAATCTGTGATCCTTGATGACAAGTGTCCGAAGAAGAGACGCAATGTATTTGTCCAGTTCAAGCCTAACGGCGGAACCAATGGTGACAAGCTGACGGGTGTGAAGATCCAGCTGGCAGATGGTTCAAATGTGATGGTGGATGAATGTACCGTCATCAGTTTGTGCGCATTCATCAACCAATACAACAACGACCAGAGGAGGAGGTCTGGAGCCGATGTTTGAACTTAACGAGAACAACAGGTATTTCCTGTGCATCTATCCCATGCGGTTCAATTATGGGATAGACGGACTGTACAACATGGTTGCGACAAACACACACCTTTCCCCCATGACGGGAGATGCCTTCGTGTTTTTCAACAAACCCCGCAATATGGTGAAGATACTCAAGTGGGACACGGACGGATTCCTTCTCTATCAGAAAAGACTGGCAAAAGGCAGATTTGAGTTGCCTCGGTATAGTGAGGATAGCGGATGTTTTGAACTCTCTTGGGATACCTTTTATTTTATCATAAAGGGAGTCAATCTGGCAGCCGTGAAATATCATAACCGTTTCAAATACCGTGCTCTGCAAGGCAATATCTGAAAGATGGAACATGATGCAAAAAGGTACAAAAAAATATTGAAAATCAATTGTTTATTCCAATATTTTTTTGTACCTTTGCTACATGAAAAAGGCAGATGTCGTATCCATTTTAGAAGAGCAGCTGCGATTGGCAAACTTGACAATCGAGAGTCTCCGCATACAGATAAGTACACTGCAGGATACCATATCCGGCCTTAATGCCACCATCCGGGAAAAGGACAGGAAGCTTGACGAGGTGCACGCCTCCATCCAGTCGCTCGAGGCAGCGTTATGCCTTGGGAAGGAAGATCTGGAGAAACAAAAACGCATCAACCGTGGACTTGCAAAAATCACAGAGAACAAATCCGAGAAGCAACCCGCAGCGCCCCCTTCTCCCATCAATCTGAAAGAGAGAGGCAACAACAAGGCGAAGCGTAACATGCACGCTGGCATGGAAGTGCAGGAACATGACCTGTACCCCACGGAATCTGAGTTGAATGCTGCCGGTGCAAAGGAAATGGCAGTCCGTGATTCTATCCGTTATGAATTCATTCCTTCCAAATTCATAAAGCACATATATCACCAGCATATTTTCATTAGCGGAGATAGCATCGTACGAGCCAAGCTGCCCATGGCGCCTTTGCAGAACTCCAGTTTTGATGGATCTTTCATTGCGGGCATAATGGAACTCCGCTACATGTACTCTATGAGCGTGGAACGTATCACAGCTTACTTCAACGACCACGGTTTCGACATTACGAAAGCAACGATGAATGGCCTGCTTACGAAAACAGCCACGTTGCTGGAAAACCTTTACAAGTGTATGCGGCAGGAGGTGCTCGGTGACAGTTATCTCGGATGTGACGAGACATACATGAAGGTGAAGATACCCGAAGCCACAGATTCCGGGAAGAAAATCAAGAAAGGGTACATCTGGGTGGTAATAGCACGAAACAGCAATCTGGTCTATTATTTCTATGAAGACGGCTCAAGGTCGAAAAAAGTAATCCTAAATCTTCTGAAGGAATACGAGGGAAACATACAGAGCGATGGTTTCGCACCATACAGGAAACTGGGCGGAGAGTCCTATCCCAAAATAACGAGGTTTCCATGTCTCCAGCATATAAAGAGAAAATTCATGGATATTGAGGGTGAAACTGATGCAGACCTGATAATAAGTTTGATAAACGATCTCTACCATAATGATCATCTGCACAAGGTCGGTGAAGATGGATGGACGGAGGCAAAGAATGAAAAATGGAGAAAGAAGTACGCACCTCCCATTCTCAAGCAGCTTTCAAGGGAAGTGAAGCGGATACTGGGTCGTGAAGACTTGGATCCGCAGGGCACTCTCTACAAGGCTGCCGTTTACCTGAACAACGAGCTTCCCGATGTAAAGAACATCTTCAAGAATGGTTTTGCAGACCTCGACAACAACCTTGTCGAGCGCTACAACCGGTACATATCCCTGTCACGGAGAAACTCTCTCTTCTACGGAAGTCATGATGGTGCCGCCAAGGGCGCATTGCTATATTCTCTCGCGTGCTCATGCCGTATGAACGGAATCAACTTCTTCGAATATATCACGGATGTGCTGAACCAGAGGCTAAGTATTCCTGACGGAAGTACCCCTGATGCATATAAGCATCTTTTACCAAATCAATGGAAAAAAGGTAAAGTCTCTTGAAACGATGACTTTACCTTTTTTCTCTGTAATTCAATGAGGAGGGAGGGGGACCCATCTCTCTCAAAAAAAAGTGAGGGAGAGGGGATTTGAAAATTTTTCGATTGATATACAAAGAGTTGCGAAGGTATGCCAACGCGGAGACCCTTACCGATTTCTTTGGATTTTTTCCGCTCTCTTCCGTTTGTTCGGGGGTCAAATGGCAGGTACGCTGATAATCAGCGTTTTCGTGGGTCCAGGGAGGCGAAACTTCCTGGCTTTCACTCTGGAGTGCCCCCCTCTGCCCTACGGAACGCGCCATTTTGACCCCCTTGAGGGTCTTGCGGAATATGTAAACAATCTTTTACTTTTTGTAAAATTTCCCAACTTTTCGGGCAAAAACACACCCAACCCAATCCCCCCGAATGCACGGTAATCGCGCCCATGTGCGTGCCGAATCCCTAAGGGAACCGTGGGTTTCGGCACAGACATAGGCGCCTACCTCTCTCCCCATAAGGATGCAACTTATGGGGGACTAATAGCAAACTTCATTGGATGATGTTTGCTTGATGTGCGGTGGGAAGGCTGATGAGCG
>JAKSLO010000139.1 GCA_024401185.1 Bacteroidaceae bacterium | reverse complement strand
CGTAAGCCAGCAGATTTACAGTCTGCCCCATTTGGCCACTCTGGTATCTACCCTTTCCAGCTTCATTTTGCAGTCGTTTTCCGACCCTTTCGTGAAACCGACTGCAAAATTAGGCATTATTTTTTAATCACCAAAACTTTTGAGGAGTTTTTTAGCGATTTTTCTGTTTTTCCTTGTATTTTGACAGCTGACGTGCCAAAACTTCACAACATTCGTCTATTCCTTCTTCAAAAGTGTCGCAAACCTTCTCTGCTCTGAGTTCACTACCGGGCACCATTACCACAATGGCAGTTTCCTTGTTCATGGCAGTCTCGGGCTTAACGACCTTCAACGACACCTCTACCTTTCTTATTTCGTCACTGAACTTTCCTAACTTCGAAGCTTTCTTCTGAATGAAGTCTTGCAGTTTCTCTGTAGCATCGAAATGAATTGCCTGAATCTTAATTTCCATACTCATTGCGTTTTTTAGGCTCTTGGATGAGCCTGGTTATACATCTGTTTTAATTCCTCTAAGGTTGTATGGGTATAAATCTCTGTCGTGGACAGACTCTCATGCCCTAACAATTCTTTTACAGACTGCAGGTCAGCGTGGTGACTGAGCATCGAGGTGGCAAAACTGTGTCTCAGCGTATGTGGCGTGCGACGCTTGGTCGTGGTCACCAGAGACAGATATGCCTTTACCCTCTCCCCTACCTTGGCAGGACTGATGCGCTTGCCTGATGCAGGTTCGACAAACAGAGCCTTCTCCTCAGCCGACACTACCGTCAACGCCTCGCGCATGGCGATGTAGTTGACCATAGCATCTCGCAGCTCCTTACCAAAAGGAATGATGCGCTGCTTGTTGCGCTTTCCGGTTACTTTCAACTGACATTGTTCAATATCCACGTCAGCCACGTTGAGCCCCACCAGTTCAGAACGGCGAACTCCCGTGCTATAGAAAGTAAGAAGGATGAGCCAGTCTCGTTTGCCCTCGAAAGTGTCGGGGAAGAAGTTACCATCCAACAGGCGGTTTATCTCCGACTCCTTCACGAATGAGGGAAGTGTCTTCTCCTTCTTGGGTCCCTGCAGGTTGTGCACGGGGTCTTTATCGACCCTCTGCCTCATGAGCAGGAACTTGTAGAATGAGCGCAAAGCGCTGAGCGTATGGTTCACGGTTTTGGGATTCATTCCCCGGTCCATCTCCTTGATGATCCAGTTCCTGACCACGTCCGCCGTGAGCGTTTGCCACGTTATGTCACCCTCAAGGCCATCCATGTACGACTTGAACGCTTCCAGGTCGTGGGCATAAGGTTCATAAGTACGAATCGAGTAGTTTCGCTCGTTCTTAAGATAGTTTTCAAAGTCCCTTATATCCTCCATGATTGCCTTAATGCTGGTTTTCGGCAACGAATATAGACATTTTTTTCGACAACTCCAAGAAAATGTCCAAAAAAAGTGATTAATCTTCTACTCTCTGCAACTTCTGTACGTAAACAGCGTGCTCCATAGCGAGTCTTTTCTTCACTGAGGGCTTGTCGAACTGCTGACGTGCACGGAGTTCCTTAACGACACCAGTCTTCTCATACTTTCTCTTGAACTTCTTCAAAGCTCTCTCAATGTTCTCGCCTTCTTTAACAGGTACTACAATCATTGTTGTTATTAATTAGTTATTAGTAAATAGGCCACTTTGGCCAAAATGCGGCGCAAAATTACTACATCTTTTCGAATTGACCAAACTTTTTCATTGTTTTTTGCCTCTTGGCGCAAAAACTACCTCCCGAGCAACGACATTCACCCCACCATCACCCGACTTTCCCCCACGATTCCCCACGGATTTGTGTAGGATCCTCGGAGGAACCTCGGGGGAAGTACGGGGAAACTGGCTCTACAGCTACACATTATAATATAAATGAGAGGCTCCTTGGATGGTAAAATCAGGCATAATCATCGGAAAATACACTCACAGGGCATTTTTAAAGGAACTTTTCGAAAAAAAACCTACCGTATAACACGTTTATATTATGTCAATTACATGCCATAAGGAACTTTTTACACTTTTTCCCCTAAAAACTTTTTTTTCACAAACACACGCATGAGTAAGCGAACTGTTGTACTATTGTTCGCCTATTGTTCGCCTATTGTTCGCCTACTGTTCGCCTACTGTTCGCCTACTGTTCGCCTACGACGGGCAAATTCACAGGACTATGAGCAGGTAAGAAGGTAGGGGGACTTACTCAAGTAACTTATGGAATTACCTCACAGCATCGGTGCTCGCCAGCCCTATTTGCATTTTTTTATCTTCTCTTTTTTAACCTTTTTGCTTTTCTTGCATCTATATCTAAAAAGGCGATGAGTTGGCGCTGAAATAGTTAATTCTAAATATTTTTGCAAATCTGGTTATGAAAAGACAAATAGTTGTAGCGTTTGTAATGTTGCTCTCTGCACATTGTTTCGCAGACGAAGTACCTTCATTAAAGATTAAGACTGAGCTTTCGGAAAGTTCTGTTCTGCTATCTAACATAGACAGGGTGAAATATACGGAGGGGAATATGGTTGTCAAACTGAAGAATGGCGAAGAGTTGGTTTTCGCCATGGATGATGTTGAACTTATGACCTTTGAGAATGTTGACAACACAACCGCAATCAAGGATGCTGGTGATTTGTGCAAGAATTCAGGCTTTGACTTGAAAGGGGTGGCGGTGAAGGATGATAAAAAGAAGGGCATATATATAATCAAGGTGGGCAAGGAGACCAAGAAGATTGCAAAATGAGAAGACACGTTGTTTTGACTGCCTTGTTCTGGGCAATGTCAACTTTGCTCTTTGCTCAGCGTTCGTTGATGATAGAGCGTACCGATAATGTAACTGATTATATCCCAACAGATGAGATTGAGCAGATTACGTTTAGCGAAGATTTGTCGCAGTTTATCGTCGCATCAAAAGACAATCAGATAGTTGTGGATCGTGCTGACGTGAAGACTATGGGCTATACCGAAATACCTTCTGCCTTTCAGGTAGAGTACGAGGGTGCTACAGCTAAAATACGTAATCCATACCTGTTGCAGGGTGTAACAGCCGACGTTCAAGGTGCTCATGTAGCTATTAACAACAGCAATGTGAACAATGAATTCTCGTTCGAGTTATGTGGCAGTACGCCAAACGGTTCGCTACTGTATAATGGCGAATACAAGGCTACGTTTATACTTAACGGAGTGAGTATAACTAATCCATCGGGGGCAGCTATTGACATCGAATGTGGCAAGCGTATTGCCATGGAACTGAAGAAAGGCACAGAAAACACGCTTGTTGATGGAGCAAATGGTGACTGGAAAGCTGCACTATATTGTAAAGGACATCTTGAAATAGATAAAGCTGGCACTCTCAATGTTACCGGTAACACAAAACACGCCATCTCGGCCAAGGAATATATTCAGTTGAAGAAGGCGGATGGGGGAATAAATATTCTTGCAGCCAAAGGTGATGGCATCCATTGTCAGCAATATTTCCTTGCAAATGGTTATACAGTAAATATAAATAAAGTGGAAGGCGATGGTATCCAGGCAGAACTTAGTGGCGATGAGCCATACGAAGAAGAATATGCCGATGGATCAATATGTATTCAAGGAGGAGCCATAAACTTCACATCTTCCGCTGCTGACATTTCTGGTTTGAAAGCGGATGCTGACATAGTCATAAATGAGGAGAAGAGTGTGCCAAATATTACACTTTCTACAACAGGAAACGGCAGTAAAGGCATAAAGGCGGGAGGCAAGTTGGCCATTTTGGGAGGAAACATTAATATCAAGACTACAGGTGGTCGCTATACCGAAACTTCAACTACACGTGCTGGTTGGAGACCAGGTGGTGGCGGAGGAGGTTTCCCGGGAGGTGGCTCTACGGAAAATGGCTCTTCTGCCAAAGGCATCAAGACGAAAGGGGCTATTGACATTGCAGGCGGAAATATCACGGTGAGCACGGCAGGTAATGGGGCTGAAGGCATAGAGTCGAAAACAGGCGTAACAATATCTGGTGGTCAGCATTACCTGAAATGCTACGATGATGCCATCAACTGCAGCGGACAGATATTGTTCAATGGTGGTATAACGGTATGCTGCTCCACTGGCAATGATGCCGTCGACTCTAATTATGGACGTGCAGGAGCCATCGTGATAGGTGACGGAATTGTGTTCACCTACACCACAAAGGGTAGTCCTGAAATGGGATTTGACTGCGACAATAATTCTTATATTCAGATTAAAGGGAAGGGTATAGGAATAAGTGCAGGTGGAAATCAGGGAGGTTCGAACAGCGCAACAATTTCTAATGCATCGCAAGGTTATGCATTCGTAACAAGTTCGGTGAGTTATCAGGCTGGCAGATACTACACCTTAGCTGATGCGTCGGGCAAGAACCTCGTCACATATAGTTTCGAAGGCAATGTCAGCAGTAGTTGCCAGCTTATCACAGCAGCGGGGATGGTGAAAGGTAGCAATTACACGATAAAGTATAGTACTTCAGCTCCTACCGATGCTTCCACAGCATTCCATGGATTGTACCTTGGCAGTACAGCCAAAGGCACAACAAATTTGACAAGTTTCACAGCTAAATAAGCAAATACTCTAAATGCAGACAGTTGACTCAACCATACTTGCACTATTAAGGCAACCAGACCAATGGGAACAGGGCTTCAGGTTGCTGATGAAGAAGTACGGAGAAAGCGTGTACTGGCACGTACGGCGCATTGTGGTGAGCCACGATGACGCAGAAGATGTGTTGCAAGAGACGGCAATCAGCATATACAAGAGTATCAACCAGTTTGCTGGTAACGAAAAACAGTTGAAACCATGGCTATACAAGATTGCCACCAATGAATCGCTATCGCTTCTGCGCAGTCGCACACACTTCTTTCAGAGCATAGATGATCTAAATCCAATGCTACTCGACACATTAGTATCTGAAAATCGTGTGAATATGGACGAAGCTGAATATCTGATGCAAAAGAAGCTGTTAGCACTTTCCACACAACAGCGAATCGTATTCAACATGCGCTACTATGACGATATGTCGTACGAAGAAATAGCGAAAGTGACAGGAAAGAAAATCGGAACCCTCAAGGCCAACTATCATTTTGCGAAAACGAAGATTGAAGAAGAACTAAAAAAATTACGCAATGATGTCAAAAGAAAGAAATACCAGGCCTTTCGTTGAGAAGGATGGCTACGTTGAGAATCTCATATCAGAGGCAACGGAAGTGGCAATAAGCAAGCGAGATGCTACAAGCTGGTACGCACCTTTTGCTCGTGTAGCCGCGGTGGTTGCGCTTATTCTCACAATAGGTAGCACTGGCTGGATGTACATGAATAGCAAGAAGGCACAAGAAGCTCCTCTCGACGTTTTCCTCAACAGCATAAGTGACGAGGAGGCTTCAATGCTGGAGAATTACTATATAGAAGAAATCTGTTTCTATGAATGGGAATAATAGTATTTTGTATACCTAACTTTCAAAAAACAACATTATGAAAAAATTAATCATTTCAATGCTATTGTTAGTTACGGCAACGATGGCAAATGCGCAACAGCGTGATGAAGAAAATTTCTCAAAAAGACTATTCGAAGCAAGATTGGCAGAGATGTGTCTGCGGCTTGAATTGACTGACAGTCAGAAGAGTAAGTTTACGCCCATCTATGAGCAGTATTGCAATGAGATGCGTGAACTGCAAATTCGTCCTCCACATGGCGGCAGAATGCCACAGCACCCAGGTATGCACCCCGACAGAAAGGGCAGGCCTGGAAAACCAGGTATGAAACCTGACGTCCGTAAGCCAAAAGATGAACGTCCAAACATGAATAAAAATGCCAGCACCAAGCCCGAAAGAAAGGAACAGATGAGTGATGCTGACAGAGTCAAGACGATGAAGGAACGTATGGAGAAGCAGAAGAAGGCGCAGGACATTCGCCTTGCCTACACGGATAAATTTGCCACGGTGCTAACAGATAAGCAGCTGGTGAAATTTTATGAAGTGGAGAGCGACATCCAGGAGAAACTTCACCGTCGTGCTTTCAATGGTCGTCCGCATGAACGACGTTAACAAGGTAAGTCCTTGTCTAAACCATGAGGGTGCAGACTTCACAGAAAGTCGCACCCTCAATGTTTTTGTAACAAGGATGTTTTGAGGCTGAGCCACAAAAAGTTCGCCTACGACGGGCAGATTCAAAAGGCCATGAACAAGGAAAGAGATAAGGCCAGATGCTCAAACAAACAACCAAGAACTTGCGGATTTACGTTACAGCATCGATACTTATCGCCCCTATTTGCCGATTTTTATCTACTCTCACAACTTAGCCAGCAAAGAATTTGCATATTCCCTTCCTTATTATTACCTTTGCAGACAAATGATCTTTGACATATTGAATAGCTGACATAAAACCATTGGTGAATATCATAAACATCAC
>JAKSLO010000138.1 GCA_024401185.1 Bacteroidaceae bacterium | reverse complement strand
TCATGCTCTTAGGTGCGCATTACTTTCACTCGATTGGCTTACGTCTGGCTTACGTCAAAACACGTAAGCCAGACGTAAGCCAATCGAGTGAAACCTGAGTGAAACTTGGAGGAATGGTTTAGCCTCTCAGTTTCCCAACAACTACCCTATGGATGGGGAAAAACTATAATCATTTAATCTTAATATTTCCGTCGCCATCAATATCTATTCCGGCATTGGGGAAGTCTTGCTTGGTGAGGGTAGCAATATTGTGCGCCGCAGCCTGGGTAGAGTCGAGTCGAGGACCAACACCCTTGACCTGTTTATAGGAATGTATCTTACCATTCTGGAACTCACCATTCTTAAGATTGAGCTGTACCCACAAAAGAGGAGCATACCCCGTGGCACCTGCCACACCCATGCGGAAAGGACAACAGAAGTTGCCCAAGCTGTAGGCGATGAGATGACCCTTGTAGAGTTCCATGGCACGAGGCACATGAGGGCCATGACCCACCACAATGTCGGCACCACGGTCTATACAGTCATGAGCAAACTTATGCACGTTTCCACGATTCTCTCCATAGAACGTCTCATACTTAAAGGGAACATGACTGGCACTGGTACCCTCGGCTCCGCCATGGAAGGTAACGATGAGCACATCACATTGTGGACGAAGCTTCTTGATGAGTTCATCACGATAGGCCTCATCCTGCATGTCAAGGGTATTGGAGCATGAAGACGCAAAGGCAAGATAGCCATAGCGGATGCCATCGCGCTCGATGATGGTTTCCTCGGCTGTACCTTTCTGTCCGCTGAACTTAAGTCCCACACTACGAAGGTTCTCCTGGGTGAGACGACGACCGGTAGCGCCACAGTCGCCGGCATGATTATTGGCAATGCCTACTGCATCGAAGCCGGCATCCACAAGACGCTGGGCATGGTCGCCGGGCATACGGAACACGAAAGACTTGCCCGACTTGACATTCTTGGTAATCTCGGCCTTGGTACCATAGTAGCAGGCACCTTCAAGGTTACCGATAGCCACATCGGCAGCCTTTATGATGGAGTCGCACTCGATGAAGAGAGAGCGGCCACGGTCGCGGGTGATATAACTACTGTCAGGAAGATTGGTACCCATCAGTATGTCTCCAGTAAAGGCAAGGGTGATGCTTTCGCGAGAGGGAGCTGAGGGAGAATCATCCGTGGAAGGAAGTGAACCTGCAGGGGCTGAAACTACTGAAGGCACATCCTTTGCAGATGGCTGACAAGCACACGCAAACAGGGTTGCATGAAAGGATAATACTGAGAGGATGATTGTTGGAATGCGTGACATGGGAAAGATATTTGATAGTTATACAGATGAGTTTTCTTGAAGATGTCTGAACGAACTGTATGAAAGCACCATGTAGCAACAAAGAGTGCTATTGATTATTGCTTCCAGAACTTCTGAACCACTCGAGAGGCTCCGTTCTTCTCAAGGGTTCGGACCTGATACCAGCCAGGAGGAATGTGAGACACATTGATGGAAAGATTATAACGACCTGTGGCAAGAATGCGATTCTGAAGGTCCGTAATCACATAAAACTCGATGTAACGGGGAGGCATGGGGAGGGGAATGAACCCATTGGCATCAGGCTGTACGCAACCGTAATAGCGAACCACCTCACTAACCGACATGCCCGAACGACGGGAGCCAGAGGGCTCCTCTGCAGTACCGGCAGAGGGTGAGGCAAGAGTGGCAACAGGACTCTCGTTGCCACATCGGTCCATCGCACGGACAAGGATGTGGAAGCCATTCATGCTGAGCCATGTAGGATTGTAGGTGTAGAAAGGTTGCTGGAGGCCCATTGCCACGATGTTTTCTGCCTTTTCGGAGTTGACATGAGTCTCACGACTGACGTACACGTTGTAGCGCACGCCACCCCCAAGATTATCAGTACAAGGATCCCAAACAAGACGTTCCATGCCATCAGGCAGACGTTCTATGCGGAAATTCTGAGGTACCGAGGGAGGCACGTCATCAATCCATGTAGCCGCAGGGGTTAGGGCTGGGAAAGCATAGAACGAGTCGTGCAGGAAGTTATACAATCCTTTGACATTATCCAACAGGAACTTCGTACGGAAATAGCAATGCCCCTCAATCTGCATAGAGCGCATGTAGTACAGCTCGTTGGTAATGTCAGAAAGCGGCCAGTTCTTCTCCTCTGGAGCCATGAAATAGATGCCCAGGCCTGGAGCCACCAGGCGACCATTATCCTGCTCACGCCAATCGGCAGCAAAAGGATAGAAGTTGTCGCCCTTGAAATACATCATGGGATAGAGTGCATCATGAATGCCTTCGCGCAACCAGCCTTGAGCATCCTGGAACACAGCATCATAGCAGTTCCAACCCTTGGAAGAATATCGCTGAAGGTCGCGGAATTTACCCACAGGACTGCTCGACACACGTACCCAAGGCTTCAGGCTTTTAACCCGCTGATAGATGGCACGGACAATACGCGTGATGTTGTCGCGCCGCCATTGGGCTTTATTGCGACCATTGCCATACTTCTTGTAGGTATCAGCATCTGGAAAGGTGCTGGCATTCTCGGGATAGCGGATATAGTCGAAATGGATGCCGTCCACATCATAGTTGCGTACAATCTCATCACACACAGACACAAGATAGTCTGCCGTACCCGGATTGCCTGGGTCAAGATAATACTGTTCGTTATGCTTTTTGATAAGGTCTGCCCTCTTGGCATGGATGCCCGAAGCGCCCATCTGCTTGGCCTGCGCTATCTTGTAGGCGGGAATCGTAACTACCCAGGCATGCAACTCCATGCCACGCTTATGACACTCCTCAATGGCAAACTGCAGAGGGTCGTAACCGGGAGACATGTTGTACTGACTGGTGAGCGCCACATCCCAGGGCTCAATTTTTGAGGGGTAGATAGCACTGGCACGCACACGCGTCTGCAACAGAACCGTATTGATATTGATAGCCTTGAGCTGGTCAAGGATATAACAAAGTTCCTGTTTCTGACGTTCGCGCCCAGCACTTGAAGTGGCCTTGGACTTAGGCCAGTCAAGACCGTTGATGGTGGTCAGCCATACGGCACGCGCCTCACGTTTGGGGAACAAGCCCTTCTGAATGTCGGCATGGAGGGGAAAAGGTGCCACGGGGCTTCCTGCCATGACGAGAGATGCTATCCCCCATAGAACGAAAGATAAGAAAACTTTTACCCAATGTGCGCGCGTGTAAATATAATAAGGTGTATTTGGCATGCGTATGTTACAATTTGCTTGCAAAATTACGAAAAATGTGCTAATCCACAAAATAAATGCCATGCTGGCGTAACAAATTGTGAATTATTTTGTACTTTTGCGCCCAATTATTGTATTTCATCATGGTTACATTTATTACTGCACTAATAATCCTTGCGTTAGGTTACATCGTATATGGCACTTTCGTGGCCAAAGTCTTTGGCTATGATGCCTCACGTCAGACACCTTGCTACACCATGTCAGATGGAGTGGACTATATGCCCATGGCCACATGGAAGGTATTCCTGATACAATTCCTCAACATTGCCGGAACTGGCCCCATCTTTGGAGCCATACTGGGAATACTTTACGGCCCTGCCGCCTATCTGTGGATTGTACTGGGCTGTGTCTTCGGAGGAGCCGTTCACGACTACCTTAGTGGCATGATCTCACTCTGCAAGAAAGGAGCCTCGCTGCCCGAGGTAATAGGCGACGAATTGGGTAAGGGACCGAGAATCGGCATGCGCACGCTCTCGCTTATCTTGATGATACTGGTAGGCACCGTCTTTGCCCAGACGCCTGCCTCACTACTGGGAAACATGACAGGCGAATGGAGCATCTGGGGCGACTCAAACCCCGTCTATATCTGGACTGCCATCGTGTTTGCCTACTACATTCTGGCCACATTGCTGCCCATCGACAAACTCATTGGCAGGATATACCCCTTGTTCGGCATGGCATTGCTGATAATGGCCGCAGGTGTGATGATAGGAATATTCTGCAACCCTGGCAGCCTGCCCGAGATATCGGATGCCTTCAGCAACCACCATCCCAACCCCAACACCCTGCCCATCTTCC
This sequence comes from Bacteroidaceae bacterium, assembly GCA_024401185.1. Classification (GTDB taxonomy): domain Bacteria; phylum Bacteroidota; class Bacteroidia; order Bacteroidales; family Bacteroidaceae; genus Physcousia. Next base: position 2,465 of record JAKSLO010000138.1, on the reverse strand, counting down.
CAGGCCTGTGCATTACCATAGCCTGTGGAGCCGTAAGTGGATTCCATGCCACACAGAGTCCGATGATGGCACGATGCATCAAGAACGAGAAGCTCGGCCAGCGTGTGTTCTACGGAGCCATGATAGCCGAGGGTATGGTAGCCCTCATCTGGGCCGCTGCTGCCATCAAGTTTGCCGACTCACTAAACGTGGATGGAAGCACACCCTACGAGAAACTGATGAATGCCATGACTGATGCCAACACGGGTAAGGCCAATCCTGCCATATTGGTGAATCAGATATGCCACACCTGGCTGGGAGGAGTAGGTGCCATACTGGCCATATTGGGCGTTGTGGCTGCCCCCCTCACATCGGGCGACACCGCATTGAGATGTGCCCGACTCATAGCAGCTGACTTCATGAAGATAAAACAGAACCATATCATGAAGCGTCTGATGTTGTGCTTGCCCATCTTTGCTGTCAGCATTGCATTGATGTTCATCGACTTCAACGTGATATGGAGATACTTCGCCTGGGTAAACCAGACGCTCTCGGTATTCACCTTCTGGGCCATTACCATCTGGTTGGCACGAAAGGGCAAATGCTACTGGATAGGACTGATACCAGCCTTGTTCATGACAGCCGTTTGCAGCAGCTACATCATGGTGGCTCCCGAAGGCTTCCAGTTGCCTTATGAGGTAGGCATGGGCATCGGCGTAGGCGTGATGCTGCTGTTGGGAGTACTCTTTACAATCTGGAAGAGAAAAAGACAATAAACAGTCCCCTCTACCCCCGACTTTTGACTGCGGTCAAAATGTAGGGAATAAGAGCAATGTTGAAATAACAAATTTGTTATATAGATAGCCTCTTTCTACAAAGAATCCCCCAAACAATACTTCGCAAGAAAGACGTGGAGGATGAGCAGACGAGAAAAAAAGAGTAAGAAAAGCTGTTAAAACAAGAGAAAAAGCATAGCAGAAGAAAATGTGAATAAATGTTAAAATTGTACGGAATTGCAAAGTCTGCTTTGCAATTTCGTGTATTTTTTGTAATTTTGTCGCGTTAACTGCAGCAAAACACTAAATGGAAGCCTTTTTCAAGACACACGCCTACCTCGTGGAGCATACGCAAGCTCCCGTAAGGAGGGCTCTAATGGATGAGATTAACTGGAATGACCGGTTGATCGGCATCAAGGGTTCGCGCGGTGTGGGTAAAACCACATTCCTTTTACAATACGCGCGCGAGCACTTCAGTATCAATGACCGGAAGTGCTTGTATATTAACATGAACAACTTTTACTTTCAGGGCAAAAGTCTGTTTGACTTTGCCGGTGACTTTCATCGCAACGGTGGACAGGTGCTCTTGATAGATCAAGTATATAAGTTGCCTGAATGGGCAGCCGAACTAAGGAAATGCTATGAATCATACCCTGGACTTAAAGTTGTATTTACTGGTAGTAGCGTGATGCGCCTCAAAGAGGAGAATCCCGAATTGAATGGAATTTGTACTTCCTATCACCTAAAGGGATTTTCGTTGAGAGAGTTCATCAACCTGCGCACAGGATTAAGCCTGTCTGCCTACACGCTTCAGGACATTCTGGATCGTCATGAGATGATAGCCGCCAACATCCTGCGACAGGTTCAGCCACAGGACCATATGCGTGCCTACATGAAGCATGGGTACTATCCCTTCTTCCTGGAGCAGACCAACTTTAGCGAGAACCTGCTGAAGACCATGAACATGATGGTTGAGGTGGATATTCTTCACATCCAGCAAATCGAACTGAAGTATCTGAACAAACTGAAGAAGCTGCTTTATCTGCTGGCTGTAGCAGGTCCCTCTGCGCCCAACGTAAGCCAGCTGGCATCGGATGTCCAGACCAGTCGCGCCACGGTGATGAACTACTTCAAGTTCTTATCGGATGCACGACTCATCAATATGATATACCGCAAGGGTGAGCTCTCGGCCAAGAAGCCTGCTCGCATCACCTTGCACAACACCAACCTGCTGTTTGCCATCTTCCCCAGATTCAACGATGAGGAGATGCTGCAGGACACCTTCTTCCAGCAGAACCTCTGCTCTATGCATGGTGTGGCTGCTGGCGACCGCAGTTGTGGCTTCTATGTGGACGGAAAGCGATTCAGACTGTGCAATGATGAGCCACATCGCTTCTCGGGAGACGTGTACTATGTGAGAAGTGGCATCAACAAGGGACACGACAAGCAGATTCCACTTTGGCTGTTCGGCTTCCTATATTAATATAAGGTATAGCAGGAAAGTGTTGAAGAAATATGGCAATATACTGACATTTAATTTAAAATAAAAATGGCAAAAGAAAGAAAATTTGTAACATGGGATGGTAACACCTGTGCAGGACATGTAGCATATATGTTCAGCGAGGTAGCTGCTATCTACCCCATCACTCCTTCATCTCCCATGGCGGAGCATGTTGACGAGTGGGCCGCTCAGGGTCGTAAGAACCTCTT
>JAKSLO010000137.1 GCA_024401185.1 Bacteroidaceae bacterium | reverse complement strand
GCATGAAGAAGCCTTTCGCTTTGAACTACACCGACGCATCGGCAAAGGCAGCCATCGATGCACTTGATGCACTTGATGGTGCATTGGACGAAATGGAAGGGACACTCAAGACGTATGCCGGCAACTCGACCGTAGAGAACCAGTGCAAGGTGATCAACGCCAACTATGTGGACAACGTAGTGGTGAAGACCTATACCGCGCTTTGTAATAATGCTGAGAAATTGTATAACGCTATAACAGCAATCAAGAAATAAAGCCCCCTCCCGACCTCCCCGAGGGGAGGAGTGGAACAGTCACAAAAAGATCAATTAAAAAATCATAGACAATCACACAAAAATATGAACAAAAAATTCGTTATAAAGATAATGGGATGCTTGATGATGGCACCCGTAATGCTCTCTTCGTGTAGCGAAGACGAGGGGCCACTGTCATGGGATATTGGCGAGGGCACTGCCATCGACTATCCTGAAGATTACTATGCCGGTGGAAAGCTTGGTACAACGACCAACAACTCATCGACTGCCTACAAGCAGCCAACGCTGGCGGTGGAAAATGCGGGTATGGTGACTGCCTTCAATGAGGGTGAGTACCTCTTTGAGAAGGATTTCAACACGAATACCTCGGGAGCCTTCAAGGGATTGGGACCTGTGTATGTGCGTCCTGGTTGTCTCTATTGCCATCCCGGTTATGGTCACGGAGCACGCCAGAATACCTACGCCGCCAATCTGCAGCGCAATGGCTATCTGCTTGTTGTCTATGACAAGAAGACCGATGCGTACATTCGTTCGGTGGCTGGTATGCCACAGACGGGAGCCGTAAAACCCTTCAAGGCTCCTATCGACGAGACACAGATCAAGATTGTGTGGAACAACTACACGGACCAGTGGGACAACAAGTTCCCCGATGGTGAGACCTACGAACTGACTTATCCCGACGTTACCATTCCTGCCTCTGCGTTCTATGCGCCCGTGGTGGTGCAGCGTGACGGTAAGGATGTGCAGATTGCCGCTGCCGACCACGATGAGAACATCGGCGTGCGTCTGGAATCGACCATCGGTATCTATGGCACCGGACTTCTTGACGCCATCCCTGACGAGGATATCACCGCACAGTGGAAGGCTGAGTCGCCTTATGTGACGCTCAATCCTGCCATGTGGGATCAGACGACTGACGCTTGGAAAAGCTATTACAGCAACTCTAAGCAGGGCGATGGCACGAAGTACGTTCGACGCTTCACCTACGCCATGAGCCGTGGTCCTCTGATGGATGCTGCCGGTGCCAACGCCATCTGGAACATCACCAACGTGACACGTCCCGATCGCCGTTACCACTACCTTGACCTGGCTGGCAAGTATTATGCCGAGACATCGGCAAAAGATCCAGAGGTGCAGGCAGGCTTCAAGGAGTACATCGCCCTTGTCGATCCTGACAAGAAGCACCCGGAATGGCATACGGGCAACCTGGAGTCGGACATCAAGACCTACCTGACCAGTCAGACGCTGGATGCCGAGATGACTCAGGAGCAGTATAAGAACCTCATGATCTGGCATCGTGGACTTGCCGTACCTGCTGCCCGTAACACCACCACCGAGGACTTCAAGGCTGGTAAGGCACTCTTCTCGCAGATTGGCTGTGCGCAATGCCACCGTCCCTCGTGGACAACGGGCAAGGACGACATCCAGGACCCCAACCTGCTGTTCTCAAATGCCGACATGCCTCGTTATCCCTATCAGAAAATCTGGCCCTACACAGACATGGTGCAGCATCGTCTGTTCATGAAGAATGACCTGCGCACGGGTTGGTGCCGCACCACTCCGCTCTGGGGACGAGGTTTGGCGAGCAAGTGTGGTTCGGGCGTTGAGCGCATGCACGACTGCCGTGCCCGCAATGTCATCGAAGCCATCATGTGGCACGGATGCACCCAAGAGGGAGGCAAGAGCGACGCCTACGCCACGGTGGAGAAGTTCCGCCAGCTCACCAAGAAGCAACGCGACCAGATTGTGTATTTCATCGAGTCGATATAAAAGCCCCCCCAACCCCCGAGGGGGAGTAAATAAAACGAAAACGATGAAGAAAACGATGATCCTTCGACAAGCTCAGGGCAGGCTCAAAAACGAAAACAGTATAGCATGAACGAGAAAAACAATCGCACATCATCCCATTCTCTACATTCGGAAACAAGTCCGAAGTCCCTATGGGGGAGGGCCGGGGTGGGGCTTCTCTACACACTCCTCATAGTGTGTATGGGGGTTGCCACCATTGTAGAGAAAATCCATGGTAAGGACTATGTGGGCGAGCACATCTATGGCTCATGGTGGTTCATCACTTTATGGGGCTTGCTTGCCATCCTCGGGATGGCTTTCCTGGTGCGGATGAAGGTGCACAAGAAAGTTCCGGTCTTCCTGTTGCACCTCTCATTTGTGGTGATGCTTGCAGGGGCGTTGATTACGCATCTCACCTCGCAGGAAGGCACGGTGCATCTGCGTTTACAAGAAGATGTGCAGACATTCATAGATAATGAACAGCAAGTGCAACATCTGCCCTTCACCATGCGATTGGAGGCTTTCAGCATCATTTGCTATCCGGGCACAGATGCGGTGATGGATTACCGCTGTACTATTGAGGTGGTATCTACTCCTCGCCCTATAAGGGAGAGGTCGGGAGAGGGTCCCCACAAGATGGTTGTCTCGATGAACAATATCGGCAAGGCTGCAGGTTATCGTTTCTATCAGTCGTCATACGATGATGACGGACAAGGCACACACCTCCTCGTGACGCACGATCCCTATGGCATTGCCGTCACCTACGTGGGTTACCTGATGCTCTTTGTCAGCCTTCTGTGGACAATATTTTCGCGCCACACACGCATCCGTCAGCTCTATCGTATGGCTACTCGGCCACTAGTTATTCTTGTGCTCTTCTGCCTGACATCACAGCATGTATTTGCATCCTCAAAACCTCAGCCTCTCTCTCCCCCTAAAGGGGGGTGGGGGGTCTCTCCCGTCTCAAGCGATATTGCTCACGAACTTGGCAAGGTCGTCATCCTTTACAACGGCCGTCTTTGTCCTATCAACACGGCAGCCACGGACTTCGTCACAAAGCTCTCTGGCAAACCCTCCTGGAATGGTTATTCTGCCGACGAAATCTTTACGGGTTGGATGATATTCTATACCGAATGGGAGCAGCAAAAGATTATCCGCATCAAGAGCGCAGAGGTCGGACGCTTGCTGGGCATTGAGGGGCAATGGGCTTCCATGCGCGATTTCTATACCTCGGAAGGCGAGTACAAACTTCGCGGTAAGGCCAATGATTCCAGCCTTCCCGACGCCACACGCAAGGCCATTCGCGAGGCCGACGAGAAATTGCAGGTCATCAGCATGTTCTACGGCAACGAGATGCTTCGTATGTTTCCATTGGAAGAGAAACCACAAAATCCCCAAACCTCAGAACCGCAAAACCTCACTTGGCACTCGCCTGGCAGCACCGAGCTTCCTCTCGGCACGCCCGAACGTGAATTTCAGTTCATCAACCATGCCATGGACTATCTTGTACAAGCTATTCTTGCCAACGATGTTTCTGACGCAAAACAGATAATTGCCAAGATAAGGCTCTATCAGGAGGAGAAAGTGGGCGATGCCTTGCCATCGAAGACAATGGTCAGCATCGAGGTGTTCTACAACAAACTGATCTCTGCCCGTTGGGTAACGTTTATGTGTCTCACGCTGAGCTTGCTGTTCTGCCTACTTCTGATGTCAGAGAAGGGTGGACGGGTCGTGCGCTTGTTTGACTTGCTTTACATTTTCTTTCTGTCCGCATACCTTGCTGTGCTCTTCTCATTGCGCTGGCTTATCAGCGGTCATATTCCTATGAGTAATGGCTACGAGACGATGCTTTTCATGGCATTGGTGACGCTCATCATCACAGTCCTTATGTTGCGTCGCATCCCAATACTCCAAGCATTCGGACCTGTCGTTGCCTCATTCTGTATGCTCGTGGCAACGCTTGCCAGCGGGAGTCCGCAGATTACTAACTTGATGCCTGTTCTTCAATCGCCTCTGCTCAGCATCCATGTTGCGATGGTGATGATAGCATACGCCCTTCTGGCAATGATAACACTACTTTCCATCCAAGGACTTTGTCTTTCACGAAGCCGGAAGTTTGAGCAACTTGAACGCACTACCGCACTCTCTCAGTTGCTGCTTTATCCTGCCATCCTCACACTTTGCATCGGTATCTTCGTCGGAGCCATTTGGGCAAACGTGTCGTGGGGGACCTACTGGTCGTGGGATCCCAAAGAGACATGGGCGCTCATCACGCTCATGATCTATGCCATCCCAATTCACCGCTCCTTTGTGTCATGGTCGCCGGCACGATACCATCTCTTCGTGCTCCTTGCGTTCCTCACCGTGCTGATGACTTACTTCGGAGTCAATTATTTCCTCTCCGGCATGCATTCGTATGCATAGTAAGTGATGGCAAATGTAGGATGTTCCCACAAAAAAAGAAGAGGAGGCAACAACTTTCGTTGTAGCCTCCTGCTCATGGATGTTTGATTGTGAGTTTCTTTATGCCTCAGCACCAGTCTCAGCAATGGGGAGAACGCTCACGGTTGAGCGGTTCAGACGACCCTTGCGGAAGTTAACGATACCATCGGTCAGGGCATACAAAGTATTGTCCTTACCCATAGCTACGTTCTGGCCGGGATAGTGACGTGTACCACGCTGACGAACAATGATGTTACCAGCGATGCACTTCTCGCCACCGAAAATCTTAACACCTAATCTTTGAGCTGCTGACTCGCGGCCGTTCTTAGAACTACCAACACCTTTTTTATGTGCCATTTCTTGTTCCTCCAATTAAATTGTTAAGCAATTACATTTTTGATAGTCAACTCGGTGAACTGCTGACGATGACCGTTCAGCTTGCGATAGCCCTTACGACGCTTCTTGTGGAAAACAAGCACCTTGTCGCCCTTAACCAGAGCAGATACTACCTCGCAAACCACCTTGGCACCCTCTACGGTGGGAGCACCTACGGTAATTGCACCTTCGTTGTCAACCAACAACACTCTCTCAAACTCAACAGCCTGGCCTGCCTCTGCACCAGCAATGTGGTGTACGAAGAGCTTCTTACCAGCTTCAGCCTTGAACTGCTGACCGTTAATCTCTACGATTGCGTACATTTTTGTTTATGTATTAAAACGGGTTTTTCCGCAAGGCGTGTTGCATCTACAACCGCTTGTTTGAGCCTCCACGGATTCAAATCGGCTGCAAAATTACTGATTTTTTGCGAATTGACCAAATTTTTTTGTATAATATGTGTCCGAAATGTGTATTTTGACTCTCTTTTTGTTTCTTTTTGGGCTTTCCGTGCACTCCCTTACAGGTTGGCCAGATACTTCTCGGCCTCCATGGCTGCCTTGGCTCCGCTGGCGGCGGCTATGATGGCCTGGCGGTAGTGTGGGTCGGCCACATCACCGGCAGCATATACGCCCGGTATGCCTGTGCGGGGTGAGTCGCCCTCGGTCATGATGTAGCCGTTCTCGTCGATCTTCACCCACGGAAGGAAGGTCTCGCTGTTGGGCTTGTGGCCGATGGCAAGGAAGAAGCCGTCGATGGGCAGGTCGTATTCGCGCTCGTCCTCACCCCCCTTGTTATATACGAGGTGAGCTCCCTCCACTCCGTTCTCGCCGTACAGACCGAGGGTGTTGGTCAGGAAGAGCACCTCTATCTTCGGGTTGTTCAGCACACGATCCTGCATAATCTGACTGGCACGCAGCTGGCTCTTTCGAACGATGAGATATACCTTGGAGGCAAGTCCCGACAGGTAGTTGGCTTCCTCGCAGGCGGTATCGCCACCGCCCACTACAGCCACCACCTTCTTGCGGTAGAAGAAGCCGTCGCAGGTGGCGCAGGCCGAAACGCCCTGACCCATGTATTTCTTCTCATCGTCAAGTCCCAGGTACTTGGCCGTGGCACCGGTAGCGATGACGAGCGCGTCGCACGTCATCTCCGTGTCGTCGTCAAGCCAGAGGCGGTAGGGAGCCTTACTGAGGTCGCACCTCATGCAGATATTACTCATGATGGTCGTTCCGAAACGCTCCGCCTGCTGGCGCATCTGGTCCATAAGCTCATTGGCATCAATGCCTTCGGCAAAACCGGGGTAGTTCTCCACTTCGGTGGTGATGGTAAGCTGTCCACCAGGCTGCAAGCCCTCCAGCAATACGGGCGACAGATTGGCACGTCCTGCATAGATGGCTGCCGTATAGCCGGCAGGACCGCTGCCTATGATAATGATTTTGTGATGCATTTTTTTTCTCCTTTAACTCCTTTTAACTCAGCGTGCCTTCAGGCCGATGCTTTGCTCGCAAAGAACTCCCTAAGTTTCAGCCACCCTATGGGTGGGAAACTTCAGATGGTAATTAGTGGCAAACACGTTCTTAACGCAAAAGTTTGCAAAGATAGTAAATTTAAATTCAAATTCCAAATAAAATGCGAAAAAAAATGTAGTAGGGTTTTTTTTAGGGTGCTTTTGAAGGAAAAAATCAATTT
>JAKSLO010000136.1 GCA_024401185.1 Bacteroidaceae bacterium | reverse complement strand
TTAGTATATTTGTAACCACATTTTTAATACCATACAGGTATGGCTAGATTAATAACTAACTGAAGTTCCCCACCCTAACCCCCGACTTTTGACGGCGGTCAAAATGTAGGGAATAAGAGTTATGTTGAATTAAAACTTATTATATTTATATAGAAAAAGATTTAAAAAAAAACGATGACAAACACATTCGGAAATGAGAACAGCACGGAAGAGATTATCCGAAACCAGATAGCAAAACCATTGGAGTACTTCTTCTGCGGAAGGGAGAATACCGTAAACTGGGTAATGGTGGGATCGTCCGTCAGATGTTTCAGCAGTTTGCCAGAGCAGGAGAAGATGGTTCACAATGCTCTCAAGGGGCTGTACTGGGAATACCTTTGCGACAACATCCCACAAACGAAGCAGATGAATGCCCTCAGCGGTTTTATCTTTCGCATGATTAGCAATTTCAAAGGGTTAGGCGAATGGATTGGCGAACAGGATATCATGGAACTTACCGACGAACTGCTGAAATGCAGAGAACCTGCCCGCCAATTCTTCCAAAAAATGCATATTCTGTTAAGTCAGGGATATGCACCTTATATAAGCCAATGGAATAAGCAACACATTGAGGACGAAATAGAAAGGCTTGCCGTGCAGGATGACCGCAAGCGTGGAGAACTCTTCTGCGTCATGCAAGCCTACCACTCGATAGCCGTCAACGAGTCGTTGTCGGACGAGGAGCGAATGCAGATGTACGAACAGCTGAAGGAGCATTGGCAATACCTGGTAAACGTGTATTCCGTAATGGTGAAGCGAATAATAGGCTCGGGCTTCAAGACATTCTCGCAGTTGGTCAACAATGTAAACATCCTCGTGCCTTACAATCCTTGCATTCACTTGTTCTACAACGCGGTATTGCTGCGTCAGGACGACATTTTCCCTACCGACAAGGATAAGGATAAGGCTGTGAAGAACCTCACCCGTATGGAGGACATCATGAAGGAGACGCCTAAGGACACCATGCTTGACGCTCTCTGTAAGGTACTCTTCGGCGATGAGTTTGAGGAGGTGATGACAAGGAAGAGTCAATTGTCATACGACGAATTGAAACAACAGCTGAAGGAATATCGCGACACCATGCAGATAATGGAGCGAAACTGGGCCATGGTTGTCAACCAACTGAAGTCTGCGGTCGAGGCATCAGTACCTATCTCGGTGATTGAAAAGGAATTGCTGAAAATGGAGCCAAACATTGCCTTAGGAATCTTCTCTCAACTCAACATGCTACTCACAGGCGAAGAGGTCTGGATAAGTAACGCCAATGAAATCAAACAGAAGATTCTGGAGAAGCGAAACTATAACATCGAGAAAGCCAACATACACGTAGCCATGGTCAATAAGCTTGAGAACAACGGCACGCTCAACGACCTTGACGGAGCTGTTATCATGCCACAGCTTACCACAGAGGCAGCAAAAGGCTTACCATTCAACCAACGAATAGCAGAATGAAAATCGGGACTCTGATTAATAACGGCACAATAAACGACATGAGCGGAAGCCAAGTGCTCATCACGCCACAGGGAATGCAGGTGCAGCAAGTGACGCCAAGCTCTACGCCACCTGATGACATTTGCTTCGAGCACCTGCCAGAGAAACTGCGCTCACCGCGTGCCCAGGAACTTTGGCGCGAGCTCTACAAGGCGGGGTATGTGGACAGCAGGTGCATTACCACCCGTTCGCGTACGGAGTCAGCCATCATGGCCAAGGAGATGGCAGACAAGCTGGGATTAACGCGCTATTGGAACGAATTCTCCGAACTTTGGCAAATGTCGAACCTCAAAGCCACTTACAACAAGAGCTATAACACGCAAAGTGGGTGGGATTTCGAAAAAAAACTAAAGAGCATACTCGCTTGATATTACGGCAATTACGAACCAATCGACAACCTTTCGGTAACCCATTGGGAACCTTTCGGTAACCAATGGGATTATTTTTTTACCCTTACCTTTGCAGCAGAAATTTCGACATCGGAGTTTCTGCTGCTTTCTTTTTTAGATGTCAGTCAGCAGTCAAAAACTGAGCACGGCTCCGAGGACACGGGATGAAGAACGCCTTTCTATATCACCGTGCCGAGTGCAAGAAGGCATTTTAATACCTGTATAAAAATTATGTCAAAGGTATTGATTCAGAACTTTCAGGCATGCTCAGAGCAGAAGAGCGAGCATCGCCTTCTCGGAAGCATCGTCGATGAGATGCTCCATGGTAACTCACCTCTGGCCATTGGCTATCGTCAGTACATCGCTGTGCAAGAGAGTGCGGCTGAGGCAGACGAAAGCGGATGGAACCGCAACACGGACCTCTGCATGGACGTGAAGACTTTCCTCCGCGAGGACAGAATCACGAGGGTCGGCAAGGACTATCCAGGCGTGCTTCGTCGCAACTCGGACGATCATTACTCCTTCGTTGAGACTGTACCCATGGCCTCTGCTGCAAGCAAGCGCAACCCACATGTGTTTAATGGCACATACATTACCGTGACTCGCCGCGGCGATGGCTCGTACCACCCCAACTTCAAGCCTCTGAGGGTTGATGCGGATTTCACCATCGAGGGTTATGCCTATGGCGTTGCCAAAGAACTCATCAAGGCACTCAATGGCCTTGTAGAGGAAAGTCAGAAGGGCGAGTAATCAACTAACCGCTGAGTGTTGACCTTCGGTCTTCATCGCTTGTGTTCGGCAGAGTGGAAGCAAGCTTCCCTCTGCTCTCACTTAACCGCGATGTTCCAAATGTTCCTGTTCCAATTACTTTTTCGGGAACAAAACATATTTCTAAAGACTTTATAATTAACTATTATATAGGTAGTTATAAGGTATAAAGAGGAAGATGGGAACCACGAAACAAAGAACTGGAACAAAAAGAACTGGAACAGGCTTTTGTCTTTGCAAAGCAAAAACATGTTCTATCTGAGAACGCTCGGCTATTATTCATTCATCTAAAAAACAAAATATCAATGAAATACGATATTTCAAAAGCAACTGCGCCTAAGATGCCTGCACTCGGCAAAGGCACAGAATGTATCAAACTCCTGCTCTCGCAGGTATCAAAAGACATGTATGAACCACTCGTTCCGATGCTCTTCCCTGTACTTGGCGCACACGTCAGCGGTTCGGAATTTCAGTACCCCGACCTCAGTTGGAAGGAACTTTGTGGCATGATGGCTAACTTGGTTGCCGATTCTGGCTGCAACAAGGGTCAGTTCTCTAACTTGGTGGAAGCCATTTGTCGCGACTTCCGCATCCACGACGAGGCAGAATTGCAGAAATTGGTTTGCTGGCAGAAGCAGGTTAAGACTAAGTCTGCCAACAAGGAAAAACCTGCTCGCCCTGACGTAGCATTTCTTTTTCCACCAAGTGATGTGACGAATCCTGCCTACCTTCAGAACGCTATGGCTTGTGAGGCTCAGGGTGGCGTGACGCAGTACCTCAACATGCCTGAGGTGGAGATGGCTGACCGTATGTGTGGCGGACATAAGCAGGTGAGCCAGATGATTCGCAACATCTACGATCGCCAGCGAGCAGGAGCCCTTCGCGCCACGGCAGATGGCGTGACCGGCAACCCGATTCTGCGCACGAACATTACCATCAGCAGCACGCCTTTCGCCACTCGCAAGTTTTACAAGTACGAACTCTTCAACGGTACCTTCGGACGTATGGTTTTCTCCTACAAGGCACGTACCAGTCGTGACGGCCGCATTCCCCGACAGGGCAAGTACTCGGATGAGTTCTACAAGAAGCTGGACGACTTCCTTGTGCGCCTGGACATCAGCAAGGGTCGCTTCATCATCAAGCCATTGAACAAGTTGACGGATAAGTTGGCAGAGGACATGGCACAGATGGCAGACCTTGCAGACGATGATATTCTGTGGGACATTTCGAAGCGTGCTCTTGTCTCGGCATGGAAGGCAGGATGCGTGATGTGGGTGCTGAACAATCAGACATGGACACGCGCCATGGGTGAACTGGTGGAATGGCTGGTGTATCATGACATCTGGAGCAAGATGCAGATTTTTGCCGACCTGCTTGGCAAGGATGCTGACGCTCAGAACGAGACGCAGAGACGTGGACCTAAGAATCTGCTGGACAGCCTTGACACTTCGTTCAGCGAGGCTCAGTTGGAAGCCCTTCGCATCAGCCTTGGCAAGAGCAAGGAGGGTACGAACGGCCAGATACGCAAGTGGGTGTATCGCAAGTTCATCACCTACAGCAACCAGACGGGTCTCTACACCAAGACGGATGAGTACCTGAAGGGCAGCACTCAAAAGTAACGACTGACATGGACAGGTACGAACTTCAAAAGCTCCGCGACCTTCCCATTGAGGGGGTCGCAGAGCGACTCGGACTCCGGGTTACGCGACATAAGAGCCTTTGCCCTTTCCATGACGATCATACCGCCAGCCTTTCGTATCACGTTGGCAAGAACACTTGCCGTTGCTTCGTGTGCATGAATGAGTCAATGGGAACGATCGACCTTGTGATGAAGCATCGGCGTGTGGACTTCAAGGAGGCTTGCCGGTGGTTGGTTGATGGTAGCCCCTCCCTAGCCCTCCCCATTAGGGAGGGAATGGGAAGTTGCCGGAAGGTGAAGGCGCATTGTTTTGACCCGAAACAGTACGAAAGATTTTTTGAAAGGCCTTGGTTGTCAGACGAGGCACGCAAATTCTTGTTTGATGAGCGTCGCCTTGATCCTCGTGTCATCAGTTGGTGCAGGGTGTCATCTTGGCGTGACCGGGATGGGGTGAACTGGTTGCAGACACCCTACTACGATGTGGATGGCAAGTTGATTGGTGTGCAAAACCGCAACCTCGACTATCAAAAAGCCTCCCCTATGGGGGGAGGTTTGGAGGGGGCTTCTCGGTTCAAGTTCCCATACGGCAGCCAATGCAGCATGTACAACCTTCCCGTTGTGAAGCGACTGAAGCCTGGTGACGAGCTATGGATTGCGGAGGGTTGCTCTGACGCATGGAGCCTGTTGAGCTCGGGCAGGAAGGCCATTGCCATCCCATCGGCCACGCTCCTCTCGCCAAAGGACAAGCTGCTGCTGTCGTCGTTGTCGTCATCGCTTTCGCTGAGATGGAGCATGTACCCCGACAAGGATGCGCCTGGCGAACGGCTCTTCCTTCAGCTGAAGGAGATACTCCCCGACCTTGAGCATCACCAGTTGCCCTTAGGGTGCAAGGATTTCTCAGATTATTATGTTCAACTCAAATCGAATTCAGACAATGTATAACAACAGCAACTCACGCCCCACAGCTTTTGTGAAGGGGCAAAATGCAGAGAACTGGGAGGAGCCTTTCAAGATACGGCCATACACCAAGAAGGAGCTCGCCCTGATGTATTTCCCCGACAGCAATCCTCGCACGGCTGTCAATCATCTGATGGCATGGATTTACCGCTGTACCCCGTTGCTCGGACAGCTGGAAACGGCTGGCTACGAGAAGAACTCTAAGGGGTTCACTCCTCGCCAGATTCGCATGATTGTGGAGCATTTAGGGGAGCCGTAGATTTGGCAACAATATACAATTAGGCACATATTACAAAATAATATTTGATATGAATAAGAATAGAATTAGACTCACAGAGTCAACCCACCAACTTATAAAAATCCAGGTAAAAATCCATTCTTAAAATAGATGAACGGTAAAACTTGTGGGCGCTCGCACGCACGCTTAAAATCCTGGTAAAATCTCTAAGAAAAATCTGATTCAAAATCGATATACATCAACTTGCGAAAGTTTCTTTTAGAAAATGTTCCGCTATCGCACGGCATCGTCGTCTATCGTTCAACCGCCGACGGAGAATGTCGTAACTTTGCAGTGTGATCAAGAAAACCAGGAAGTGCGTTTAACCAAAACACGGGCCCTGTTTAGGAAAAACACGCTTCGAGTTTTTACCAAACAATTTGTCTAACTTTAAAACCATAATGCAATGGCTTCTATCAAGTACAAAATTTACAAAAACAACAGTTCGGCAGGTGTGAAGGGTAAGTATTATGCCCGCGCCTTCCACGACGAGACGGTAGGTCTTGAAGAGCTCGCTGAGCACATGAGCAACCACAACACCCCTTTCTCGAAGGGTACCATCCATGGCGTACTGAAGGACATGGTGGCTTGCGTCAGGGAACTCCTGCTCGACTCAAAGAAGGTGAAGTTTGACGACCTGGCTATCTTCAGCCTCGGCCTTACCAGCAAGCCTGCCGACACCTCTGAGGATTTCACTCCTTCGGGCAACATCGTCAAGGCTTACATCAACGCCCTCGGAACGGGTGAGATTTCGAAGAAGCAGCTCGACGTGACTGCACGCTTCAAGGAGGTGGTGGAGTACAACCGTGGCGAGAGCAACACCTCTGGTACCTCAAATGGTGGCAGCACCCCTTCGGGTGGCAAAACTCCCTCGGGTGGAGGCACCGAGACACCTGGTGGTGGCGATGACCATGAGTAGCAGGTTTGAGCGGCTGTAAGCCTCGCCATCGCTGCGGCGCTGAGCCGAAAAGCCATCTCTAACAGAAAAACGGGCTGCCCTTTTGTGGACAGTCCGTTTTATGTTGTCTTACCTTCTCCCCTCTAAAAAGAGGGGAAACGGTATT
>JAKSLO010000135.1 GCA_024401185.1 Bacteroidaceae bacterium | reverse complement strand
GCTTCTTATCCCGAGTGCAGCCGAGGCTCGCGATGTCATTTTTGACAGCGCAAAGGTACGACTTTTTCGGCGCGCAGACAAATTTCTTTGCCCTAAACTCGGGATGTTTTTCAAATCATTCGGAGTTTTATCATCATGACCAGTCACAGAAATCACAAATCACAGATAAACAGTAATCGAAAAATATCCGAGCAGAAATTTATATAATATAAATATTATATAACCTTATTTTAGTAGTGATTTTCAGTTTCAAACAACTGTTATCTGTGATTAACTGTGATTTGTCATAACGATAACGATGAGTTCACCACCGAAGAACTGCAGCACGTTCGCCGCCGCCAGGGAGTGGACAAGACACCGATTGGCAAGCTGCTGTGTATGTAAGAACCGCAACTACGTGATGGCGGTGGAAGGCAAGGAAAATGTGTGGAGGAAGCTGAGGGAATGCTAAAAAGCTGAAATCCGGAAACCTACATCCTATGCGTGGGATTAGGTCTTCCGGGTTGAAGGTAGCGCCATGCCAGCACCTCGTCTTCATAGTTGCCCTCAACGACATTGAGCAATGCCTCACGTATGATTTCATCAAGGTGTTCGGGTGAGGTTTCTACACGAGCGTTGATGATAAGCTTCAGGTAGTTGCCGGTGCCTGCCGAACCACGGAACTGAAGGGTTGAGACGTCGCCCGTGATATTGCCTATGGCATACTGCTTGCCATTCTCGGCAATCACCTTGATGTGCCCCACGCGAAGCTTCTCTTTCTTTATGGCCTTGGCAATGCCATTCATGACATCCTTCAGCAGAGTGTCCCAGTAGGCATTCTCACCTTTCAGGGCAATAGTGCCGTTGAGCCAACCCAGTACCGCCTCTCCGTGGGCATACTTGTCATAATCGATGTCAAGAATCTTGGTACCTTCGCCCTCACGGTTGGCCACCTCAGTAAACCATTCTGCCACACCCACACCATGGTGTGTGCTGGCAGTCATCACCTTGGTGTTGTGGAAACATGACTGCGTGTCCTTGACAAGGCGTTGCAGCTCGCTCTCATTCAGCAGGTCGGTTTTGGTAATGAGAATCACCTCGCTCTCTTCCAGCTGCTTGCGGTAGATGTAAGCCGCATCTTCGTGCAAGCCACCATCGCCTCCATACAGGATGGATTTGAGTCGTAACGGATCAGACAATACGGTGAGGGGGGACACTATCACCTCCGTATTGTAATACTTCTTCAATGGACGGACAATGGTGGAGGTAAGGTCGGCACAACTTCCCACAGGTTCGGCAAGTATGACGTCGGCTTGCACATCCTTGCGAAGCGACCTGATGGCGCTGGTAAACCCATCGAAGTTGCAGCAGAAACAGCTGCCAGCCACCTCGGCCACCTTGAGGTCTGCCTGCATCAGCAGCTTGCTGTCAACAAGCTCGGGTGCCTGGTCGTTGGTAATGATGCCTACGCGCTGGCCCTTAGCCATGAGGCGTTGTGCCACATCCCATAACAAAGTGGTCTTTCCTGCTCCGAGGAAACCACCCGCAATAATCAATCTTGTTTGTTGCATATACAATTCTTTTCTGATTTCTTTCTAAGGTTAATGGGTTCAAGTATGTACTTGAAGAAGAGCGCAGCCAGACAAGCACCCACGACGGGAGCCAGGATGTAAACCCAGAACCATCCTCCCACCTCGTCGGGCATCGCAGCATCGCCCCATCCGGCAAAATACGCCACCATGCGAGGGCCAAAGTCGCGCGCAGGGTTCAAACCTGCCTGTGTGAGGGGAGCTATGAAAAAGATGATGCTTGATACCGTAAGGCCAATGAACAATGGCTGCAAGTCAGAGGAGGGACGTCCTACGTTGCAATCCTCGGTAAGCGCAAAGATGAACAAGGCAAGCAAGAATGTTCCGAATGCTTCGGCAAACATGGCCAATGGCAAGCTTACCGTAGAAGTAATGGAATCGCCTGGGTTAGGGTAGTACTCACCAAACATGCGTGCTGTATCCACCGATCCTGCCGTTCCTCGCACGATGTCATGCACCTCTTCATAGTGTGCTATCGAAGGCGAGAAGAGCAGGTAGAGCACAGCACCTGCCAAGATGCCTCCCAGCAACTGAGCCAAGAGGTATGCTGGCAGTTTCCCGGCACTCATGCGTCCGGCCACCACCATAGCCACCGAAACGGCAGGATTGAGGTGCGCACAACAAATGTTGCGCGTGAGGAAGATGGCGAGCGTAACACCGATTCCCCACACAATACCAATTTGAAAGATGCTGTTATACTCGCCAAAAAGCACAGCCACAGCCACACTACAGCAACCGAATAACGTGAGAATGAATGTGCCCATCATCTCACCTATAAAACCTTTAAACATTTTTATGTGTAATTTTTTTTCGGCTGCAAAGATAATATCAATATGATTGTGTTGTATTGTTTTTGCTCTCTATAACGAAAAAAACGGGTGTTATAACGAAGTGCAAGTCAGGATTGCATGAGGTTTGGTGTATGTGGCTTGCTTCAGGCTGTTCGGCCTTCCTGCAGATAATTGGCAAAGACACGAGCCGCCGATTCCACCTTAGCAGCACACGGACGTTTCTTGTAATACTCAGCATTACGCTCGTCGGGCACAAAGTTTCCCGGTTTAATCTCTCCCTTTAACCCAAGCAGTTCGGCGCAGATGAAGCTTCCGTTGGCTTGCTTGAAATCCTCAAGCAACTGTTGCACTACCTGGTAGCAATGTGCTTTTCCTTCCCTGTCTCCGCCTTCTGTCTGTCCGTCGTTCAATCCAGCCAGTATGACGAGTGCAGAGGCAGCTCCGCACATCATTCGCATACGACCCACGCCACCACCAAAGCCAGCGGCAACGAGTTTGGCTTGCGTATCGGTAAGGCCATACAGGTCGGCAAAGGCCGCAACCACACTTTGGCAGCATCCATAGCCGCTCATAAAGATGTCCACGGCTTTCTGTACACGATTTTCAATGTCTTGAATCATAGTTTTTCTTAATAGGGGTAAAAAGGAATAGGAACCTTAAAGACTTTAAAGACCCTAAAAACCTAAAGACTTTAAAGACTCTAAAACACTTAAAGAGTTAAAGAAGCCTATTTCCGAGAAATCAGCTCCTTTAACTCCTTATCATAACCTGCTGCGAAGTGTTACTTGCGAAGGTAGAGAGCCTTGCGAGCAGCTTCCTCGGCTTCTTTCTTCAGCTTCATAGCCTTATCCTTTGCCTCTTCAGCCTTTTTCTGAGCTGCCTCGGCTGCAGCAATGGCCTTGTCAGCCTTGTTCTGCGTCTTGATGGCCTTGTCCACAATACTCTTGTTGTTCTTCACCTTGCTCAGCTCATTCTTCAACTGTACGAGTTTTGTCTTATAGTTCTCGTTCAGTTTGTCACCCTTGATCTGGGTCTTTACGAGCTTGATTTCAGCATTCAGTTCGTCAGCCTTCTGTCCAAAATAGGCACTCAGTTCCTTGTCGCTCATCTCGCTAAGGGGCTGCTGAGATTGAGCATAAGTTTGTCCTGCAAAGAGCATCAATGCAGCAAACAAAGTAGTTTTGATCAGTTTCATAGACATAATTACAATTAAATTGTTTTGCTATTCGCTTACAAAATTATGTATTATTATTGTTTTGTGCAAATGTAAACAATAAAAAAGCTCAAAATGTTTTGCTTTATTCGATGTTTTGTTTTATCTTTGTGGCAAATTCAAGTTCTAATTAACCATTAAAATATATAATATGTTATCAGTAGATGAATTGAATGACCGTCTTATTGACCTCGCTTTTGCAGAAGATATTGGCGATGGCGACCATACCACCCTTTGTTGTATCCCTGCCGACCAGATGGGCGAGAGCAAGCTCCTCATCAAGCAGGAGGGCATCTTTGCAGGCGTAGAGATTGCCAAGCAGGTGTTCCACCGATTCGACCCCACCATGGAAGTGGAGGTGTATGTGAAGGATGGCGAACACGTGAAGCCGGGCGACATCGTGATGAGTGTGAAGGGCAAGGAGCAAAGCCTCTTGCAGACGGAGCGCCTAATGCTTAACATACTGCAGCGCATGAGTGGCATTGCTACCATGACGAACAAGTATCAGCAGGCACTCATCGATGCTGGCACCAAGACACGTGTGCTCGACACGCGCAAGACGACTCCCGGCATGCGTATGCTGGAGAAGGAAGCCGTGAAGATTGGTGGTGGCATGAACCATCGCATCGGTTTGTTCGACATGATACTGCTGAAGGACAACCACATCGACTTCTGTGGCGGTGTGCATAATGCCATCAGCCGTGCCAAGCAGTATTGCAAGGATCATGGCAAGGATCTGAAGATAGAGTGTGAGGTGCGTAACTGGAAAGAACTGGAAGAGGCTTTGGCTGAGGGTTGCGACCGCATTATGTTTGACAACTTCACACCCGAGGACACCAAGAAGGCGGTGGAGTTGGTGGCAGGACGTGCCGAGACGGAGTCGTCGGGTGGCATCACCTTCGACACCATGATTCCCTATGCCAAGGCAGGCGTGGACTTCATCTCGTTTGGTGCCCTCACACATTCCGTCAAGGGGCTTGACATGAGTTTCAAGGCTGCTGGGAGTGATAAACTGAAAATAGCCCCCCTAACCCCCGAGGGGGAATAAGATACATGTATACTTAAAGAGCATGAATAAGCCTAATTTTACTTATGCTTCACCAGACAGATATCAACTACTCAAGGAATTTGCCAATAAGAACAGAAAGAATCAGACTCCTGCAGAAAATTACTTTTGGAGAGCGTTGAAAGAAGCGAAATTTCCAATATCATTTAAAAGACAATTTATAATAGGAGACTATATCGCAGATTTTGCAAACATTGACGCCTCTATAATAGTAGAAATCGATGGTGCATATCATTGCGAGCCGATACAAATTGAGAATGATGCCGTAAGGACTGCATGGTTGAATAGGATGGGGTGGCACGTAATAAGGTTTACGAATGACGAAGTGTTATATGATATTAAAAGGGTTTTGAATACTTTATTCTTACTACATGAAAATATTAAAAACAAATAAGTTATCTCAGATAGCATTTCACTTTGTCTTATTTGCCTTCTTACTCCCCCTCGGGGGTTGGGGGGGCTTATTTGCTTGCACCAACCTCATTGTGGGCAAGAAGGCTTCTGCCGATGGTTCAACCATCGTGTCGTATTCAAGCGATGACTATGGAGCATACGGTTATCTGTTCAGCTACCCACATGCCAAGCATAAGGCAGGCGAGATGCGTTCACTCTATCACTACGAGACGAATAACTACCTGGGCGAGATACCTGAGGTGGAGGAGACATACAACGTCATCGGCCTTGTGAACGAGCATCAGCTTACCGTATTCGAAACCACATGGGGTGGGCGAGAGGAACTCTGGGAAGGCGAAGGCATCATGGATTACGGTTCGTTGATGACCGTCACCCTGCAACGTGCCAAGAATGCTCGCGAAGCCATCAACGTGCTCACCTCGCTGGCCAAGGAGTATGGCTACATCTCTGAAGGTGAGTCGTTCACCATTGCCGATCCCAACGAGGTGTGGATTCTCGACATGGTAGGCAAGGGCAAGGGCGTGAAGGGTTGCGTATGGGCAGCCATTCGCATCCCCGACGACTGCATCTCGGGACATGCCAACCAGAGTCGCATACATAAGTTTCAGCTGGCAAAGAAGCTGGACAAGAAACTTGGCTACTACAACGTAGGCGACAGCATTCTTTATAGCAGCGACTGCATCTCGTTTGCACGCGAGAAGGGCTATTTCACCGGCAAGGATGCTGATTTCGACTTTGCCAACGCATACAACCCTCTTGACTTCGGCGGAGCTCGTTTCTGCGAAGCACGTGTGTGGAGCTATTTCAACCGCTGGGCAGATGCCGACATGAGCAAGTATCTTGACTATGCCATGGGAAAGAACAACGGGAATGTGATGCCCCTCTACATTCGTCCCAAGCAGAAGCTCTCGGTGCAGGATGTCAAGGACATGATGCGTGACCACTACGAGGGTACGCCCCTTGAGATTCAGAGCGACCTGGGCATGGGACCCTACGAGATGCCCTATCGTCCTACTCCCTTGCAATTCGAGGTGGATGGCGTGAAGTACTTCAACGAGCGCCCCATCAGCACACAGCAGGCATCGTGCATCTATGTAAGCCAGATGCGTGCATGGCTGCCCAACCACATCGGTTGCTGCCTCTGGTTTGGCAACGACGATGCCAACATGGTGGCCATGACTCCCGTATATTGTTGCGTAAACGAGGCACCCATCTGTTACCATCCTAACACGGGCGACACATTCCACTTCTCTTTCCGCTCTGCCTACTGGCTCTGCAACTGGGTGAGCAACATGGTGTACATGCGTTACAACCTGCTCTTCCCCGAACTGAAACAGGTTCGCGATGCCCTGGAGAAGACGTACAACAACTCTCAGGCAGACATTGAGGCACAGGCAACTAAGATGACAGAGGAAGAGGCAAAGAGCTATCTTTCGCAATACTCACACCGCATGGCTGGCGGTATGGCCGACGAGTGGATGCAGCTGGCACAACGCATCATCGTGAAGTACAACGACATGGCGGTGAAGAAAACCAACGAGGACGGAACCTATCAGAAGACACCCGGTGGTGTACAGGTGCCGGTATCCCGTCCGGGTTACCCAGAGCGTTATCGTCGTGCTATCGTCAAGCAGACAGGCGAGAGGTACAAAG
>JAKSLO010000134.1 GCA_024401185.1 Bacteroidaceae bacterium | reverse complement strand
AATTCTTTAACTCCTTAATATAGAATAAACTAATTGTTAACTTTAAAAATAATAAGAAAATGGAACAAGATTTGATTAAAGCATGTGAGGCAAAGGCTCAGGAATGGGCAACGAATCCTCTTTACGATGCAGAGACACAGGCAGAGGTAAAAGCAATGCTTGAGAACAGTGACAAAACCGCTTTGGTTGACGCTTTCTATCAGAACCTCGAGTTTGGTACAGGTGGTCTTCGTGGCATTATGGGTGCTGGTACCAACCGCATGAACAAATACATTGTAGGCATGGCTACCCAGGGTTTTGCCAACTACATCAACAAGGCTTTCCCCGAGGGCGGCAAGAGCGTTGTGGTAGGTCATGACTGCCGCAACAACGGTCGTATGTTTGCTGAGAGTGTGGCCAACATCTTCAGCGCCAATGGCATTAAGGTTTATCTCTTCGAGAGCCTTCGTCCTACACCCGAAATCAGCTTTGCCATCCGTCAGCTGGGTGCTGTAGCTGGTGTGAATGTTACTGCCAGCCACAATCCTCGTGAGTACAACGGCTACAAGGCTTACTGGGCAGATGGTGCTCAGGTGCTTGCTCCCCACGACACCGGTATTATCGATGAGGTAAACAAGGTGAAGATTGAGGATGTGAAGTTTGAGGGCAACAAGGACCTCATTGCCATCATCGGTGGTGAGATGGATTACGACTACATGACTGCCGTGAAGGAAGCTATGGTAGATCAGGAGGTTATCTTGCGCCAGAAGGATCTGAACATCGTGTACAGCCCTATGCACGGCACAGGTCGCGTTATCGTTCCTCTCTGCCTTCGCAGCTGGGGCTTCCAGAATATCAACGTGGTTCCCGAGCAGATGGTAGTGGATGGCAACTTCCCCACCGTGGTAAGCCCCAACCCCGAGAATGCCGAGGCAATGACACTGGGCATGAAGCTGGGTACCAAGCTCAATGCCGACCTCGTGATTGCCAGTGACCCCGATGCTGACCGTCTGGCCATCGTTTGCCGCGACCCCAAGGGTGAGTGGATTATCATCAATGGTAACCAGACAGCCATGATGTTCTGCTACTACATCATCAAGAACAAGAAGGCTCTTGGCACCTTGAAACCCAGCGACTTCCTGGTAAAGACCATCGTGACCACCGAGGTGATTGCCGAGATGGCTAAGAAGAATAACGTAGAGCTGCGCGACTGCTACACCGGCTTCAAGTGGATTGCTCGTGAGATTGCCATCAGCGAGGGCAAGCAGAAGTACATCGGTGGTGGTGAGGAGAGCTTCGGCTTCCTGCCCTTCGATAAGGTTCGCGATAAGGATTCACCAGCTTCTATCTGTCTCATCTGCGAGATTGCTGCATGGGCAAAGGATAACGGCATGACACTCTACGACCTCTTGATGCAGATTTACCTCGACTATGGCTTCTCGTTTGAACACACCATCAACGTGGTTCGTCCCGGTAAGACAGGTGCTGACGAGATCAAGCAGATGATGACCGACTTCCGTGGCGAGAAGGCTCCCAAGGAGATTGCTGGTAGCAAGGTGGTACTCACCAAGGATTACAAGAGCCTCAAGGCAACTGATGCTGAGGGCAATGTAACCGACCTTGTAATGCCCGAAACCAGCAACGTACTGCAATGGTTCTGCGAGGATGGCACCAAGATTAGCGTACGTCCCAGCGGTACTGAACCCAAGATCAAGTTCTACACCGAGATCAAGGGAACCATGGGTTGCGCTAACTGCTATGCAGGATGCGTTGAGGATGCCAAGAAGAAACTCGAAGCCATCAAAGTGTCTTTAGGTTTATAGTAAATCAGGAAGTTTAATGAAATATTTTTGCTTCTGCCAAGGGGATGTGTTGCTCACCCAAGAGCAACGTATCCCCTTGGATATTACATCGCTCCATGTAAATCCATGGAACCTGGTCACAAAGATTGAATGGTATGGCACAGCGTGTCAGATAGTTCGTCTTGACTATCCGGTCAACAATGAGGAATTCATGATGATGAATCTTCGCAAGAGCTTTGGCGTGCTCTCTCACGAGGATTATCAGTTGGCTGGTAAGTGTGCGGAGTTGCTCTATTGGGATAGCAACAGCAAGTATTGCGGATGCTGTGGCGCCCCCATGAAGTGGGACACGGAGATCAGCAAGAAGTGTACAAACTGTGGCAAGGAACTATGGCCGCAGTTGGCTCCCGCCATTATCGTAAGAGTGGAGAAGGGCGATGCTGTACTCATGGTGCGTGCTCACAACTTCCGTGGCGACCATTATGGGCTTGTGGCAGGTTTTGTGGAGACAGGCGAGACACTCGAGGAGTGCGTGCGCCGTGAGGTACGCGAGGAGGTAGGGCTTGAAATCAACGACATAGAGTACTTCGGCTCACAGCCATGGCCTTATCCTTGTGGATTGATGATTGGCTTCACAGCACGTTATGTGTCGGGTGAAATCACGATGCAACGCTCCGAGTTGTGCGATGCAGGATGGTTCAAAAGCGACAAAATGCCCAAATATCCTGATGCCGCTTCCATAGCAGGACAACTCATTCGCGACTGGTTGCAAAAAAGGTAGCATCGTAAAAGACGCTACCTTTTTCATTTGGAAAAATTATTAAAGCAAAATTTAGAAGAATCCTTCTATCTTTTTCATCAATTACATCTTGTTCTTATGCACGGGATCGCTACTGAGGCCGATGCCCAGTTTCTTGAAGATCTTCTGATCCACCTCACTAAGCATTACCGTGGTATGTGCCTGGCATCCTTTCAGTTGAGGCAACATAGCTAATGCACGTCTGCAACGATCGTCCGTTTGGCTCAGTACCGACAGAGCTACCAAAACCTCGTCGGTATGCAGTCGGGGATTCTTGCCACCCAGATACTCCACCTTGGTCATCTGAATAGGTTCAATGAGGTCTTGTGGAATCAGCTTTACGTCATGGTCAATGCCTGCCAGATGCTTGGTAGCGTTAAGCAAGAGCGATGCACAAGTGCCGAGCAGGGGACTTGACGAAGCCGTGATGATGGTGCCGTCCTGAAGTTCGATGGCACTTGAGGGAACTCCACTCTCCTCAAGACGTCGCTTGGCTTCCACGGTACACTTACGATGATCTGTACCAATCTTTGCCTGCTTGAAGAGCAATTGTATCTTGTTCACCTCTGCCTCATTGCATGCACCATTGGCAAGCTTGTTGAGTGCGGTGTAGTAACGGCGGATAATCTCCTGATTTGAAGCCTCCTTGCACACGTCATCATCGCTAATGCAGAAACCAACCATGTTCACACCCATGTCGGTAGGACTCTTATAGGGGCACTCTCCGTAGATGCCTTCGAAGATGGCATTCAGCACGGGGAAGATTTCCACATCGCGGTTGTAATTGATGGCCACCTTCTCGTATGCTTCCATGTGGAAGGGGTCAATCATGTTCACGTCGTTGAGGTCGGCAGTAGCTGCCTCATAGGCAATGTTGACAGGGTGACGCAAGGGTAGGTTCCACACGGGGAATGTCTCAAACTTGGCATAACCTGCCTCCACACCACGCTTATGCTCGTTGTACAACTGGCTCAGACATACGGCCATCTTGCCACTACCAGGGCCAGGAGCGGTTACGATGACAAGCGGACGAGTGGTTTCTACATAGTCATCCTTGCCAAAGCCCTCGTCGCTGTCAATCAGGTTGACGTTGTTGGGATACCCCTCAATGGTGTAGTGATAGTATGCCTTGATGCCCATGTTCTCCAGACGATGGCGATAGGCATCAGCCGAACCCTGACCGTTATAGTGGGTAATGACAACGGCTCCCACGAGGAAACCTCTGTTCATGAACTCAGTACGCAGACGCAGTACATCCTCGTCGTAGGTAATACCCAGGTCTTGGCGAATCTTGTTCTTCTCAATATCTATCGCGCTAATTACGATGACAATCTCGGCAGAGTCGCTGAGTTGCTGCAACATTCTGAGCTTGCTGTCGGGTTGGAAACCAGGCAACACACGACTGGCATGATGATCGTCAAAGAGCTTGCCACCCAACTCAAGGTAAAGCTTACCCTGGAATTGAGCAATTCTCTCCTTAATGTGCTCGCTTTGTATCTTGATGTATTTGTCGTTATCGAATCCGAATTTCATACTCTTTTATTATTTAAGGGTGTGGAACGAAGAACCATCGAAACAATGGGTACAAATCTTGCACTTAGGCAAACCAATTGCTTTCACAAGAGTTTCCAACTTACTGAACTTCAACGAGTCAAGGTTCAACTGACGGGCAATCTCATCCACCATCTTCTTATACTCGGGCGAGTCGGTAGTAGCATACTTCTCCACGTTCTTATTCATATCGCCCTCAAACTGCTGAATCACACGTCGTGTTATCAGCTCCAGTTCATTCTTCGAGGCAGAGAAGTTGACGAAGGGGCATCCGTAAATCAGGGGAGGACAGGCAATACGCATGTGCACCTCCTTGGCACCCAGGTCATGCAGCACTTTGGTATTGTCACGCAACTGAGTACCGCGCACAATACTGTCGTCACAGAACAATACACGCTTATCCAGCAAAATATCCTTATTGGCAATCAGCTTCATCTTGGCCACGAGGTCACGCATCGACTGGTTGCTGGGCATGAACGAACGAGGCCATGTAGGAGTGTACTTTGAGATAGCACGCTGATAGGGCACCTTGTGACCCTCGGCATAACCCACAGCCATACCGATACCACTATCAGGAATGCCACAGGCACAATCCACCTCGGTATCATCTTCCTTACCCATTACTCTGCCACACTCGTTACGTACGGCTTCGGCATTACGTCCTTCGTAGCAACTGGTAGGGAATCCGTAATAAACCCAAAGGAATGAGCAAATCTGCATCTCTTCGTTGGCAGGACGCAACTGCTCCATGTTGTCGGCATGAATGCGTATAATTTCGCCAGGACCTACAAAGTAGCTTGTCTCATAGTCGAGGTTGGGGAAGGCTGTCGATTCGGTAGTTACCGCCATGGCACCATCCTTCTTACCTACCACGATGGGGGTACGTCCCCAGCGGTCGCGTGCAGCAATGATACCATCCTCGGTAAGCAGGAGCAGAGAGCATGAACCCTTCACCTGATTGTACACATTCTCAATGCCCTCGCGGAACGTCTTACCTTTTATAATAAGAAGCGCTATAAGCTCGGTGGGGTTAATCTTACCACTTGAGAATTCGCTAAGGTGCATGCCTTCGTCCAGCAGATGCTTTGCCAACTCTTCGATGTTGTTGATCTTGGCCACTGTGACAATGGCAAAACGGCCAAGATGAGAGTTCATGAGCAAAGGCTGTGCATCGGTATCGCTAATGATGCCGATACCTGCATTACCCACGAATCTGTCCAACTCTGGTTCGAAACGTGTGCGGAAATAAGTACTCTCGAGGTTGTGAATGCTGCGGTAGAAACCGCGTTCGGCTGAATAAGTGGCCATACCACCACGCTTCGTGCCTAAATGTGACTGATAATCAGTACCATAAAAAAGATCTGCAACACATG
Organism: Bacteroidaceae bacterium; assembly: GCA_024401185.1. Classification (GTDB taxonomy): domain Bacteria; phylum Bacteroidota; class Bacteroidia; order Bacteroidales; family Bacteroidaceae; genus Physcousia. The sequence goes on along the minus strand of JAKSLO010000134.1, from coordinate 1,246 downwards.
GTTGCTGAGAAACTGTTCCGAAGAAACCACCCATAGAAATTCTGCGTTAAATTATTGCTTCTTACGGATTGCAAAATTAGTTATTTTTTGTCACTTTGCAAACGATTACCCCAAATTATTGCTATTTTTTTTGCTTTAGCTTACAATTTGCAATATGAAAAACAAAAAATCAGCACTTCATTCCGAGTATTACGGCTCCAATGCCCAACACGATGCTCAGGAGCAGATACAGGGCGTATGTGACGTAGTGACCACCGTGGATGAGTTGCAGCGATTCGTTGCTGAAAGTGCTGAAGGTGGTGAAACCTCCGCACAATCCCACCGTCAGCATCAGCTTTGTCTGTTCCTCCCATCCCATACGTCCGGCAAGGTTTCCAAACAAACCAATGAGGAAGCAACCCACTATGTTGCAAACCAGCGTGCCCAAAGGGAAGTGTAAGTGACCGTTCAAAGGCGTGCTTATTATATTTATAAGGTATCGGAGCACACTACCACAACCACCACCCAGAAATACCAATAATACTGTTTTCATCGTTTTTTCTTATTTTAAATACAAATTTAGTCATTTATGACTCATTTTTTTACTCTTTTGAACACAAAAAGTGTATTTTATGAAAAAAAGTTTGTGTATGAAAGCGAATTATCCTACCTTTGCAGCGGTTTAGTTAAAACAATTATTAATTTCTAACGGAAAAATTTATGAAAAAGATTTTTTTGGCTATGGCATGTGGTGCCATGATGTTGGTTTCTTGTAAGGGTGGTGTTGATGGTAAGATCAGCGACTTTGACAAGGCAGTAACTGAGTACGAGAAGCTCGTTGAGGAAGGTAAGACTGGTGCAGACCTCGAGAAGGCTGAGAAGGCTATTGAGGAGCTCTCTAAGTCAATGGACGATATCGATCCCAAGACTCTTTCTGATGCACAGCAGATGCAGCTCTTCGGCATCGCAATGCGTTATGCAGGTGCTAAGATGAAGGCTTCTGGCGAGGACATGGATTTGGATAGCGATGTTGAAGAGGCAACTGAGGCTATCGAGGCAGCTGCAGACTCTACCGCAGCGGCTATCGAAGAGGCTATCGCAGAGTAATCGTCAGAACACGGTGAAATAAAATCAGGGTGTACCATTAAGGTGCACCCTTTTTTGTATCCTATTTTTTTAATGTCTTTATTTGACACATTTTCTTTTTATACCTTTATTCAAGTTTCGCATGTATAGGGAGTTAAAGAATATCAAGGAGTTAAAGGAG
>JAKSLO010000133.1 GCA_024401185.1 Bacteroidaceae bacterium | reverse complement strand
ATCTACGGTGGTTTGGCATCAGTAGCATGGACCGACGTAATGCAGGTTGTATTCCTCGTAGGTGGTGGTTTGATTACCGCTTACATTGCATTGTCAGAGATTGGTGACGTAATGGGTAAGGATATCCTGGGTTCTCTGAGTCAGATATTCGGAGAGATGACCACGGGAGACCATGCCACGGATACTCACTTCCACCTTGTCATCCGCGAGTCGTCAAGCCAGGAGGCATTCAACAATGTGCCCGGTATTGCAGCCATCGTGGGTGGTGTATGGTTAACCAACCTGGGTTACTGGGGCTTCAACCAGTACATTATCCAGAAGGGTCTTGCTGCCAAGAACATCGACGAGGCTAAGAAGGGTCTTGTATTCGCTGGTTTCTTGAAGATTTTGATCCCCTTCATCGTGGTTCTTCCCGGTATCTGCGCTTACTATATCTTCGAGATGCATCCCGAGTACATCGACCAGATGGGCCTGAAGGGTGACATCGTACGTTCAGACGACGCTTATCCCTGGTTGATCAGAAACTTTACTCCTGTAGGCATCAAGGGTCTGTCATTCGCAGCCCTCACCGCAGCCATCATCTCTTCTTTGGCATCTATGTTCAACAGTACTTCAACCCTGTTCACCATGGATATCTACAAGAAGTACATCAACCCCAAGGCTAACGACAAGAAGTTGGTTAACGTAGGTCGTCTTACCGCTATTGCAGCCCTCGTAATTGCAGCCATCGCCGTAAAGCCCTTGCTGGGTGGTCTCGACCAGGCATTCCAGTACATTCAGGAGTACTCTGGCTTCATCTATCCCGGTATCATCACCGTATTCGGTTTGGGTCTGTTGTGGAAGCGTGCCTCTTCAAAGGCAGCTGTATGGACGGCTATCATCACCATTCCTTTGGGTGTTATCTTCAAGTTTGCGTTGCCCGATGTTGCCTTCCAGTTGCGTGCTGGTTACATCTTCATCATCCTCGTAACCTTCTTCATCCTGGTGTCTTACCTCGACAACAAGTTTGTGAAGGCTGAAGCTCCCGCAGCAGAGGATAAGGCTGCCATGCTGAAGTGGTCGAAGATTTTGGGTATTACTGGTATCGTGATGATTGTAGCTGCCATTATCGTGCTCATCATGGGTAAGAGCACAGGGCTGACCACTTATCTCAACGACATCGGCTTCCAGGCATTCATCTTCTTTGGTGTATTGGTTGGTTGCAATGGTGTATGGTTGCGCAGCAATGCCATCGATACCAAGGCTGACACCAAGGCACTTCCCATCGACTTGTCTTTGTTCACCACCACTCGTGGCTACACCTATGGTACTATCGGTATCATCGCAACAACCCTGTTGCTCTACGTCCTCCTGTGGTAATATCATAACTAATAAGGTATGGGGAATTCAAAAGCCCCATACCTTTCATACAAAAAAATAAAAAGAACTTCGACAGAGCAAAAGAGTGTAAAAAAGACGAGATTCCTACAGCCATCACCCGAGCTTCCCCCGAGGATCCCCCGAGGATGCTACGTAAAATACGGAGGATAGTCGGGTAAACCTAAGGTGAAGACAGAAGGCTGAGAAGAAGAATAAAAGCAAGAATTTCTTTTGTAGGCGTCGAGAAACTTTCGTTAATTATAAAATTAAAATACAATGTTAGAAGAACTGAAAGAAAAAGTATTCAAAGCTAACCTCGACCTTGTAAAGCAGGGTTTGGTGATTTTCACCTGGGGCAATGTAAGTGGCATTGACCGTGAGAAGGGCTTGGTGGTAATCAAACCAAGTGGTGTTAGCTATGATGACATGAAAGCAAGCGACATGGTTGTGGTTGACCTCAACACCGGTAAAGTAGTAGAGGGTGACCTCAATCCTTCAAGTGACACTCCCACCCACCTCGTGCTATACAGAGCATTCCCCAACATCCAGGGAGTTGTTCACACCCACTCTACCTATGCCACAGCATTTGCCCAGGCAGGTCAGGACATCCCCAACATCGGTACTACACATGCCGACTATTTCTACAAGGCCATCCCTTGCACACGCGACATGACCAAGGAAGAGGTTGAGGGTGAATACGAATTGGAGACCGGCAACGTCATCGTTGACGAGATTCTCAACATCCGTAAGATCAATCCCGACCACACTCCAGCCGTTCTCGTGAAGAACCATGGTCCCTTCAGCTGGGGTACATCTCCCGACAATGCCGTTTACAATGCAAAGGTTATGGAGCAGGTAGCCAAAATGGCGTTCATCAGCTTTAGCGTGAACCCCTTGACCACTATGAATCCTCTCCTTGTAGAGAAGCATTACAACCGCAAGCATGGTCCCAATGCCTACTACGGTCAGAAAGGTCAGAAACACTAAATAACCAATAACAGACAAGCTGCATCGTGCACGGAGCTATAAGAAAGTCTAATTATTGATTATAGATAGTTAATAGAAGCAATTATCTAATTATAAAGAAAATAAAAATAAACCTAATTAACATTATTCACGAAACAAAGGAAATTGTCTATGCAAAGTCAACTTTCAAAAAGTTAAGGAATAATCGTTAATTATAAAATCAAAAAAATATGTTTGAGAATTTGGAAGTATGGTGGCTTTCAGGCACCCAATTATTATATGGAGAGCAAGTATTAGGTCAGGTAGATGAGCACTCAAATATCATGATCGATGGTATTAACAAGAGCGGTAATGTTCCTGTTAAGATTGTTTACAAGGGCACAGTTAAGTCAAGCCAGGAAGCAGAAAAGCTGATGAAAGAGGCTAACAGCTGTGAGAACTGTGTAGGTGTTATCACTTGGATGCACACCTTCTCTCCCGCTAAGATGTGGATCAAGGGTCTGCAGGCATTGCAGAAGCCTATGCTTCATTTCCACACTCAGTTCAACACCGAGATACCCTGGAGCGAGATTGACATGGATTTCATGAACCTCAACCAGAGTGCTCATGGTGACATCGAGTTTGGTCACGCTTGCACCCGTATGCGCATCAACCGCAAGGTAGTTGCTGGCCACTGGACAAACGAGGAGGCTCAGAAGAAGATTGGTGTATGGGCCCGTACAGCAGCTGCTGTGGCCGATGCAAAGCAAGTACGCTGCTTGATGTTCGGTATGAACATGAACAATGTATCTGTTACCGATGGCGACCGCGTTGAGTTTGAGCAGCGTTTGGGCTACCATGTTGACTACTACCCCGTTTCATCTTTGATGGACTATTTCAAGAAGGTTACTGATGCAGAGGCAGACGCCCTCGTTGAGCAATACAAGAAAGAGTACACCATCAAGATTGATGAGAGTGGCGAAGAGGTATATTGGGAGAAGGTGAAGAATGCTGCTAAGGCTGAAATTGCCATCCGTGCCGTCCTGAAGGATGAGGGTGCTACTGCATTTACAACTAACTTTGATGACCTGGGTGATGCTGACATCGATTCACCCAATTTCTGTGGCTTCGACCAGATTCCCGGTTTGGCATCACAGCGCTTGATGGCAGAAGGTATCGGTTTCGGTGCAGAGGGTGACTGGAAGACCGCATGTCTCTACCGCACACTCTGGGTTATGAACCAAGGCTTAGCCAAGGGTTGCTCATTCCTTGAGGACTATACACTTAACTTCGCAGGCGACAAGAGTTCTTGCCTCCAGAGCCACATGCTCGAGGTTACTCCCCTCATCGCTGTGGACAAGCCAACCCTCGAAGTACACTTCCTCGGCATTGGTATCCGCAAGCAGATGACTGCACGTCTCGTGTTCACCTCAAAGACTGGTATGGGTGTGAAGGCTACTGTGGTTGACCTCGGTAACCGCTTCCGCCTCATCACTCAGGAGGTAGAGTGCATCGAGCCCAAGCCCATGCCTAACCTGCCCGTAGCTTCTGCACTTTGGATTCCTCAGCCCACATTCGAGATTGGTGCTGCTGCATGGATTCTCGCAGGTGGTACACACCACAGCGCATTCTCATACGATATCACCGAAGAGTACTGGGAGGATTTCGCTGAGATGACTGGCATCGAGTACGTGGCAATCAACAAGAAGACCACCATCTCTGAGTTCAAGAAGGAGCTCAAGAACAACGAGATCTACTACATGCTGAACAAGGCATTAAGATAATATAAGAAAAAGGAAATAGAAAAAGTAGTAAAAAGGACAAGTCATCATATAGGATGGATTAAACAATGTCCTTTTTACTACCCTTATAAAACCGAAAAATATGACCGCAAAAGAAACCATCATCGCAGGTAAAGCCATTCTCGGTATTGAGTTTGGCTCAACCCGTATCAAGGCTGTTCTCATCGACCAGGAGAACAAGCCCATAGCACAAGGTAGCCATGAGTGGGAGAACCAACTCGTGGACGGCCTCTGGACCTATAACATCGACCGCATCTGGTATGGTTTGCAGGATTGCTATGCCGACCTTCGCAAGAACGTCATCGCAGAGTATGACTGCGAGATTGAGAATCTGGCAGCCATCGGTATCTCTGCCATGATGCACGGCTATATGGCTTTCGGCAAGGACGAAAAGATCCTCGTACCTTTCCGTACTTGGCGTAACACCAACACCGGCCAGGCAGCAGCAGAGTTGTCAAAGCTCTTCAACTACAACATCCCCTTGCGTTGGTCTATCTCTCACCTCTACCAATGCATCCTTAACGGCGACGAGCATGTAAAGGAGATTACCTACCTTACTACTCTCGCTGGATACATCCACTGGCGCCTTACCGGCAAGAAGGTGCTTGGTGTAGGCGATGCTTCAGGTATGATTCCTGTTGACCCCGCCACTAAGACCTACGACGCAGAGATGGTACAGAAGTTTAACGCACTCATCGAGCCTAAGGGCTACGACTGGAAGCTTGAAGACATTCTTCCCGAGAGCCTTTCTGCAGGTGAGGATGCAGGAAACCTCACCGAGCATGGTGCAGAGCGTCTCGACATCTCTGGTCACTTGAAGCCCGGTTGCCCCATCTGTCCTCCCGAAGGCGATGCCGGCACAGGTATGGTGGCTACCAATGCTGTTAAGCAGCGCACAGGTAACGTCAGCGCAGGTACATCAAGCTTCTCAATGATTGTACTTGAGAAGCCTCTCACTAAACCCTATGAGCCCATCGATATGGTGACTACCCCCGATGGTTCATTGGTTGCCATGGTGCATTGCAACAACTGTACCAGCGACATTAACGCTTGGGTAGGACTCTTCAAGGAGTATCAGCAGCTGCTGGGTGTTCCCGTTGACATGAACGAGCTTTACGGCAAACTCTTCAACGCAGCACTTACAGGCGATGCTGACTGCGGTGGCGTGATGTCATTCAACTACATCTCTGGCGAGCCTATCACCGGCATGCAGGAAGGTCGTCCCATGGTAGTACGTTCAGCAGGCGATAAATTCAACCTTGCCAACCTCATGCGTGCTCACCTCTATGGTGCAATAGCAGTTTTGAAGATCGGTAACGACATTCTGCTGAACGAGGAGAAGATCAAGATTGACCGCATCACAGGTCATGGTGGTTACTTCAAGACTGCTGGTGTAGGTCAGCGTATGTTGGCCGCTGCCCTCAACTCACCCATCTCTGTTATGGAGACCGCTGGCGAAGGTGGTGCATGGGGCATTGCCCTCTTGGCAAGCTATCTTATCAACAAGGGCAACCGCAACTTGGCTGACTGGCTTGAGGACGTTGTATTCGCTGGCAACACCGGTGTTTCTATCGCTCCCACAGCCGAAGACGTAGAAGGCTTCAACAAGTACATCGAGAATTACAAGGCATGTCTGCCCATCGAGGCTGCAGCCGTAACTAACAAGAAATAACTTTAATTTTAACTTCAACAACGCAGAAAAACAGAAAGAACTATTTCAGCAAGAGACTTATGCTACAAGTAGAGCCATCTCAAAGTTCATAAAAAAGCAAAGACCCGAAATAAAAACTGTTTTCACGTTGTTATAAAAACTATTCAAATGGCAAATTCAATTGAAGTATTGAACAAGGCTGCGAATAACATTCGTATTCTGGCAGCCAGTGCAGTAGAGAAGGCAAAGAGTGGTCACCCCGGTGGTGCTATGGGTGGTGCAGACTTCATCAACGTGCTCTACAGCGAGTATTTGAACTACGATCCCAAGAACCCCACATGGGTTGGTCGCGACCGTTTCTTCCTTGATCCCGGTCACATGGCTCCCATGTTGTACTCACAGCTCTGCCTGACTGGCAAGTTCACCCTCGATGAGTTGGCACAGCTCCGTCAGTGGGGCTCACCTACCACTGGTCACCCCGAGTATGAGGTAGCACGTGGTATTGAGAACACCTCTGGTCCTCTCGGTCAGGGTCACGCTTACGCTATCGGTGCTGCTATCGCTGCCAAGTTCCTGGCTGCTCACACTGGCAACCCCACCTTCGCTAAGGAGACCATCTACTCTTACATCTCTGATGGTGGTATCCAGGAGGAGGTTTCTCAGGGTGCTGCTCGTATCGCTGGTAACCTCGGTCTTGACAACCTCATCATGTTCTACGACTGCAACGACATCCAGCTCTCAACCGAGACAAAGGAGGTTATGAACGAGGACACCGCTGCTAAGTATCGCGCTCAGGGCTGGGAGGTTATCGAGATTAACGGTAACGACGCAGCTCAGATCCGCGCAGCTATCGAAAAGGCAAAGGCTGTAACTGGCAAGCCCACCTTGATCATTGGTAAGTGTATCATGGGTAAGGGTGCTTTGAAGGCTGACGGTACTTCTTATGAGGCAAACTGCAAGACTCATGGTGCTCCTCTCGGTGGCGATGCTTACATCAACACCATTAAGAACCTCGGTGGTGATCCTGAGAATCCATTCCAGAT
>JAKSLO010000132.1 GCA_024401185.1 Bacteroidaceae bacterium | reverse complement strand
AGCCAAGTTCTATCTTCTTTAGATAGTCTGTAACTCGGCGTAGCCAAGTTCTATCAATATAAAGAGAATGATGTTTCGGCGTCATTCTCTTTTTTGGCATAAAGAGAAAACATCGGTTTGATATCTTACATAGATATTATAAAAACGTCTGAAAAGTTTGGTTGAAAGAATTAAAAAATGTATCTTTGCAACATAAATAAACAATAGACCTAACTATAAATAATGGAAGACACGAATTTTGCAGCAAATGAGTGCCCTACAGAGGCCACGATGGACTCTCATTTCTCAGTTGACTGCGTTTTGGTCGGCTTTGACGGGGAGCATCTATGTGTGTTGCTTGTTCGTCAAATTGGTGCTGAATTGCAGCAAGGCGAGATTGAGTTTAAGTTACCTGGCAGCCTACTTTTCAGAAATGAAGAATTTGATCATGCCGCCAGTCGTGTGGTTACCGAACTAACCGGACTTAAGAATGTGCCTCTGCATCAGTTTCACACCTTTGGCTCGCCCAACCGCATTCATGAGCCTAAGGACTTGAAGTGGATGACGGACTATTATAGTCTGCATACTTCGGTAGAGCGCGTCATCTCGGTGGCTTACACCTCTTTGCTCAAGATAGAGCGCCGACATCTGCGTCTGAGTGAGAAATACGAGGCATGCTGGGTGCCTGTCAACGAGGTTGGCAATCTGGCATTCGACCATAACGATATTCTCAATGCTGCTTTGCTCTACATTCGCAACCAGGCTTCCATTCAAGTTGATATCGTCTTCAGACTCCTCCCGCGCAAGTTCACGGCGGCTCAGCTCCGTTGCCTGTTTCAGGTCATCTACAACCAGGAGTTCGACATCCGCAACTTCCATAAGCGCATAGCTAAGATGGATTATGTGGTACCACTCGACGAGAAGGAGACCAACGTGGCACATCGTGCTGCAAGGTATTACAAGTTTGATAGTCACGCCAAGAGTCTCAAGCATTCAAATAGCGAATCAAGCCAATAATAGGCATGTGTTCCGTTATTCGTCGGGTAGGGTAGTAGCCCTGCGGGAAAATATTTTGCAATTTATTTACAAATATACAATAATAAAACAATAACAAAACGATGAACTATTTATTAGGTTATGACATAGGCACCTCTTCAGTGAAGGCAAGCCTTGTAGAAATCGAGAGTGGCAAGTGTGCAGCATCAACCTTCTTCCCCGAGAGCGAAGCTCCCATCATTGCCAAGCAGGCTGGTTGGGCAGAGCAGGAACCCGAGAGTTGGTGGAAGTATCTTTGCCAGGCTACCCAGAAGGTGTTGGCCGACACTGGTGCAAAGGGTGAGGATGTAAAGGCTATCGGTATCAGCTATCAGATGCATGGTCTGGTATGTGTTGACAAGGAGGGTAAGGCTCTTCGTCCCAGCATCATCTGGTGTGACGGACGCGCTGTTCCCTATGGCAACGCTGCCTTCGATGCCATCGGTGGTGAGCAATGCTTGAGCCATCTGCTGAATTCACCCGGTAACTTTACCGCTGCCAAGTTGGCTTGGGTAAAGGAGAACGAGCCTGAACTCTTTGCCAAGATTCACAAGGTAATGCTTCCCGGCGACTATATTGCCATGAAGTTGAGTGGTGGCGACATGAAGACTACCGTGAGCGGTCTGTCTGAGGGTATGTTCTGGGACTTCAAGAACAACGAGGTCAGCAAGGATGTTATGAACCACTTCGGTTTCTCTAACGACCTTATTTGCGAAATCGTTCCCACCTTCTCTGTACAGAGCACCGTTTGTGAGGCTGTGGCTGCCGAACTGGGTCTGGCTGCAGGTACTCCTATCAGCTACCGTGGTGGCGACCAGCCCAACAACGCTTTGTCGCTCAATGTGATGGAGCCCGGTGAAATTGCTGCTACTGGTGGTACTTCTGGTGTGGTTTATGGTGTTCTGGGTGAGGTCAACTACGACAAGTTGTCTCGCGTCAATACCTTCGCACATGTCAACCACAACCAGCCCGACACTCGTCTGGGTGTATTGCTTTGCATCAATGGTACCGGTATTCTCAACGCTTGGATGAAGCGTACCGTGGCTCCCGAGGGCATTGGTTATGCTGATATGAACGACCTCGCTGAGAGCGTTCCCGTGGGTGCAGAGGGCTTGAGCATCATCCCCTTCGGTAATGGTGCCGAGCGTGTGCTCCAGAACCAGAATCCCGGTGCAAGCGTCAGCGGCATCAACTTCAACATCCACACCAAGGCTCACATGCTGCGTGCTGCCCAGGAGGGTATTGCCTTCTCATTTGCCTATGGTATGGACATCATGGCTAAGATGGGTATGGACATCAAGACCATTAAGGCTGGCCATGCTAACCTCTTCCTCAGTCCCTTGTTCCGTCGCACCTTGGCAAGCGTAACTGGCGCTACCATCGAGCTTTACGAGACCGATGGTGCTGTGGGTGCAGCTAAGGGTGCTGGTATTGGTGCTGGTATCTATAAGGACAACAATGAGGCATTCTCTACCCTCAAGCACATGGCTACCGTGAAGCCTGAGGCTGACTGCGAACCCTACAAGCAGGCTTACCGTCTGTGGGTTGAGCGTCTGGAGAGCAAGTAATACTTTTTTTACAGACATTACTGCTGGGTGTTCTCGTATGAGGGCACCCAGTTTTTTTGTGTTCCGTCTAAGACTTTCCCAGGCTTCCTCTAACTTCCCTGACTTGCTCTATTTTCCTCTAACTTCCTTTAAGCTATCAACTTCTTTTACTTCTTTTAACTTCCACAGACTAACATGGGGCAAACCTTGCAGCTTGCCCCATGTGTATGTTTGTGAAGAGCCATGCAGGCTCTTCATGCGTGTGATTCTTTACTCGCAGATGATTAAGGCTGCACCATTCTTGGGAACGTTGAGCTTGAACTGGTTCTTCTTCACCTTTACCTGGTTTACGCTGCCTTGCAGCTTGGCGTCATCGGTGTAGGCAGTAACCTCGGTGGCATTGGTGGGCAATGTGATGGTCTGAGTCAAGGCAGCGTCAGCTGCGTTGATGGCAGCCACATACCACTTGCCTGCACTCTGACGAGCCATGATGAGGTATTTGCCGGGATAGCCGTCGATGAACTTCACATCCTGCCACATCACAGGTACTTTCTTCATGAAATCGATAGCCCAGGCGGGAGCATCCGTAAGGTTGTTGGGCGCAACGGCAAAGTTCTGTACTGGAGTCTGGAACAATACAGCGGTAGCCAGAGCATATACGTCGCTGGTCTTACGGGTGGTACCACGGTCGTTGCCCTTTGAATAGCGCTTGTTGAGGGCCGAACCACCAAAGTCCATGTTACCTACAGCGTTACGCAGAACGGGGTGAATGGTACCTGCAAGGGCCTCGATGTCGTTGTCGTTCTGGCCGAATGCCAGGTTTTCGCTGGCACGTACAGCCTCGCAAGAGATGAAGTTGGGATACATGCGCTCCCATCCGCGCTGCAGGGTACAGCCGTGGAAGATGATCATCAGGCCGAAGTCGTTGGCATCGCTCAGAATGTCCTCATACATCTGCATGGTCTGCTGCTTGTCACTACCTACGAAGTCAATCTTCAATCCCTTGATACCTGCCTTCTGCAGCCATGCCATCTCCTTTCTGCGGTCAATCTGACGGTGCATCTTGCCGCGTGGACCTTGGGGAGCATCGTTCCAGTAGCCGTTTGAGTTATACCACAAGAAGAGGTTTACGCCCTTGCTCTGAGCATACTTCGAGAGTTCCTCCATGCGCTCATAGCCGATGTTGCTGTCCCAGATGGCATCGATGAGCAGGTACTCCCAACCCATGTTGGCAGCAAAGTCGATATACTCCTTCTGCTCGTTGTAGTTACAGCTGGCGTCCATACGGATAATCCAGCTCCATGCCGAACGACCATATTTATAGTCATACTTTGCCTCGTATTGGGGCTTTACAAGGTCCCACTGTATGGTGGTCTCTGCCAGGGGAGCCAAGGTGCGTCCCACGGTGATGGTGCGCCATGGAGTATCGCCGGGAAGCATGATGCCGGGAGCGGTACTGCCCACGCCACCAAACTCGGTCATCTCGGGGTAGGCGATGCCGTAGCTGTTGGCACTTGTGCTCTCAATGCGGCTACCGCAGTAGTTGCCGCCTACGTTGGTCTCGCTCAGCATTACCCAGATGTTAGGCTGAGTGCCCATCATGCGGTTGCTCATGGGTGTCAGTTTGAACATGGCAGGGAAGGTAAAGCCGCGGCCATGGCCATTCTTGCCCATGGGGGCGTCATATTCGTAGAAGGTCTCATAGCTGGGCGCTGTGCGTGCAAAACCCGTCTGAGGGGTCATGGCAGGACAGATGAAAGTGGTTGTTCCTTCGGGGAATGTGTAGCGCGTAGCCTCTTGCTCTACGAGGCAAGCCAAACGGTCGCCACCACGGCCCTTGAGGGGCTTTACTACGTACTTGAAGGCCACGTTGTTGTCGTCCACGTGCATTACCACGTCGATGGCATCAAAACTGTTGTCTCCACGCTTTGCCTGGAAGCTGTAGGTTGCCTCGTTGGCGGTATAGCTGATGTTTGCCTTCTTGGTTTGGGGCAATGAGTAGTTCTCGCTTACGCTTTTTATGTCACTCATCTTGCTCAGTGTCAAACCTTTGGTGTAGTCGCCAATGCTTGTGCGAACACCCAGGGGTGACTTGCAGATTACGGTGTCGTTGTCAAGCACCACGCTGTAGTTGGCCACTCCGTTCTCGCAACCCACGTTCACCTTCAGCTTGCCGTTGGGACTTGCAATCTCTTGTGCCTGCATGCTTGTGCAAGCACCTGCCAGAATCATGGCAGTTAAGAATTTGTTCATTTTTGTCTTTGTTATTTTAGTTAGTTATTTGCTGTTTCTCTGCAAAGATAATAAATAATAGTACGAATTGCAAATTTTAGCGCACATTCTCTGCATTTTTGGCTTAAAATGGCCGTTTTTTAAGGCATAAATGTCATTTACGATGCCGATACCTTCCCATCTTGGAAGAGGGGTCGGCGGCTGAAACCGTATGTTTTTTCCACTTTTGCTTGCTTGATTGACAAATATTGTGTTATTTTGCATTCGGTTTTCTTGGTGGGTACTAAATGCGCCTTGGCGTATTTTCGCTCCACCTTTAGGTAAGTAATTCTTCAAATCATGACAGACTCATCTCTTTACAACGTACAATTGGACGAGCGTGCACAGCGTGTGCTCGATTATCTCGATGCCCATTCCATACCCTATACTCTTTACACGCATCCCGAGGGTAAGACCATTGAGGAGGCCAAGCGTTGGTGGCGCAACGATGGCAGCATTCATTGCAAGAACATCTTCTTGCGCAACCATAAGGGCAACCGTCACTATCTGGTGTGCTTCCATTGCGACCACGACCTTGCCATTCACGACCTTGAGCATCGCCTTAAGGAGGCTCTCGTGCAGCGTGGATTGCCTGCACCTGGCAAGCTGTCGTTTGCCTCTCCCGAGCGAATGATGCGCTATCTGGGTCTTGAACCAGGTTCCGTTTCTCCCTTCGGACTTATCAACGACGAGGAGCACCACGTGCATCTTTTTCTCGATGAGTCGTTGCAGCATGCCGCTTCCCTGAGTTTCCATCCCAACGATTGCCGCGGAACGGTTGTCATTGCTCACGATGACTTTGAGAAGTATCTCGCTTGTGTGTCAAACACTTACGAGTACATCCAACTGTATGATGATGAAATAGCTTCTATATAGCTCCCTATAGTGAGGGTGGGGAGCTCCCTTATTTCTACAGGCCGAAATTATTTCTTCGTTCTTGCTGTTCATATACATAGGAGCAATTGCACAAGCAATATGACGACACGATCAAGAAAAAGTAAATTATTTTTCTTTTCCTATAGCCTTCCCGATATTAACCCGATATCATCCCGTTATTAACCCGTTATTAACCCGTTACTATCCCGTAGGTATTCATCCCGAAGAAAATGGGTATTTTGGCCTTTTTTTCACAATTATGTGTAAAGAAAAAGTAAAAAGACACTATGGACTATGAAGGCCGAAGGGCTCGACGAAGTCCGCTCGGCTTGCCGCTTCGCAGCTCGCCTGAGAAGAACTATAAACTATGGACTATGAACTATGAACTGCCCCCTCTATCTCCCCGATGGGAGAACTCATGTCCTCTTGATGGATTTTTACCCAGATTTTAAATTGATTTTCCTTAGATTTTGAGGCCGTAGGCCGACGCCAAACATGTCGTTCCATTATTTTTGATTTAGATTTTAACCCAGATTTTGTTTTTAAACGTCACTTTCCTTCAGAAAGCCGCCATCCTCATCAAGGCGATAGACATAAAAAACAACCTTACTGATGAATACCGGTGTGTAGTTAGTTCATTCACAATATTACGTGCCAGCATTACTGATATTTTAGATTTTGCTGGCAGAATGCCTTTTTTCGGTTTGCCCCCCTGCCCCCCTAATACGGAGTCCCCTAAAGGGGACGTAGTATTAAGGGGGGAGAAAGGGGGAGGCTGGCCGCGTATGCGGCGGTATGGACAGAAGAAGCCCTAAAGGCTCGACGTGGTCAATTGTTAATTGTGCATTGCTCATGCTGTTATTTGCCGTATTTTACACTTTTCTGCTAAGTTTTGCAGAAAAATTGAGAAAATTTCAGAAATATCTGGTCATAAATTTGCATAATCGTTTTCCTTTCTTTAGTTTTGCGTTGTCAAGATAAGACATGCCTTGTCAGGAGGCTATGGCATCTAATTCAATTTATGGGAACAAGTCATTCAGTAATTCCATGAAAAGAAAATACACCGACTCCATAGATTATCTTCTTGGTGGAAGCCTCACGCTGCGTAACGGCCGCATAGACCAGTACCAGTTTGAGGAGGGCTACTGCCAGGCAGAGGTTTACAGCAGCACCA
>JAKSLO010000131.1 GCA_024401185.1 Bacteroidaceae bacterium | reverse complement strand
CTCCTGATGGACGTTATCGAAGAGATGCTTCGTGCAAAGCCGGAATACCATATCAGTATATCCTATGCGGACCCACAAGCCCCCCTCCAGTCCCCCCAAGGGGGGAAGATGCTATCCGGTTCTGCTCTCTCCCCCTTGGGGGAGTCGGAGGGGGCTTTGTCTGTCATTGCCAACCGCTACCTCCTTGCCCTTGCTTTTCGCAACCTCATAGAGAACAACTGCAAGTATTCTTCCGATCACACCTCGCATGTTTCCATTGGCGTACAGCAAGGGCTCTATGTAACCTTTGCAGATAACGGCATTGGCATGACTCCTGCAGAACATCGCAATCTCTTCCGTATGTTCTACCGTGGCAGCAACCACACAGAAGGTGGACACGGAATAGGCATGGCTCTCGTACAGCGCATCATGGTGCTCCACAATGCCTGTATTGATGTGCAGAGCAAATTTCAACTATCAATGCCTGCACGACTAATGTAGGATAAACACGCCTAATCTTCTGCCCCAGCAAACTTGTTCATGCCGCGGATCATGTGGCGAAGCTGACCGATGAGCTCCTGACTCTCCTGAAGGATGTGGATGGTAAGGAGGAGGGGGTTGAGGTTTGCCGCCTCATCTTGCATGCTATCCAGCGCACGTTTGCGGTCGTTCGAGAGCTGCTTCTGCACGGTGTTGCAATCAATGCGAAGTGCCTCGGCATTGGTGAAATCGCCTGTTTCAAGCATGCCCAAAGCCCTGCCGTAAAGATTCAGCACCGCCTCCTTGGCGTCAATGAAACGCTCATGGTAGGCTTCGGGTAACGGCAAGAAGTTATTGCCCACATGCTCACGCAAGGGTTCGTTGATTCGCTTCAGGCAATCCAGCATCTGGTGGCACGAGTTGATGCCCAGGAAGTACCATGTATTGCGACTAATCATCTTCAATGGGTCAAGGCGTTGCATGGTAACGATCTCCTGCTTGCGCTGGCGTTTGAGCGACTTGCGCTCCTCCTCAATGAGCGATGATGCCCGGCGCAGAGGCTGATACTGTTCGCGAAGGAAAGCATCGGTCATGCTGCCATAGGTATCGATGACGAACTTCAGACGAGTGGCGTTGCCATTGCGGATGTGCTCACAGAGGAGTCCCCAGATAATAGCCTTGTCCTTGCTCTTGAGAATCTGAGAGAAAAGCGAATCCTCCGTTTTCGTTCTCGTTTCCGACTTCTTGAAGTTGCTGCGAACAAGCAGATAGATGGCGAGGATGATAGCCAGAGCCATGGCCACGTAGCTACCGAAATACATCGTGTTAGTCAACAGGAAACAGAAGAGGAATGCTGCACCAGCCGTGATGAACCATCCACCGATGACGCTCAGCACGCCCGTGATGCGGAACACAGCCGACTCACGGCTCCAGGCACGGTCGGCAAGCGACGTACCCATGGCCACCATGAAGGTGACGTAGGTGGTGGAGAGGGGCAACTTGAGGCTTGTGCCGATGGCCACGAGAAGACCTGCAAGCACGAGGTTGACGGCAGCACGGATGAGGTCGAAGGCAGCACCCTGCTCCAGCTTCATCTCCTCGCTGTTGAAGCGAGTGTCAATCCAATGCAGGAGTCGGTCGGGGACAATCCTTGCCACAAACTTTGAGGTGGCATTGCTGTTGCGCACCAATGTGCGTGCCACGCCCGACGAACCGAACATCTCATCGCCCTCGTCCTGACGACTGAGGTCAACCGAGGTCTTCACTACGTTCTGTGCCTTCTTGCTGAAGATGAGCGAGAGCACCATCACCACACCTGCAGCAACGAGAAAGACAGCGGGTGTCTGCGCACCACCCATGAGCGAACCCATGAGGAATGTGTCGGGGTCGCCACCTCCATTGGCCACAAAATCCTGATAGGCATCAAGACCTGTAAGTGGAACACCCACGAAGTTGACGAGGTCGTTGCCCGCAAACGCCATGGCCAGCGCGAAGGTGCCCAGCAGTACGACGAACTTCAGCACCGGCAGTTTAAAGGCGCTCAATGTCGTCATGATGACGCTGAACACCAGCACGCCTGCACCGAGGATGTACCAAGTGTTTGCGTTGATCATCTCCTTCAGTTCGGGCGACATGAAGGAACTGCCCTTCAATCCGTTGATGAGCAGGAACCAGATGATGCTTGTCACGGCAATGCCCGAAAAGATGCCTATCTTCAGCGAACTGCTTGTCAATCCGCCCATATTGCCATTATAAGCCGTTGTCTTGCCGTTCACCCGATAAGTAAACGTGAACACCATGCGGCTCACCCACATCACCACCATGCCCACCACGAAGGCAATGGCTACACTGAGGAAGATACCCATGATGACGCTGATAGCCTTCTCGGTGTTGAGCAGATCGCCAAGGCTCAGCAATCCCCCCTCGGGGGTTAGGGGGGTCTCGCTTGTGATTTTCAGCAACGCCACGGCAAAGGCACCACCCAGCAACTCAAACACCATGCTGACGGTGGTGGAGGTTGGCATGCCAAGCGTGTTGAAGATGTCGAGCAGGATGACGTCCGTCACCATCACGGCCAGAAAGACACACATCACTTCGTAGAACGTGAAGTACTCTGGCGTCATGATGCCATGCCTTGCCACGTCCATCATACCGTTACTCATGGCAGCTCCGGCAAACACGCCAATAGCTGCAATCACTACTATCGTGCGGAACTTAGCCACCTTGGCACCGATGGCCGAGTTAAGGAAGTTCACCGCATCATTGCTGACGCCCACCACGAGGTCGAACACCGCCAGCACACAAAGGAACACTACTATTCCAAGAAAAATTGTATTCATATTTTAGTCGTTTAGGGGACTTGTTGTTTAGTCGTTTAGCACGAATTATTTATGATTTATTTTTTACGAGAATATCCGGAAATTATTCCGCAAATTGGACATAAATACCTTCATGAAAAATACATTTTCGTCCAATTCACGTTAAAATTTACGGTCATTTACGTAAAACATATCTCCGTGAATGTATTTTTCACTATTCACTAAAAATTATAAACTTACGAGGTCATTAACAATAATAAACATACAAACAGAATGATCACCGTAAAGCGGAAATAGTTGTAACACCGCTGAATCTTCTTTGCTTTTTCTTTGTCCATAATATTTTGAATATTTGATTACGGCGCAAAGGTCAAAAAAAGCTGTTACAAAGTGTTTACAATCTTGTTACATAAGTTTTACAGATGCAATTGTAACAACTTTGTAATACTGTTGTAACATCTTTGTAACATTTTCGTAATACTTTTGCAATACCATTTCAACTATGAACTGTGAATTATGAATTATGAATTGATAACCAACCTCCTCTCCCTCTTGGGTTCACTTGGCCTCTTCCTCTTCGGTATGAAGACGATGAGCGAGGGACTTGAGAAGTTTGCTGGCGATCGCCTGCGCAGCATCCTGGCAGCCATGACGAGAAACCGCTTCATGGGTGTGCTGACGGGTATCATCGTCACGGCACTCATCCAATCATCATCTGCCACAACGGTCATGGTTGTGTCGTTTGTCAATGCCGGCTTGATGAACCTCTCACAGGCCATTGGCGTCATTATGGGTGCTAACGTCGGTACCACCGTGACAGCATGGATCATCTCCGCCATCGGCTTCAAGGTCAACATTGCAGCACTTGCCCTACCCTTGCTGGCATTCGGCATCCCACTCATTTTCAGCAAACAGAACAAACGTAAGTCAATAGGTGAGTTCATCTTCGGCTTTGCCTTCCTGTTTATGGGCCTCAGCTTCCTGCAACAGGCAGCTACCGACCTCGACATTGGCTCTATGGTAGCAGCCATGCTCGCCAAGGTGGCCGACGGAGGCTTCTTCACCATCATTCTCTTTGTCTTCGTGGGTGCACTCGTCACCATGGTCGTACAGGCCTCGGCAGCCACGATGGCCATCACGCTGATGCTCTTCGACATGCACATACCTGGCTTCGGACTTGAGCAGGCAGCTGCACTCGCCATGGGACAGAACATCGGTACCACCATCACAGCCCTCATGGCTTCGCTTACAGCAGGCACACAGGCACGCCGTGCAGCCATGGCACACATGTTCTTCAACGTCTTTGGCGTAGTCGTGGTGCTGCTCATGTTCTACCCCTTCTGCGATGCCGTCAGCTGGCTGGTGGAGGATGTGATGGCGGCTGGCAACAACGACCTCTTCAAGCTCTCCATGTTCCACACCGCCTTCAACATCTTCAACACCCTGTTGCTCATCGGTTTCGTCAAGCAGATAGAGAACTTCGTATGCCGCCTGCTTCCGCTCAAGGAGGATGTGGAGGAATATGGCCTCAAGTACATTTCGGGTGGCCTCTTCTCAACCGCCGAACTCTCTATGCTCCAGGCACGCAAGGAGATTGTACACTTTGCAGAGCGTTGTCAGAAGTCGTTCAACTATGTGCTCTCCATGCGAAGCCATGATGACAATTACGACGATGACAAGTTCAAGAAACTCTTCGCCAAGGTGGAGAGGTACGAGGGCATTACCGACAACATGGAGTATGAGATTGCCCACTACCTGCAGCAGGTGAGCGAAGGCCGTCTCTCCGACGATGCCAAGCGACAGGTGCAACGTATGCTTCGCGAGGTGGACGACCTCGAGAGCATCGGCGACTGCTGTTTCTCGCTGGCACGCACCCTGAGCCGCAAACAAGAAAACTGCCCAGAGCCTTTCACCCCTGAGCAGTTTGAGCAGATTCTCCGCATGGAACACCTCGTCAACGAAGCCCTTATCCTCATGACCGACACCCTGCAGCAACCTGAAGGTGAAGGACATGACATCACCCGCAGCTACACCTTAGAAAACGAGATAAACGCCCTGCGCACACAGGTGCGCAACGAAAACCTGCAGAACATTGCTACAGGTCAGTACGACTACAAGCTCGGTGCCTTCTACATCGACTACATCAATGGCCTTGAGAAGCTCGGCGACTACATCCTCAACGTAGTGCAATGTAAGGCAAGGCAGACAAGGGTGTAAAGACTCAGTTTCTTTCGGCAAGTTCATTGATGATTCCGTCTGCCAATCCCACCATGGGCACCATGATCGTCTCTGCCCTTGCAACCTGTGCCACCATCAGGAAAAGGCTGGCAGCAGGCACGATGACGTCAGCACGATCCTCACGCAGGTCGTATTGCTCCATGCGTTGTTCCACAGAGAGCGAAGACAGATTGTCGTAGAGTTTGGAGAGTGAACTGACCATGAGCCTTTCGGTTTTCCTTTCACGCTTGGGCGCAAGTCGGTAGAGCTTGTTGATGTTGCCTCCCGAACCGACAATCTGTATGTTGTCAAAGCCTCTGCAGTTGTTTCTACCTTGTTACAATCATGCTACGATATTGTTTCGTAACCAGATTGTCACAATTCAACGTTTAGGGGGGTAAGTGGTGAGGGATGTATAAAACTCTCCTTTTTTTGCCCAGTTCAAACAATTTAACTACGGTGATAAACGTTTTTTGAAATAAAATCGTTAAATTTGCGGCCGAAAGTGTTCCCAACCAGTATAAATTGTCAGAAAATCAAAGTAGTATGTCAAGAGAAGAACATAACACAGTAGGCTATGTGGTGGCTCTCGTCAGCGAGTTTGCTGCAAGATACGGCATCAGGCCGCGTCAGGCATACGCATATCTCAACAGATTCAAAGGACTTGACCATCTGTATAGTCACTTTAACATCTTGCATACATACTCATTTGAAGATACTGTTGATGCATTATCAGAGGTATGTAGGCATAATGGAGGGAAACTGCAATGAAGCTGTATCATGGTTCAAATACGCCAAGGGCATTACCTTCCAGTATTTCTTCGGCACTGAACGTGCTCTCAAAAAACTGAAAGCCTTATGACAAGATTGAACGAACAACAGATACAGACAATGAAGGAAGAACTGGCTGTAGAATTAGCCGACTGGCTGATGGAAACGTATGGTTACTCTCCACGTGAGGCACTTGATATCCTTTATACCTCCGAAACCTTCGATCGTCTGCAAGACACAAATACCAATTTCTATTTCCAGAGCGTAGGATACGTTGCATCTTTCCTTAAGAATGAGGTAGAGAATGCCGTGTTTTGCTAAAGTAGCAAATTGCCCATAAGGAAAGACTTCGGTAACAGAAATAACAGATAACAGATAAACAGTAATTGAAAAATCGTCAAACAGAAGTCTTGATTTCCGATTTTGTTTAACTGTTATCTGTTATTCGTTACTATCTGTTTTCTTGATGCCCATGACGATGGATATTTTGCTACGTCGCGAGGAAACAATTGCTACATCGTGAGGAAACAAAAATCCATTTTCTTAATCATCGTCATCATCATCGTCATCATCCCAATCATCTTCTTCGTCGTCATCATAATTGGAGGAGAGAGATTTAGGGAACTCCAATACGTCAGCATCATCGAATGCTGCAAATCCATTGATGCCGCGCTCATCCTTCATCAGATAGAAGAAGAGACAGCAGCACTATTCCGGGAGAGGAACATCCAGTTGCAGATGAACACCCCCAAGACGCTGCCGATGCAGGGTGATGCCTCCCTACTGTACTCCCTTTTCCGCAACATCTTCAGCAACACCCTTACATACGCAACCGATGCAACTTACTTCAGGGTGCAAGCCAAGGCATCGGCTGGCAAATATTTCTTCACATTCACAGACAACGGCCCTGGCGTTCCCAACGAGCATCTGCCTCACATCTTCGAACGCTTCTACCGCATAGACAAAGGTCGTTCGCGTCGATTAGGCGGCACAGGTCTTGGCCTTGCCATCGTCAAGAACATCGCCCTTCAGTACGGAGGTTCAGTTACTGCCTCGCAAACCCCAGGAGGGGGCTTAACAATAGACATTGAACTTTCCGTGTAGCATAACTTCACTAAAGTTTCCCACCCTTTGGGTGACTGAAACTTAGGGAGTTAAAAGGAGTTAAAGGAAGTTATCGCTCCTTCGTCGCTT
>JAKSLO010000130.1 GCA_024401185.1 Bacteroidaceae bacterium | reverse complement strand
CGCCCATCGAACTGCCCTTGTTGCACGAAGTTAGCGTTTTCGTGCGGTAGCCGTGGGGAGCGTTCTAATATCCAATTGAAACAGCGGATTATTTATTATTATTGGTGTCCGATAAAACTTTTTTTAGGGCAAAAAATAAGGGCTGATTTCTGTTTTAGGAGTCAGCCCTTTGTGTTATTTTTGCTGTGCTACAAAATTAAAAATAACATGGGCAAAAGTACACATTTCCTCGGACACCCGACGGACTCATGGAGGTGAGGGTGCGGCCGTGCTCTTCACAAAGAAGCTTAAAGACGGCGAAAGCGCCAACGCCATCAAGATACAAATCTGTGTGACGCTCATCACGAACCTGCTGCTGATGGTAATGCAGAAAGGGCTGAAACGCCAATGGAGCTTCTCCGGCCTGGCGACAATGGTGAGAATCACGCTTATGTACTATGTTGACTTCTACAGTCTTTTCAACAACCCCGAGAAAGACTGGGAGTATGTCCTTGCTGAAGCTTCTGAAATGCCTCCTGAACTGACTCTTTTTGACTGAGGGGGCTTGTCCTGGGGCCGGCACACAAGGCAATGCTAAGAATCAATGGGTTATAAGTCCTTTTGGCGCGTTTTCAGTTTTTATCGGACAGCAATAATTGTGAATATTATGTGTCAATGCTTGCTTATGTGTTATCCAATCGAATATGTTCAACTGCGTTTATAGGTTAAACGGGCAGTCGGACCCTATACATTGGTTGTTCATCGAGCTGCGGGTGCAGACGATTTTCGAAGGGCGTTCCATCGTGATCCCTAAATGTTCCTGGGTGAACTCGATGGCTGCGAGGATGGCCAGGTAGGCGTCGCGCTTGCAGCAGCGAGGACCGCCGTGCTCCGATATCCTGTTCAGGGCGTGTGAGGTCATGCGGTTGCCTAACGCCCAGCTCTCCTTGGCCAAGGGCGAGCTTTTCGTGACGATGCTCCAGAATATTCCGGTGCTGATGCCGGCGCCGCATGCGCCCCAGTTGCCGCAAACGCCACCCGGCACTTGCTTGCCCCGCGCAATGGCCTCCGACAAGGCCTGCGGCAACGCTACTGCTCCACCCGCATTGCGGTAGGCCGTGATTAATGCTGCACTGACCATGATATGGTGCTCCGGACCGTGCATGTGACAGAATGGCAACGACATCATGCGCTCCAGCAATGCGATGGGATTCGTGGATCGCTCAGACAAGCAAATGCTCACAATTTGATCCACTCCGCTGGTATGACATCCGTCACAAACGTAGTGACCCTCCGTGCAACGCGCGTTGCTTAGGGTGGTCTTGTGGCAAATGGAACAACTCATCGGTACGGCCTGGTCCAGATACTCGAGCGGTGCTCCGCAGATTAAACATTCATCGGATATCTTTTCCATAGAGGGTTATTTACTCTTATTTAAAATGATTAAAGCCCCGATGACTCCCGGTACCCAACCGCAAAGGGTCAGTAGGAATACGATAAGGATGGAACCGCACCCTCGGTCATATACCGCCAAGGGTGGGAACAATATGGATAGAAGTACTCGTATGAATGACATAGGGCTTGTTGTATGTTTACTTGTTTGTGATGTAATATAGAACCACTTTCACGAATTTTTGCTTCGTGAAAATCGGGTTGCAAAAGTACTCAAATTTTGTGTGACTATGGTTGAATTACGAAATGCTTTGACAACAAATACTCAAATAGATTGTTAGGGATATTGTCGCCTTGCCGCTTTATCTTTTCTGTTTCGGCTTTCGTGGAAACCAGCCCCGCTGTACTCTTTTGCGCTGTTCAAACAGTTCGCGTATGCCCCATAGCCAGCCGCATCCGATAACCCCAACGATGGTGCTGAACATCGGATTGCTTATGAACAAAGATGCTCCTACGAATGCTAATCCGAGCAATAGGTAAATCCACCATACTTTCACTCCAAAATGATATTCTGTTTTGATGACAATGGGGTGGAAGATGCCGATGATGATGAAGGTGACTGTGGCAATGATGAGTCCGATGTAGTTCATAGGCGTTGATGTGATCGTGTGTGTAATGTTGCGTTATCGCTCGGAAACAATGTTCTTGCTAAGCACTTGAATGATCTTGTCGAGCAGGGGCGCCATGGTTTGCAACTCTTCCACGGTCATGCCGTTGGCCACGATTTCGCGGGCCAGACAGTTGGGTACCTCTTTGATACGTTCTTCCAGCTGCTTGCCTTCACGGGTGAGGGATACGATGCGCTGACGGCTGTCGGCCGTGCCTCGTTGACGAACAATAAGCCCTTGCTTCTCCATACGTTGAAGCAAGGGGGTTACGGTGTTGGTTTCCAAATGCAGTTTCTCCGTGATCACCCGAACAAACTGGTTGTCGTTTTCCCATAGAATCATCAACACCAGGTATTGCAAATAGGTGATGCCATGTTCCTTGAAATAGGGAGCGTAGCTGTTGGTTACCAGTCGGGCCGCTGTATACAGCCGGAAACAAAGTTGATTGTCGAGTTGTAGTTGAGGGTACATGTGGATTAGCGGTTGTAGTTGTATTTCTTGCACACGGCTGTTCGTTCCTCGTCGGAGAGTGAGTTGAGGTAGGATTTCCAACCTGGACAGAAGTTGATGTGCCAACGCCAGACGCGTCCGATAAAGGATTGAGGATTCTGGTCGTGTTTTGCACGTAATTTACAGTTCGCACAAGGTTTCTGTGATGCCATAGTGTTTCGTTTTAGAAGATTAGGATTATGATGTATGATTTGAAATGCATGTTATAGCAAAGCTGCGACGAATTGCTCGATCTGCTCGGGTTTGGTGGTGGGATCAAACCGTTTCACCACATTGCCTTTGCGATCTACGAGGAACTTCTCGAAGTTCCACTTGATGTCGTTGTCGTTCTTGCTTTTGCCATTCATGCGAGATGATAGCGAAAGGAGGATGTTCATGAAGAAGTTCTTTTGCCCTTCGCGTGTGGGAATCGCTTGCTTCAGGAAAGTGTAGATGGGGGCTTCGTTCGGACCGTTGACCTCAATCTTCTTGAAACGTGGGAAGGTTGTGTCGTAGCGGGCCGTGCAGAAGGTGTTGATTTCCTCGTCGTTTTCCTTGGCCTGCTCCATGAACTGGTTGCAGGGGAAGTCGAGGATGACAAGCCCTTGGTCGCGGTATTTGCGATAAAGGTTTTCCAACGCTTCATATTGTGGCGTCAGACCACATCCCGTGGCCGTGTTCACAATCAAAAGAACCTTCCCGCTGAACGTGTTCAGGGAGACTTCAACATCCTGTTGGTTTTCGCGTTTTACAACGTTGATATCGTATATGTTCATAATTATATCGTTTGCGATGTGTATGATTTGTAAAAATTTTTGCGGATGCAAAGATAGCAAATATTTTTGAATATATCGCATACGATATATATTATGGTTAAAAATTAGACGTGACGGGAGCGGTCCGAAGCGGTTGTTGCGTCGCCCACGCACGCTGCGGCAACGATTGAAGCCCATTTACGAGGGCGAGGCACGAGCCCGAAGTTAGGGCGGAAAGCGTGACGGCGACGTCAGGAGCCGGGCCGCCCAAAGGAAGGATCAATGACAATGCGAAATTTTGAATGCATTTACCGTTTTTATTTGGTCAAAAAAATGTACATCTGTGACCTACGGCGATGGCAGCATCAAACGCAATGGTTTGTACGACCAGGTGATGGCCATCCTCAGCGATAAGGAAGTGTATGAACTTCCGGGCATCGAGCCTAATCCGAAATACGACCCCAACGTGCGTACGGGTCGCCATTGCCGCTACAGATTGCGCAATCCTAATGGATTGCACCCCGCAACTGCAAATTTACGTCGCTTTTACGCTCTTCGCACGCAACGCATTCTATTTTTTCTGTCGCATATCCACCCCCAGGCATGATTTGGACCTTGTTGCGGCTGGCATCGCCAGTAATGATGATGGCCGTCATGTTGGGCTTCATGGTGGGGATGGTCAGCAGTGTTGCTTCTGACGAATCATACCATTCGGGCGTTGGTGTCAGCTCGGCTTCTTCCGTGCGTTTCAGATAACCCGTATATTGTCTCAGGTTGTGTTCCCCATTGTCCTTTGAACCTCCCGGGTTGGCATAGTAGTTGGCAAAGGCACGTTCCTTCAGCGGCCGACGCGAATTTCTGATGAGTTCTTTCTCAAGTTCCTCGGGTGATGCGTATTGTTTTGCAAGGATTTTTGCTACTGGTTCGGTAAGCAGTATGGTGCGGTAGGTGAACTGTTTGCCGCTGCCGAGTGCGAACTGTCCTCGCTCGCTGATATCCCATGCCATTAGTTGCATCACGCGGGTGGCATCGGTGGTCTATGGTGCCATGTTGTTGCCCCAAAGTAGGGCGGAACAAACCGTTATGGTACTCTCCTCCGCCTTGTAACCCTGACGAACGTGGTAAGGTTGCCATCCAATACGTTTGCATGCTTCCTCATCTTCCACAAGGCACCATGGCATCAAGTATCCGAACGTGCCCATGCGGTCTTGCTTCACGTAATAGCCGGCAAGGTTCATTAGGGCGAGGTTCATGAAACGTCCGATGCAGATGTTCGCCTCCTCGTTGATTTCGCCTTGCCCATTGTCTATGCCGAGTTGCTTGGCAATAGGACCGTTGATCCAGCAGTAGGGTTGCCAGGCGTGGGTGCTTGCCAGCGTGCGACGAAAATCGCCCGCTCCTATGGCCTTGGTCATGGCAATCAGTATGGGCATGTACTCGGGTTTGCAGCCTGCCATCACGGCATTGACGGCCACGTGCCATGCCTTGGTGTCACGGTGGGCAATGGGTAGCACGGCTACCGTCTCGTCCCATTTGTAATGGGTGTGCTTCATGAACTCCGTTACCTTCTCGTATGTGGGCGGAATGATGGGCAGTCCGTCCGACCAGTTCATCTCACGGAAGTAGTCGTTCACTTCGTCCAGTGTTCCGTAAAATACATCGTTGCGCAGGTCACCCTTGTCGGACTTCAATCCCTCTTCCCGTTCCTCTGCCGTGATGGGTTTTGTCAAGGCGTTAACAATCTGAGGCCAGAGTATCTCATCCGTGTTCTTGAGGAGTTCTTGCTCTGTATGGGTGGCGAAGGCTCCCGGGTATTCGGCGATGCGCATGACAGGAATGCCGTTGTTGAGGGCTGTATATCGTGCCTGCTCGGTGAATCCCGGAGCGGCTATGATGACCGATGGAATGCCAAGCCGTTCGGCGGCGATGCAGGAACCGGTTTCTTTCGGAGTGCAAAGACCGCAGCCGCCATTGCCGGCAATGACCGCATCCACGTGCATGGATTTCAGCTTCTCTTCAAACTCCTCCACCGAACGTCTTCGGATGCCGGGAGCGGGATAAACACCTGCCACACCTATCTCATCCAGCAGAATCACATGCGCGTCGGGATAGTGTTTCAAGATGAGTCGTTTGATTTCTGGATGCGTGACCTTGGACATGAAGCTGACGCCAACAACGGCAATCGTCTTGCCGTTGAGTGTGGTGAGGCGAGGTGCCTGCTGGATCATCTCTACCGTGCTTCTGCCTACCGGTGATACGACCGCAAATCCATCGCCTTTGGCAGTTTCTCCAATTTGGTGGAATTCCGTCTCGCAAGTTTCGTTGCACACCATGCGTTCCGTCTGCGCAAAAGAACTTAGTACAGACAGACAAGCAATGGCTATCAATGCAAGCTTATAATGGAACATTGGGTTTTATCTTCTATAATGAGTTCTTTTTTTGATTACTACAATTTCCGGGTCGATGCCATCTGGTCCGTACTCGGAAACGACGATATATCTTTCATTTCGTCGATGAATTGCTGTTTAAGCGGAGATGCAGCGTGGGGTAGTTCTTCGGTAGGTGTGCTCCAACGTTTGAGGTTCGGATAATATTGCCTCAAAACTTCTTTGTATTCGTCACGACTGAGTTGTTGTCCTGAATCTGCATTGTATTGTTCTACAAATTGCGAACAGAAGTCAATCATCTGCTCCATGGTAAAGTCGCCGGTGAAGGCTCCATCTTTGTAGCAGTATTGACAGTATTCTTGGTTTTGGGATCCGTCGGCATTGGTTCCGAGTATTTCGTTGCTCAAAGGCATCCCGCAACTTTGGCAAAAATGTTGATTGACAGGGGTTTCTTGTTTCTTACACATAGTTATTGTTTTTTGCAAAGATAACATAAAATGATGAAAAATGCTTTGTAAACATACGTCGGGTTGCTTTCCCAGTGCGGCTATTTTCTTTTATTTAAGATGATTAAAGCCCCGATGACGCCTGGAACCCAACTTGTGAACTTCGCTCGTAGTACCCGTCGCCTGTGGTGCGTGGACCGCTCAAACATTCTTTCTTGCCTTGGTTACCTAAAGGTTAGCAATGGCGATTTCAGAGGGTTATGAAAAGCATTTTAACATATATTAATTTGCACTTTTGTGAGTGTTATTCAAGTTGACCTTCGGCCTTCTTCTGTCGCGACTCGGCATAGTTGGAGCAAGCTCCACTCTGCTCTCGCTGCTCCATCAGTTCAATAACTACAGCAGCACCACCAGCCCTTTCCTTATGACCATAGTCACATGAGCCGCCAATCCAAACAAAGTATGTAGTCAAGTCTTGTGTCATTGTTTCTTTTCGAGTATCATTATATGAACAGGTCGGTCTTCACCATGATAGAGGTTTGAGCAATAGTTTTCTTTGCCTGTATCTGTAAAGCCGCATTTCTCCATAACTCTGCCAGACGCAGGATTGTCAACGAAGAAATCTGCCCATAGTGTCTGAAAGTGTTTCTTCTCGTAGCAATAGTGAATCATTGCTTGCAAGGCTTCTGTGCAGTAACCATTGTTCCAATGTGGTTTACCAATCCAGTAACCAACCTCCGCATCGTTTTCGCCAATCTCTATGTTGCTCTTGCCAAAAGGATAATACCCCATGCAGCCAATTGGTTCGTTGGTTTCCTTCAAGATAACCGCCCAGGTGTAGTCATTTGTGAATAGCTCACGGATAATCATTTTGCTTTCCTCAACATTCTTATGTGGTGGCCATCCTGCGTGTGGACCGACTTCTGGATCACATGCATATTTGTACAAGGCTTCGGCATCCGACGGTTTCCACCTACGAAGCAGAAGACGTTCTGTCTCGATGG
>JAKSLO010000013.1 GCA_024401185.1 Bacteroidaceae bacterium | reverse complement strand
GTCATCATGACCAACTATCCTAAGAAGATCAAGGCCTTCTACATGAAGATTGATGCAGAGAAGCCTGTGCTTGATGGCAAGGAGATGGAGGAAACCGTACAGGGTACCGACGTATTGTTCCCCAGCATTGGTGAGATTATCGGTGGTTCTGTTCGTGAGGAGAGCTATGAGAAGTTGATGGGTGAGATTGAGGCTCGCAACATTCCCATGAAGGATATGACATGGTATCTCGATACCCGTAAGTATGGTTCATGTCCTCATGCAGGTTTCGGTTTGGGCTTTGAGCGCTTGATCCTCTTCGTGACGGGTATGCAGAACATCCGTGATGTGATTCCCTTCCCACGTACTCCCAAGAACGCAGAATTCTAAGTGGAATGAATTTATATACAACAAGCCTGGTACAAATGTGCCGGGCTTGTTTTGTGATGATGTGAGATGATGAAGTGTGTTGGATTGGTGTGTGGGGCGTGTTGTTTGATGCATCGGTGCATGGATAGCTCGATGCATCGGTGCTTAGGTGGGGCGATGCTTCGATGAATCAGTATTTTGATAATCCGATATTTCGATGGATTGATATTTCGACACTTCGATTTTTGACATTCCGATTTTTGACATTCCGATTTTCGATATTCCGACATTTCGACATTTCGATATTTCGTTGTTCCCGATATTTCGATGCCTCGGTATTACTAAGTGCTAGTGGGTTATTTCATCTTCCACAAAGTGTCCACTTTTTGCATGGAGATGAGGATTTCTTCGTGGGTGCTGTCACCAAAGGAAAGGTCAAGGTTGACGAGTGCGGTGATGGAATCTGTTCCAAAGGAACTGCCGATAGTTCGTATGGTAGCAATGCCTCCATGTTTTTTGGCTTCCTTGATGGCAAACTGACCTGCTGCATCGGCAAGTTCGTTGCGATAGGCATCAGGAAGTCTGTCTGATTTCGGATATCCTGCACCAAGATCGGAAGCTACTATGCCATTGGCAAATGCTTTGAAGTCACCCTCTAATAGACTGTTGTAATAGTGGAGTGCCATCTTTTCTGCATCGTCCAATGGGTTGGGCTTTTCCTCGTCTCCACCCTTGCAAGCACAAAGGCAAATGGATAATAATGCCATCGTCGCTATGGTGCAAGACGTAGATAAAAACGCTTTCATGTGACTTATTATGTAATGAGTCATAGTTGCTACTTTAGTGTAAGACGCTGGCAGGAACGATTGGAGTTGTAACTTGATGTGATTTCTCATAACTTTATTAGGTAAACTTCTCCGATCTGTGTGCTCTCAATGACGATGGAGTTGTCGTTGATAACCTTGACGGGGACGGTTTTTCCTTTGGAATCTGTAATGTTTGCCTTTGTAATATTAGGATAGCTGATGGGGCAGGTGAGCCCGCAGAAACTCTTGATTACGGCTTTGGTCAACTTGCCGTTTGCCCATTCCTGATCCACTTCGAAATTGCCTACAGCCTTCAATCCCTTGACGTGACCTTGTTGTTTCCATACAGAGGGTAGGGCTGGAAGGAGTTGCAACGTGTCGGTTTGACTCTGCAACAGCATCTCGGCTATTCCCGCACAACTGCCGAAGTTGCCATCAATCTGGAAAGGTGCGTGGGCATCATATAGGTTGTAATACACGCCGCCAGCATTGGCATTCACGCCGTATGACGTGCTGTGGCGTAGTGCATTGTGCAGAATGGTGTGCGCGTGGTCGCCATCCTGAGCGCGTGCCCAGAGATTGATTTTCCAACCCATTGACCAACCTGTGGCTACATCGCCTCGCAGTTTGAGTGAATTGACGGCAGGCATGAAGTACTCGCTATTGGGACCGATGCTGGTAAGCGGGTATAAAGCCATGAGATGACTGTGGTGACGATGTCCGGGATCCTGACTTACGTCATAGGGACTGTATTTCCATTCGCGGAGCAAGAGGTCGCCTTTCTTAACGCCGTTGCGGGGATTTGTCCATTCGCTATTCAGGCTTGAGTTTGCGGTATAGACTTCTGTATGTAAGCCGTTGTCGGTCTTTTCGAGGTATTCGTCAAGCTTGGCGATGTCGGCCTCTGTGAGTCTTGTGACGCTGGCAGGAAGAACCTGCGTGGCCTCTTTCACGTTGCAGAGCAGCTCGTAGATAAGTTGCTGGGCATGAGCCGTACCATCTTCTGAAGGATTGTCAAGTTGCTCAGCGCTGAATTCGTCAGGAGCCACGTAGCTGCCATCGGGGGCGAACTGGTAAGGCTTTCCTCTGTACTTTGTGTTCTGCTTCTTGCTGTCATAGCCACGATCCTTTATCATGCGTTCCATCCAGAATTGGGCACAGTTCCACATGCAAGGGAAGGTACGAGCCAGGAACTCCTTGTCACGAGTGTAGCGCCAATGCTGCCAAAGGTGACTGGTGTACCATGCGTTGGCCACAAAGTAATTGCTGCCCCATGTGCTCATGCCACCAAAGATGTTCGATTCGGTAAAGACCGTCCATCCGTGTTCCACGCCAGCATATAGCTTGGCCACACGCTGGTAGTTGCTGTCGCCTGCGTTCTGAATGATGAAGTTCAGGAATGGCATATGCAACTCGCTAAGGTTTGTTGGTTCGGCAGGCCAATAATTCATCTGTACGTTGATGTTGGTGTGTATGTCGGAGTGCCATGGGGCATCCGCCTTGTTGTTCCATATACCTTGCAGATTGTTGGGTACATCCACACCACGGCTGCTAGCGATGGTAAGATAACGTCCGTAGTAGAAATACAATTGCTCAAGGAACAAGTTGTTGGGTTCTTGTCCTGTCTTGTTGTATGTACGGTCGTTGTACTGTTTGATAAGTTCCTCGGTATTGATGGCAGGAGTCACGTTTGTCAGCTGAAGACTGACACGTTGTGTTAACGCCAATACATCTTTTACATGGTCGTTATAGATGCTCTTAAACCCTTTCTTGATGGCCCTCTCTGCACGGCTGCGAATGCGCTTTTCGAGGTTTGAGAGGCTCTCTCCATTGTTGCGATTAGGGGTTGATGTGCTGAAGTTCGTGCCGGCAGAGATGTAGATTACCACTTCGGCTGCATCGCGTATCTCGATGCGGTTACCGTTATGGGCGTCTTTCCCCGTTGTGGATGAACCTTCCTGTAGCGTTTTCTTGTCCGCAACCACGCTGATGTGGCTGGCATAGCTTATGGCGTCAAGATGACCTGAGAATGCCAGGTAGGGATTCTTGGCGGTGGCATCATGACGAAAGTCTTTCTCATTTGCGTTGATTTTCTTGCCTGGCTCGCAGGTTATGTTAAGGCAGAGCTTGTTCTTCCCCTTTGCCCGATAGCGAACGGCAATGATGCTGTCGGGGTGCGAGGCGATGTATAGCCGTTCATATTCTGTCTTCCCGTCGGCACTTGAGTAGCGAACACCAGCTACGCCATTCTCTATGTCGAGGTATCGGACGTAGTCCTTGGCGGTCTTATCTGACGAAGAGCCTAATTGGCCAGAACAGTCCTCCACCCATACAGAACCGAAGTTGCGATAGGCACCATGGTCGCCCAGGTCGTTGGCAGTACCTGCCCATAAGGTCTTTTCGTTGAACTGTATCTCATCCCGCCTGATGCCTCCGAAAATGCTGGCACCCAGATAGCCGTTACCGATAGGCAACGAGTACTCCATCCATACGTCCGACACCCTGTTGGCTGTGGCAGGTTTGTCGTACCATAGCGTCATGCGATGTTCGGGTGCGAAACCGTTGGTTGGCTGTGTGCTGAACTCACTTTCGGGCTCAGGGTTCCCTGAGGCTTTTGCCGGCAGCCAGACGATGAGTAAAACAAGTATGAGATGTAGGTTCTTCATGGTTAGTCAGGTTTATGTTGGGTATGGTGTGAGATGCGAGTCAGCTGTTGCCTCGCATCTCTTCCTCCTTGATTTTCTTGAATAGGTCGCTGGCAAAGATGAATGAGTTGAGGCGCTCGTTGGTTGAGGTCATAATCTCATCCTTGCTTCCTTGCCAGGCCTTACGTCCCTCGCTGATGAAGACGATGTTCTCGCCGATACCCATCACGGAGTTCATGTCGTGCGTATTGATGATGGTTGTCATGTTGAACTCATGCGTAATGCTGTGTATGAGTTCGTCGATGACGAGTGATGTCTTGGGGTCGAGACCTGAGTTGGGCTCGTCGCAGAAGAGGTACTTGGGGTTGAGTGAGATGGCTCGGGCAATGGCTGCACGCTTCTGCATACCGCCACTTATCTCGCCGGGGTATTTCTTACCTGCCTCACCCAGGTTGACGCGCTCCAGGCAGAACTGGGCACGCTCGTTGCGTTCCTTCTCGCTCATCGTGGAGAACATGTCGAGTGGGAAGCGCACATTCTCGTGTACGGTCATGGAGTCGAACAGGGCAGAACCCTGAAAGAGCATGCCTACCTCGCGACGTAGCATTTTCCACTCCTTGATGTGCATCTGTACCATGTCGCGACCATCAAATAGAATCTGTCCGCTCGTGGGACGGAAAAGTCCCACGATACAGCTCATGAGTACGGTCTTTCCTGCACCGCTTTGGCCGATGATGAGGTTGCAGATGCCATCGTTGAAGTCGGCTGTGATGCCTTTGAGCACCTCTTTGTCCTCAAATTGCTTATGTAAATCTTTAACTTGTATCATAACTGTAAGGAGTGGGGCTTTTTTAACTTAGAATCTTTGTCAGGAAGACATCGGCAAAAAGTATGAGTACGCTACTGCTCACCACGGCGTTGGTGCTGGCTTTACCGACGTTGAGCGAACCGCCCTTTACGCTGTAGCCAAAATAAGATGAAACGCTGGCGATGATGAATGCAAAGAATACACTCTTAATGATGCCCATCCACACATACCATTGGTTGAAGTCGTGCAGGAATCCATATACCAGGTCATCGACCGTGATGATGTCCATGAAGGTGGTGGCATAGGCTCCTATCATACCCATTGCGTAACTGAAGATGACGAGGCAGGGAATGATGGTGATGAGACCCAGTATCTTGGGCAGCACGAGGAAAGAGGCTGAGTTGACACCCATGATCTCCAGGGCATCAATCTGCTGCGTCACACGCATGGTGCCCAGCTCGGATGCGATGTTCGATCCTACCTTACCAGACAGGATGAGGCACATGATGCTTGAGGAGAACTCCAGCAACATAATCTCGCGTGTGGTATAGCCTGTGACAAACCGAGGCATCCAGGGAGAGGCCACGTTGACTTTCATCTGGATGCAGATGACGGCTCCGATGAAGAACGAGATGAGCAGCACAATGCCGATTGAACCTACGCCCAGGGCGTTCATCTCTTTTGTGTACTGTCGCATGAACATTCTCATTCGCTCGGGGCGCTGGAATGTCTTTCCCATCAGTTGTAAGTATTCACCGAATTGGGCAATCGTTTTCTGTAGTATCACTTTCTTGCTATTTTTGTGGTTTGAGTGGCTGATTTCGGATGCCACCATGAATTATCTAATGCAAAATTACTTTTATTTTTCGAGATTGGCAAATATATAATGTGTAAATTTGGTATTTCGACTGCTTATTCGTACCTTTGCACTATAAACAATATTCGAATGGAAGACCAAAACACGAACATATCCACAGAGTGCATGGAACTACGAAGTGAGGGACTTGTCAAGATATACGGCAAACGTACGGTAGTGAACGACGTCTCCTTTAATGTGCGTCAAGGCGAAATCGTTGGTTTGCTCGGCCCTAATGGTGCAGGCAAGACTACCTCCTTTTACATGACGACAGGTTTGGTGGTTCCCAATGCTGGCCATATCTATCTGGGTGGACAGGAAATCACTAAGTTTCCTGTTTACAAGCGTGCTCGTCTGGGTATTGGCTATCTGGCTCAGGAGGCTTCCGTGTTCCGCAAGATGTCGGTAGAGGACAATATTGCCTCTGTGCTTGAACTGACCAACAAGCCAAAGGAGTATCAGAAGGAAAAGCTGGAGAGCCTGATTGCTGAATTCCGTTTACAAAAAGTGCGCAAGAATAATGGTGACCGCCTTTCGGGTGGTGAGCGTCGCCGTTGTGAGATTGCCCGTTGTCTTGCCATCGATCCGAAGTTCATTATGCTCGATGAGCCTTTTGCTGGTGTTGACCCTATCGCTGTGGAGGATATTCAGTTCATAGTGTGGAAGTTAAAACAGAAAAACATAGGTGTGCTCATTACCGACCATAATGTGGAAGAAACGCTTTGTATTACCGACCGCGCGTATATGCTTTTCGAGGGTCAGATACTCTTTAAGGGTAAGCCGCAAGAGTTGGCGGAGAACCCTGTGGTAAAGCAAAGATATCTTACAAACAGCTTCGTACTGCGCATGAAAGACTTTGCCGCTATGGAGAAGGAGCGTGCTGCTGCCGCTGCCGAATAAAGTGGTGACAGATGTGTGTCGTCAGGGGTGACTTCCTGATAGCCTCCCTGGCGGAAATTCCTTCGGGGTTCTTTGAGTCCTTTGTCCCTCCATGTTTCACTCAGCTTTCACTCGTTTGGCTTACGTCTGGCTTACGTGTTTTGACGTAAGCCAGACGTAAGCAGATTGGGTGAAGGTAAGGTGCTCTTTTGTGGTTCCTTTGTATTTCCTTTGTGGTTCCTTCGATGTTCACTCAAGGTTCACTCAGGGAGCGTACACAAAACTGTGGAGAACTGTGAGTGCACCTTGAGTAAACCTAATGTGAAGAGAAGAGGTTTGTGAATGAAATCCAAAGCACAGATAAGGGGCAAAGGTGTGCCGTTTGCTGCCATATTATAATAAAAACGGGTGACTTTTTTGGAAAACTCAGAAATTTGTATTAACTTTGCGCGCTCATTGAGTACAATGTGCATAATTATTACGTAAATAATACAAAAAACATACAAGACAATGAACGTAAAATTTGAAAAAGTTGATGCCGTAAATGGTCTCATCACCGTAGAGATGGAGAAGGCAGATTATGCCGACAATGTAGAAAAAGCTTTGAAGGACCTTCGCAAGAAGGCTCAGTTGCCCGGTTTCCGTCCCGGTCAGGTACCTATGGGCTTGTTGAAGAAGCGCTTTGGTGCTGAGTGCACTGCTGAACAGGTGAACAAGCTGCTGGGTGAGAAGTTGTACGGCTATATTCGCGAGGAGAAGCTCAACGTATTGGGTGAGCCCCTTCCCAGCGAGAAGCAGGGTCCTGTTGACTTCGAGACTCAGGACGTTATGACTTTCGTGTTTGACATAGCTTTGGCTCCCGAGTTCGATGCTAAGCTCAGCGACAAGGATAGCCTCGATCAGTATATCATCAACGTTACCGATGAAATGATTGACGGTCAGGTTCAGAGCTTCTGCGGTCGTGCAGGTCACCAGGAGAAGGTAGAGTCATACGAGAGCCGCGACATGGTTAAGGGTACTCTCGCTCAGCTCGACGCTGAGGGTAGCGTGCTTGAGGGCGGTGTACAGGTGGAGGCAGCAGTAATGCTTCCCGAGTACTTCAAGAGCGATGACGAGAAGAAGAAGTTCGAGGGCGCTAAGGTTAACGACGTGCTGATTATCAACCCCGCTACTGCATACGATAACAACGAGACTGAGTTGGCAGCTCTCTTGAAGGTAGAGAAGGATAAGGTTAAGGAGTTGACCGGTGACTTCAGCTTCCAGATTGAGGAGATCAGCCGCTATGTACCCGCTGCTGTAAACCAGGAACTCTTCGACCAGATCTATGGCGAGGGTAAGGTGAACAGCGAGGAGGAGTTCCGTGCTGCAATCCGTGCTACCCTTGAGGAGGAGTACTCATACGACAGCGATTACAAGCTGGGCCTTGACCTTCGCAAGTACTTGGAGGATCGCGTAGGTGAGCTCACCTATCCCGAGGCAATGATGAAGCGTATCATGAAGCTCAACAATCCCGACAAGGAGTTTACCGACGAGGAGTACAAGCAGAGCATCAACGAACTGACCTGGCACCTCATCAAGGAGCAGTTGAGCGATCAGTTCGAGCTGAAGGTTGAGCAGGCAGATGTTGTTGAGACCGCTAAGATGGTGGCTCGCATGCAGTTCGCTCAGTATGGCATGCAGAACGTTCCCGAGGAGGCTCTGACCAACTACGCTAACCAGATGCTTCAGGACAAGCGTCAGGCAGAGGGCTTGGTAAGCCGCACCGTTGAGAACAAGATCGTGGCTAAGGTTAAGGAGGTTGTTAAGCTCAACCAGAAGCAGGTCAGCATCGAGGAGTTCAACGCAATGTTCAAGTAATTGTTCTTTAAACTAAGACAATAATAATAATTTGACGCAGATTTCACGGATTTCACGGATTTCTTCTCGCCGGTTTGAGTGAATGATAATCTGTTTGATCTGTGAAATCTGTGTCTTATTATATACCTTATATATTTAGGTAGGTGAGCAGAATGCCTCTTTGGCTAATGACATGTGTGATGTGTTGACCAGTATTTGAAAAAAAAGGTCTACGACTGAATGCCGACACGCTTACCACTTACTTAGAGTTACAGCTAAATAATACTCATCATTTAATAGTTGATACTATGCAAACCGATTTTGAAAAATTTGCCACCAAGAAGATGGGCGTGAACAGCATGGTGCTGCACGATGTCATCTCTATGCAGAATCAGTATCTGAACCCTTACATTCTTGAGGAACGTCAGTTGAACGTAACTCAGATGGATGTGTTCAGCCGTTTGATGATGGATCGCATCATCTTTCTTGGTACTCAGATTGACGATTATACCGCCAATACGCTTCAGGCTCAGTTGCTCTATCTCGATAGTGCAGATCCTGGCAAGGATATCAGCATCTACATCAACTCTCCTGGTGGTTCAGTGTATGCAGGCCTTGGCATTTATGACACCATGCAGCTTGTGCAGAGCGACGTAGCCACTATCTGTACCGGCATGGCTGCTTCAATGGCTGCCGTACTGCTTGTGTCGGGTCAGGAAGGCAAGCGTAGCGCACTTACACACAGCCGCGTGATGATTCACCAGCCGATGGGTGGCGCTCAGGGTCAGGCAAGCGACATTGAGATTACCGCTCGCGAGATTCAGAAGTTGAAGAAGGAACTTTACTCTATTATTGCTGACCACTCGCACACCGAGTTTGACAAGGTGTGGGCCGACAGCGACCGTGACTATTGGATGACGGCTCAGGAGGCTTTGGATTATGGCATGATTGACCGTGTAATTACACGCAAATAATGTAAATCTTACAGGTTTGAAAAGCTGTTAGACGCTTAGCTTGGATGTTTTGTGATTGCTATAGGCAGCAACATCTTGTAAGTCTTGGCTTGGAAAAATATATACTTTCCGTGGTTTGCGTCAATGGCTTATGACCTAATATAATGTTATGGCAAAAAAGAATCCTAATCGTTGTTCGTTTTGTGGCTGTTCGGACGGAGAAGTCCGTTTGATGATAACTGGTTTGAACGGTTATATTTGTGACAACTGCGCCCGTCAGGCTTACGAAATTGTCAGGGATAACCTTGAGTCAGGCAATAGTAATGCCAGCTCTAAGGATGATAAGTTTGGCTTGAACCTGAAGAACGTTCCCAAGCCACGCGAGATAAAGGAGTATCTTGATCAGTACATCATCGGACAGGATGATGCCAAGCGCTATCTGGCCGTTTCTGTATATAACCATTATAAGCGTTTGGGACAGAAGGTTGACGACTCGGGTGTGGAGATTGAGAAGAGTAACGTCATCATGGTAGGTCCCACGGGAACGGGAAAGACCCTTTTGGCACGCTCTATCGCCAAACTGCTCAAAGTGCCTTTTACGATTGTCGATGCAACCGTCTTTACAGAGGCTGGTTATGTGGGCGAGGATGTAGAGAGCATCCTGTCGCGTTTGCTTCAGGTAGCCGACTTTAACGTGGAAGCTGCTGAACGAGGCATCGTGTTTATAGACGAGATTGACAAGATTGCACGCAAGAGTGACAACCCCAGCATTACGCGCGACGTAAGCGGTGAGGGTGTGCAGCAGGGCTTGCTGAAGTTGCTCGAGGGTAGCATGGTAAACGTGCCCCCCAAGGGTGGACGTAAGCATCCCGATCAGGATTACGTGCATGTCAACACACGAAACATACTCTTCATCTGTGGTGGTGCTTTTGACGGCATAGAACGTAAGATTGCCCAGCGTATGAACACGCATGTGGTGGGTTATGACTCGGTGAAGAATCTCAGTACGCTTGACCGCGACAACCTGATGAAGTACATACTGCCACAGGACCTGAAGAGTTTTGGCCTTATTCCCGAGATTATTGGTCGTCTGCCTGTGCTTACCTATCTCAATCCACTCGACCGTACGGCTTTGCGCAACATTCTTACCGAACCCAAGAACTCGTTGGTGCGTCAGCAGATAAAGCTCTTCGAGATGGATGGCATCGCACTCAGCTTTGAAGACGATGCCTTGGAGTACATGGTTGACAAGGCTGTAGAGTATAAGCTGGGAGCACGTGGATTACGCTCTATCATGGAGGCTGTCATGATGGAAGCGCAATACGAAAGTCCATCGTGGAGGAAAAAGTCATTTGTGGTAACAAAAGACTACGCAAAGCAGCAAATTGAGAAGGCAAATTTGCCAACGGCTATGTAGAAAAGCGAACGAAATAGTTGCGAAATCGCTTTTTTGAAGAAATATTGAAAAATAATTGGTCATTGTTTGGTCGTTTATGAAGTTTTTTGTATAACTTTGTATAACTGAACAATGGTCAATTATTTTTTACCCTCCATGGAAAATACAAACCTCAATGAACAGTTAAAGCATTACTTTGGATTTGATACATTCAAGGGTGCCCAAGAGTCAATCATTCGCAATCTGCTTAGTGGACGTGATACTTTTGTGCTAATGCCTACCGGTGGCGGAAAGTCTCTCTGCTACCAGTTGCCGGCATTACTCATGGAGGGCACAGCCATTATCATTTCTCCCCTGATAGCCTTGATGAAGAATCAGGTGGATGCAATTAGACAGGTGTGTGAGGTGGATGGAATAGCCCATTGCATAAACTCGTCGCTTTCGAAAACAGTCATCGACGGAGTAAAGAGCGATATCAACCGTGGTATCACAAAATTGCTTTACGTGGCTCCAGAGTCACTTACCAAGGATGAGAATATAGAATATCTGCGTTCTATAAAGATTTCGTTCTATGCCGTGGATGAGGCTCATTGTATCTCAGAGTGGGGACATGATTTCCGTCCGGAATACCGCAATATCCGTTCGTTGGTTGAACGTATCGGTGTGGCTCCCATCATAGCCCTTACGGCTACGGCTACCGATAAGGTGAAGCAGGATATCAAGAAGAACCTTGGCATGGCTAACTCTGATGAGTTCTGCAGTTCGTTCAACCGTCAGAACCTGTATTATGAGATTCGCCCCAAGACGAAGGAAGTAGATAAGGAAATTGTAAAGTTCATACGTAAGCACGATGGTAAAAGCGGTATCATCTATTGCCTGAGCCGTAAGAAGGTGGAAGACCTGACAGAGGTGCTCAAGGCAAACAATATCAAAGCCCAGGCATACCATGCCGGTATGGACAACGCCCTTCGCTCGCAGACACAGGACGATTTCATCATGGAACGTATTGATGTCATTGTGGCTACCATCGCCTTTGGTATGGGTATCGACAAGCCCGATGTCCGCTACGTCATACATTATGATATGCCAAAGAGTCTTGAGGGGTACTATCAGGAAACCGGTCGTGCAGGACGTGATGGCGGAGAGGGTATCTGCCTGGCATTTTATGCACGTAAGGATTTGGACAAGCTGAAGAAGTTCATGTCCGACAAGCCTGTGGCAGAACAGGAAATTGGCAGACAGTTGCTGGAGGAGACAGCCACCTACGCGGAGACGAATGTGTGCAGGCGTAAGGTGTTGCTGCATTATTTCGGCGAAATATACGATAAGGAGAATTGCTGCAACTGCGACAATTGTCTGTTCCCACGTGAGTTGTTCGACGGACAGGAAGAACTGTTGAGAGCTCTCATCGTGGTGCGTGAGGTCAAGGAGATGTTCCAGGTGGATTACCTTGTGAACATGCTGATTGGGCGCGAGTCGGAGGATATACGTGCTCATCATCACAACGAGCTGGAGTGCTTTGGCTCGGGCGATGACCATAATATGTCGTTTTGGAATTCGGTTATCAGACAAGCTCTTCTGGCTGACTATGTGCGTAAGGACGTGGAGACGTATGGGCAGGTGAAACTGACCAAGGCCGGACGTGATTTCATTGCCAATCCGAAGCCATTTATGATGTCGGAGGACCGTGAGTTTAACGATTTTGTTCCGGAGACAACGAATAACACTTCTGTGCTTGATGAGACGTTGCGGAAGATGCTTCATGAACTGCGTCGCGAGATAGGTGAGAAACTTAACATTCCCCCTTATGTCATCTTCATGGATAAGTCGCTTGACGAAATGGCAACCTTCTATCCAATCAACATAAAACAACTGGTCAAGATAAATGGCGTGGGTGAGGGTAAGGCATTACGCTACGGACGTGAGTTCTGCGCGCTCATTGCCAAGTACTGTGAGGAGAATGACATAGATGGAATGGACGACGAGGATCTTTACAAGTCGGCCAACAAGACAAACCGCAGGAAGAACATCGTGCGCTACGTGGACCGTCGTGTGGCTTTGCCCGATATTGCCAAGGCAGAGGGTATGGAGTATGATGAGCTGCTGGCAGAGATTTACTCGATTGTGCAGAATGGCACCAAGCTCAATGTGGATTATTACATCGACGAAATTCTGGACGAGGATGCTGTGCAGGATATCTACAGGTATTTCCGCGAAGACTCCATGACGGATAGTTTAGATGAGGCCATCGATGAGTTGGGCGAAGACTATTCAGAAGAAGAAATCGAACTGGTGCGCATTAAGTTTGTGTCGGAAATGGGTAACTGATTAACAATTTCTCCTCCCTTTATGGGAGAGGTGGTTAAAAATACTAAAATCTATGCCGCGTATGGCATAGATTTCGTTTTTTTTTCGTACCTTTGCATGCAATAAATTAAAAGCATATTTATCTTATGGCATCATTTATTGAAGACAAGATTGTGATGGAAGGTATTACCTTCGACGACGTATTGCTGATTCCTGCTTATTCGGACGTACTTCCCCGTGAAGTTTCGCTCAGTACCAAGTTCTCAAGAAACATTGAACTGAAGATTCCTTTCGTTACGGCTGCTATGGACACCGTTACCGAGGCACCTATGGCTATTGCCATTGCTCGTGAGGGTGGTATTGGTGTAATCCACAAGAACATGTCTATCGAGGAACAGGCTCGTCAGGTAGCCATTGTTAAGCGTGCCGAGAATGGTATGATTTACGACCCTGTGACCATTATGCGTGGCAAGACCGTGAAAGATGCTCTCGACATTATGGCTGAGTATCACATTGGCGGTATTCCCGTAGTGGACAAGGATAACAAGCTGGTGGGTATCGTGACCAACCGTGACTTGCGTTTCCAAACCGACATGACTCGTAAGATTGACGAGGTGATGACGAAAGACAATCTGGTAGTTACCCATCAGCAGGCTGACTTGGAGAGCGCCAGTAAGATTTTGCTTGAGCACAAGATTGAGAAGTTGCCTGTGGTGGATGACAACAACCACCTTATCGGCTTGATTACTTATAAGGATATTACCAAGGCTGCCGATAAGCCTATGGCTTGCAAGGATGCAAAGGGGCGTCTGCGTGTGGCTGCCGGTGTGGGTGTGACGGCTGATACCTTCCAGCGCATGGAAGCTTTGGTGAAGGCTGGTGTTGACGCTATCATCATTGATACGGCTCATGGTCACTCAAAGGGTGTAATTGACAAGGTTCGTGAGGCTAAGGCTGCATTCCCCGAGGTTGATATCGTGGTAGGTAACATCGCAACTGGTGAGGCTGCCAAGATGCTTGTGGAGGCTGGTGCTGATGCTGTTAAGGTGGGTATCGGTCCCGGTAGTATTTGTACCACTCGTGTAGTGGCAGGTGTGGGCGTTCCTCAGTTGAGTGCCATTTATGATGTGGCTTCTGCCCTTGAAGGTACTGGGGTGCCTTTGATTGCTGATGGTGGTTTGCGCTATAGTGGTGATGTAGTAAAGGCTTTGGCTGCTGGTGGATATTGCGTAATGATGGGTTCGTTGGTAGCTGGTACAGAAGAGGCTCCCGGTGAGACCATCCTTTACAATGGTCGTAAGTTCAAGGCATACCGCGGTATGGGTTCACTTGAGGCCATGGAGAAGGGTAGTGCTGACCGCTATTTCCAGGGTGGCGTGAAAGAAACCAAGAAGTTGGTTCCCGAAGGTATTGCGGGTCGAGTTCCATATAAGGGTACCGTACAGGAAGTTATCTACCAGATGGTAGGTGGATTGCGAAGTGGTATGGGCTATTGTGGTGCTCACAACATACAGGAGCTGCATAATGCTAAGTTTACTCGCATCACCAATGCCGGTATGCTTGAGAGCCATCCTCACGAGGTAATCATTACTAGCGAGGCTCCTAACTACAGCCGTCCACAGTAATTTACTTTTTGCAGAAACGCGAGTATGGTGATGGTTGTTTCATGCACCAGAGTGTGATGACAACGCCGTACTTAGCATTTATACTAATTGATAGAGAGTGACTTTGACCCTCCTCCTGAAAAGGGGGAGGGTTGAAGGTGAAAAAGAAACAAAAAATATTTATCATGAAGAAATTGGTTCTCTCTTTGGTTGCATTGGCCAGTACGATGAGTGTGATGGCACAGCGCGATCCTATTGTGATGCGAATCAACGGTCAGAATGTAACTCGTTCGGAATTTGAGTATAACTACAACAAGAATAATGCAGAAGGTGTGGTTGACAAGAAAGATTTGAACGAATATGTAGATCTTTTTATCAACTACAAGTTGAAGGTTATGGCAGCCTTGGACGACCATCTGGATACTTTGAGCACTTATAAGACGGAGTTCCGCCAATATCGTGACCAACAAATAAGGCCTCTTATGGTGCCTGCTACGGCTGTTGAGTCGGAGATTCGTGCATATTATGATAATATGCTAAAAAGTCTTGAGGGACACGAGCTGTATTTGCCTGCTCACATCTTTTTGCATCTGGGACAGGATGCCACAGCAATGGAGAAATCTGCAGCTAAGGTTCGTATAGATAGTATCTATTCTGCGTTGAAGGCAGGTGCTGATTTTGAGGACTTGGCAAGAAAGCATTCTGATGACAAGCAAACGGGTATGCGTGGAGGTGTGATACAATGGGTTGGACCTCATCAGTTGTTGCCCGAGATGGAAGAGAGTATGTATTCTCTTCGTGATAGTGGAGAGGTGGCTGCTCCTATTCTGTCCACCGTAGGATATCACATCATCCAACTTAAGGGGCGTAAGCCTCTTGATAGTTATGAAAAACTGCACGAACAAATTCAGAATTTCCTGGAACAGCGTGGTATTCGTGACCAATTGGCTGATAAGGCAGTCGATTCGTTGGCAAAGATGCGTCATATTTCTGTTGAGCAAGTAATGGATCAGGAAACAGAAAAGGCGTGTGCCAATGATGAGGATTTAAAGTATCTTGTGCAAGAATATCATGATGGTTTGCTTCTTTTTGAGGAGTGCTCACGCAAAGTGTGGGAGCCT
This sequence comes from Bacteroidaceae bacterium, assembly GCA_024401185.1. Lineage (GTDB taxonomy): Bacteria > Bacteroidota > Bacteroidia > Bacteroidales > Bacteroidaceae > Physcousia. The sequence goes on along the minus strand of JAKSLO010000013.1, from coordinate 20,693 downwards.
GCCTCGAAAGATACGCTTGGCATTGAGAAGTTCTTCAAGAAGAACAAGAAGAAATATGCATGGAGTACACCTCATTTCAAAGGCATGGTGTACTATTGCCGTCAGCAAGGCGACGTTGACGCTGTCAAGAAACTGCTCAAGGGCGTAGACGAGAAGAACTGGACAAAAGCCGTTCGTGAGCGTTTTAACAAGGATAGTGTGACTGTGCGCATGGAGCAGAAATTGTTTGTGCTGGGTGGTAATGCCTTTGTGGATTCATTGGTATTTAAGATTAATGCAAAAAAAGCTAAGCCTCGCAAGGATTTCCCTTATAGTGGCGCTGTGGGTACTATCTTGAAGAAGGGTCCTGCAAAATGGACAGACGTAAGTGCTGACGTGGTAGCAGATTTCCAGGCAAAACGTGAAGAGGAGTTTGTGGCAGAACTTCGTCGACGTTACAAAGTCGAGGTGTTTGCGGATGTGCTGAAAACCGTTAATAACCATTAAACATACTTGTAAGTCGTATTCAAGTCATAAGTATAATGATGAACTACTGAGCAAACAAATGCAGTTTTTCTGTTATTATGTTCTATGTAGTATAAGGAATTAAAATAAAATGAAGAAATATCTTTTGTCTCTCGCTTTGGCGTTTGCATCATTAGTTTCATTTGCACAGAATAATGTGGTGGATGAAGTCATTTGGGTGGTCGGTGATGAGGCTATCCTGAAGAGTGATGTAGAAAGCATGCGCCGTGATCCTGAATGGGGACGTATTCCTGGTAATCCCTATTGTGTTATCCCTGAACGATTGGCTGTGCAAAAATTGTTTTTGCATCAAGCTGTTATTGATAGCATTGAGGTTAGTGACCAGGATGTGAACTCTTCAGTTGAGGGTAAGATAAACGAATTCGTGCTGAGTGCTGGTTCGAAAGAAAAGCTTGAAGAGTATATGAATATGCCAATGGCTCAAATCCGTGAGGAGATGTATGACAATATCAAGAACATGAGCATTGTGGAGAAGATGCAAGCGTCCTTGACAAAGGATATTAAGGTCACTCCTGCTGAGGTTCGTCGCCATTTTAAGGATATGCCCGAAGACAGCCTTCCTTTCATCTCTACTCAAGTAGAAGTGGAGATTATTATGAAAAGACCAGTTGTCAAACCCGAGGAAATTGACCGTGTCAAGGCACAGTTGCGCAGTTATGGCGAGCGTGTGCTGAATGGTGAGTCTTTCTCGTCGTTGGCTCGTTCTTTCAGCAAATGTAACTCATGGCGTCAGGGTGGCGAATTAGGCTATATGGGTAAGGCAGAGCTTGACCCTGCCTTTGCCAATGTGGCATTCTCACTTACTGACCCTAAGAAGGTTAGCAAGGTTTTTGAGTCGGAAGCTGGATTCCACATTGTGCAGTTGATAGATAAGCGTGGCGATAAGATGAACTGCCGTCATATTCTGCTTCGCCCTGAAATAGATCCGGCGGATATTGATTCATGTATGATGAAGCTTGACTCATTGGCAGAGGATGTGCGACGGAATAAATACACTTTTGAAGAGGTGGCAATGATAAGTGATGACAAGGATACACGTAACAACCATGGTCTGATGTCGAGAATGGTTATTGCCAATGGTGCACGTGAAAGAACATCTCGCTATACTATGTCAGACTTGGCTCAAGAGTCATCTGAGGTGGCAAGAGTTGTTGAATCTATGCAAACTGGCGAAATCAGTAAGCCTTTTGAAATGACAGATCGTAACGGACGTACTGTGTGCGCTGTAGTTAAGCTGAAATCTAGAATCAATGCTCATCGTGCCACTGTGCAAGAGGATTTCCAGACACTTCGTGATATTGTGATTGATAAAAAAAAGCAGGATTTTATCATGGGATGGATAAAAGAAAAGCAGAGATCAACCTATGTCAGAATCAATGAAGACTGGGTTAACTGTGAATTCCAATATCCAGGATGGATTAAGTGATAGTTCTGTTTTTGGATTACTTGTTTATTGTTCATTTTTTAAGATTTACTTCATAGTTCTTAATTGAAAACATCTTTGTTAGATTAATGAGACGATTCTTCTTGATATTCTTCATTATGCTTTGCGGTTTGATGTCGCTCACATGGGCATTCCAACCTGCTAAGAAAGAAAAGGGAAAGAAACGTCCGCAGTCTTCTGAGATGATTTATTTGCGCCATTCTGATAAACTGTATTACAATCAGCGTGTTAACCGAAACGCCCAGATTCTTGTTGGAAATGTCTGTTTTGAACATCAGGGTGCTTTGATGTATTGTGATAGCGCTTTGTATTATAAGGAAACAAAGTCGTTTGATGCCTATGGACATGTGAAAATGGTTCAAGGTGACACCTTGTCCTTACTTGGCGAGGTGTTGTACTATAATGGAATGGATCAGTTGGCTCGAATACGCTATAATGTCGTGTTGAAACATCGTGAGACAACTCTTTATACAGACAGTCTTGACTATGACAGATTGTACGATTTAGGTTATTTCTTTGAGGGGGGAAGGCTTGTAGATAAAGATAATGAGTTGACAAGTTATTGGGGACAATATTCGCCTTCGACCAGAGAGTCGGAGTTCAATATGAACGTGAAGCTGGTTAATCCCCGTCCGCCTAAGGCTGCTAAGTCTGTATTGTTAAGTGACACTCTACACTATAATACTAAGACGGGTATTGCCCATGTGATAGGACCTTCCAATCTGGAGCATGGTAATACTCATGTCTATACTGAAAATGGGTATTATTTGTCGAATACCGATGAGGCTTATTTGTTAAATCGTTCGGTGTTGACAAATGTGGCAAAGCGTTTAGTGGGTGATAGTGTTTACTATGACGGAAAGACACATGACAGCAAGGCCTTCGGAAATATTGACTATGACGACCGCGACAATAAGAACAAGTTTTATGGCAACTATGTTCTTTACAATGATAGTACAGGTTATGCAGAGGCTGCTGATAGTGCGGTTTGTATAGATTACTCACAGAAGGATACACTATATGCTCATGCAGATACTTTTAAATTATACACCTATTATATAGATACTGATAGTGTGTATCGTATGATGCACGCTTATAGGCATGTGAGGGCTTATCGAAAAGATTTGCAGGCTGTTTGCGATTCATTGGTGTATAATGGACAGGATTCGTGCGCTACGATGTATAAAGATCCTATTATCTGGCAACAAGGACAACAAATTCTGGGTGAGAAGATTATGGCTTGGGCAAATGATTCGACGGTGGATAGTGTGTATGTGGTGAATCAAGCTCTAATGGTTGAACGAATAGACAGCATGCACTATAATCAGGTTGCGAGTAAGGAAATGCATTCGTATTTCAAGGATGGAGAAGTGTATTTGAACGTGGCTGACTTAAATGTGTTTATGAACTATCATCCGTTTGATTCTGATAGTTTGATGATTGGCATGGTACATGCTGAGAGTGCACAGATGAAGATGTATATGGATGAACGCAAATTGCAGAAAATATGGATGCCTGCAACTAATGGTGAGATGTATCCTATTGATCAAACTCCGCCAGAAAAGCGTTTCTTGGAGAACTTCGCGTGGTTCGATTATATACGTCCTACAAGTAAGGATGATATTTTTGTGTGGCGTGGCAAGAAAGAAGGAAGTGAATTGAAAGAGCAAGTGCGTCATACAGCTCCGACACAGAAATTATCTACAATTAAAGCTAAATAGTCATGAGTATTTTTAAAGCAAGACAACCAAGAAAGTATCGTCCTCGTGCTATTTTTGTGGACGAGAGAAGGGAAAAGCTCCGCAAGCTGGTAAATGATGTCCGCCGTTCACAAGGTGAACACGTGGATGAACCCTATGATCCCACTAAGTTCCGTGGAACTTTCTCTCAATATACACCTCATGCTCAGCGTGCTAGTGAGAGGAGCCATAAACTGGTATGGCCCATTGCTTTGTTCTTGATTATTATTCTTTTGTTTGTGTGGCATTATCTCATGACAGGCAAGGTACACTGGTAATGATTGCATTTTTGTGGGTGAATCTATAGAATCGTTTTTCAATCGTGATTATGTGCTAACATAAATATAGTGTAATTGGCATAAAGAAAATATTCTTTGCCCATTCTGAAGTAAGCGAGTAAAAAGCCGAATTTGTTCAATTGATTGTCAAAACAGTAATATAAATGGCTGATATAATACATCTTCTTCCTGATTCTGTTGCAAACCAAATCGCTGCAGGTGAGGTCATACAGAGGCCTTCCTCTGTGATTAAGGAGCTTGTTGAGAATGCCATTGACGCAGGTGCTACTCATGTTGACGTTCTCGTAGAAGAGGCAGGACGTACGTCGATACAGGTTATTGATGATGGTAAAGGTATGAGCGAAACGGATGCCCGACTTGCCTTCGAGCGTCATGCTACGAGTAAGATTCAGAAAGCAGATGACTTGTTTGCTTTGCGTACCATGGGTTTCCGTGGAGAAGCTCTTCCAAGTATAGTGGCCGTTTCGCAAGTAACTCTGCGCACTCGTTCTGCAGAACAAGAATTAGGCACTTGTTTGCAGATAGAAGGAAGCAAAATAGTTTCTCAAGAGGTGATTGGCTGTCCTGTCGGAAGTAATTTCTTGGTAAATAATCTGTTCTACAATGTTCCTGCTCGTCGAAAGTTCCTCAAAAGCAATCAAACGGAATTGAACAATATTGTTCAGGAGTTTGAGAGAATGGCATTGGTCAATCCTTCTGTTAGTTTCTCTTTCTCAAATAATGGCACGCTTGTAACCTCTTTGCCTTCAGGCGCCTTATTACAGCGAATAACAGGAGTGTTCGGAAAAAAGATGGGAACTTTGCTTTTGAATGTAAGCGTTGATACTTCAATATGCAAGATTACTGGTTTTGTGGGTAAGCCTGAATCGTCAAGGAAAAAAGGTGCTCATCAATTCTTCTTCGTAAACGGCCGCTTTATGCGACATCCTTATTTCCATCGTGCGGTACAAGAAGCCTTTTCTGGTCTTGTTCCTGAGTCTGAGCAAGTCCCTTATTTCTTGTATTTCGATGTGGATCCGTCAAATATTGATGTGAATATACATCCTACCAAGACTGAGATTAAGTTCGAAAATGAACAGGCTATTTGGCAGATTATAGTTGCCGGTATAAAGGAAGCATTAGGAAAATATAATGCTGTTCCCGTGATAGAATTTGATACAGAAGGTGTGCCTGCAGATATTCCTGTGTACAATCCCTCTAATCAACATGTAACGGCACATTCTCCAGAAGTGCGAGTGAATCCCAATTTCAATCCATTTAAATCTGATTCTTACTCAAATAGCACGCCTGAGTTTTTAAAAACAAAAGATTATGTGCCCTCATCTTCTTTTAAAGAATGGGATGAAGTAGAGGCTTCATTCGTTCCTGACGAGAGTCCTTTGGGTGATGTGCCAGATAACTTGTATAATGACAGGTCTTTGGCTGAAATAGAGAGAAGCAGTTCCCATTATCAGTTAAGGGGCCAGTACATACTTAGTAGCGTGCAGAATGGTTTGCTGGTTATTGATCAGCACCGAGCTCACGCACGTGTATTATATAATAGGTATAGAGTGCAATTAGATAATCGTGTTTCTCCTTCCCAAGGCTTACTGTTCCCGGATATAATCCAACTGCCTGCTTCAGATGCTGTGATTCTAAGTGATATCATTGATGAACTGCATTCTTTGGGTTTTGATATTACTTCGTTGGGAGGAGGCTCATTTTCTCTGCAGGGAGTTCCTGCAGGTCTTGGTGGTTTAGACCCTGTTTCATTAGTGGGTGAGATGTTGGCTTCTGTTCGCGATTGTGGCCAAAGCGTGAAAGATGATTTACATCATCATTTAGCATTAACTTTAGCAAAAAATGCTGCCATACCTGTGGGACAGGTTCTTACGGAGACGGAAATGTCTGGATTGGTGGATGATTTATTTGCTACAGATAATCCGAATTACACACCAGATGGTAAGACAATTGTGGCAGTTTTACCCATAGAAAACATAGAAAAACTCTTCAAATCATGAAAAAAAAGAAAAAAGTGCATTTTTTTTTGTTTTTTTTATGAAAAAATGTAGGTATTAAGCAATTATTTACTAACTTTGCGAAAGAAATATCGTATAAATAGGCCCGTAATGGGTTTTTGGACAGAAAAATAATAAGTAATTAATAAATTTTCAAAGTATGAAAAAGTTAATGATGCTGCTGGCTTTTGCTGGCCTTACATCTGCTGCTTCTGCTCAGGAAACTAGCTACCCGACCTTGAAGCATCAGTTTGTATCGAACCCTTTCTGGAGCAACTGGTTTGTTGATGCTGGTGTCACCCATTTGTCTTTCTATTCTGATCAGGAGCACAAGATGGGCATGAACAAGAATCCTTTCTGGTCAGGCCGTCGCTCATGGGGTGGTGAGATTTCTGTGGGTAAATGGGCAACTCCTCTTTTTGGTGTTCGCGCAAAGATTCAGGCTGCATGGGGTACTCGTGTTTGCGATTATTCTTATACAGGCTATAATACTAATTGCCCCACTTTCAATCAGTGGTCAATGAGCTTCCAGCCCATGATTAACTTGACAAACTTGATTGGTGGTTACAAGCCTCGTTTCTACAATATCAGTTTGTATGGTGGTGCTGGTTTCCTCTGCAATCTGGGTGTTGAAGGTGAGAATACCGACAACCAGTATGGTATGCAGTATTGCATCGGTTTCATGAATACATTCAATATTAACGAGCGCTACCATGTTAACTTGGATATCTATGCTACCGCAGGCGAGGATGACTTGGATGGACTTGCAACAAACAGAGGTTTGAAGCCCCGTGTATTCAAGAGTCGTGACCTTGAACTCGGTTTGAGCGTAGGTGTAGGTGTTAATCTTGGTAAGATTGGCTGGGACAATGCTCCCGACATCGATGCTATTATGGCTATGAATCAGGCTCAGTTGGATGCTTTGAATGCTTCTTTGGCTGATGCAGAAGCTGAAAATGCTCGTTTGAAGGCTCTTATTGCTAACCACAAGTGCCCCGAGGGCAAGACTGTTACAATTACAGAGTATGCTACTACTAGTGCATCTGTATTCTTCAACATCAACCAGACTAAGATTGCCTCTAAGAAGGATTTGGTTAATGTTAAGGAGTTGGCAGAGTTGGCTAAGTCTAAGAACGCTAAGCTTGTAGTTACAGGTTACGCTGATAGCAAGACTGGTAGTGTAGCTCGCAACCAGACTCTTTCTGAGGGCCGTGCAAAGACTGTTGTTGACGAACTTGTTAAGATGGGTGTAAATCGTGACAACATCGAAATTGTTGCTAAGGGTGGCGTTGCTGACCTTGAGCCTTACAACTACAACCGTCGTGCAGTTGTTACTTTGAAGTAATAAATATACTTTTTGATATTTAGCGCATTAGTCGTAAGGCTAATGCGCTTTTTTTTGTCGTACTTTGCTTCCTTCTTTCTCTTTCAGCCTGTATGTGTTGTGTTTATGATTCAATGTGCTGCTTGTATTTTGTTTTTGTACTCTATATTTTGTTGGGTACAAAATTATTTGTAACTTTGCATAGAAAATGATTACTATTTAAAATATGGAAGCAAAAGAAAAAGTTATCCTTACTGGTGACCGTCCTACTGGTCGCCTTCATATTGGTCATTATGTCGGTTCGCTCCGTCGTCGTGTGGAACTCCAGAACTCTGGTTTATACGATAAGATCTTTATCTTTGAAGCAGATGCTCAAGCGTTGACCGATAATATAGAAAATCCAGAAAAGGTTCGTCAGAATGTTGTTGAGGTAGCTCTTGATTACTTAGCTGCAGGTCTTGATCCCGAGAAGAGCACTTTGTTCATTCAAAGCCAGATTCCTGAGTTGTGTGAACTTTCCTTCTATTTCATGGATTTGGTTTCTGTTAGTCGTTTGCAGCGCAATCCTACTGTGAAGACGGAAATTCAAATGCGTGGATTTGCAGGTGAAAGTATTCCTGTGGGATTTTTTACTTATCCAATTAGCCAGGCTGCTGATATTACGCTTTTCAAAGCTACAACCGTTCCTGTAGGTGAAGATCAGGAGCCTATGTTGGAGCAGTGCCGTGAGATTGTGCGCCGTTTTAATTTTATATATGGCGATACTCTTGTTGAGCCTAACATCTTGCTTCCTGATAATGCTGCATGTTTGCGATTGCCTGGAACAGATGGCAAGGCAAAGATGAGCAAGAGCTTAGGCAACTGTATTTATCTTAGTGACCCTGCTGATGAGGTTTCAAAGAAAGTTAAAGCTATGTACACAGATCCCACTCATTTGCAAGTTAGTGATCCTGGCCATCTTGAGGGTAATACAGTATTCACTTATCTTGATGCTTTTTGCTCAGATGATCAAGTAAATGCAATGTTCCCAGAGTATCTGTCTCTTCAGGAAATGAAGGATCATTATACACGTGGAGGTTTGGGCGATATGAAGTGCAAAAAGTTGCTTATGAGCGTACTGCAAGACACTTTGGAACCTATGCGTGTTCGCCGTGCTGAATTCGAGAAGGATATTCCTGCAGTATATGAGATTCTTCGAAAAGGTTGTGAGAAAGCGCGTGAAACTGCTGTCCAGACCATGGATGAGGTTCGCAAGGCTATGAAGATTAATTATTTTGATGATGCGGCTTTGATTGCAGAGCAGGCTGCTCGATTTGCAAAATAATTGTCATCATTTGCTTTGGCTTGCTCATATGGCTTTTGTGAGGCATATGCATGCTTTCAGATGAATAGAAGTTTTTTTACATAAGTAGGTGATTGGCTTTTTTATCAGTATATCCTTTGCTGTGCTTCTTAGGTTCACCTTACTTTGACACAATTGGCTTACGTCTGGCTTACGTAAAAACACGTAAGCCAGACGTAAGCCAATTGTGTCAAACAAGGGTGAAGATAGTAAGCATGTTATTTCCAATTTGATGAGCTGGGAACAACTTACTGGTTACATGTCGCTACCACGTTTTTAGGAAATTGATGTACAAAAAAATAAGAAAGGCTTCAACAAATGTTGAAGCCTCTTTTGTTGCGGAGGCACGACTCGAACGTGCGACCTCCAGGTTATGAGCCTGGCGAGCTGCCAACTGCTCCACTCCGCGATGTTATGTATTCAAACGTTGTTGTTTCCCGTTTGCGAGTGCAAAGGTACGAACTTTTTATTTAATGACCAAATATTTTGTGAAAAATATGTTGCAAAACATCTAATTTTGTTTGTTATGGCACATTTTGTGGGTGTTTGTGCAATTTTTGCTATTCATTTTTTGCACATATCGTGCTTTTTGTGTAATTTTGCATCTGTTATGGCATTATCAAAGACAAGAGCAAAGTTGGTTGATGTGGCTCGTCAATTGTTCGCCAAAAAAGGGTTGGATGATACGACGATGAACGACATTGCGGTGGCCTCAGAAAAAGGACGCCGTACTCTTTATACTTATTTTAAAAATAAGGAGGAGATTTATTTCGCGGTAATCGAGGCAGAGATGGAGAGGTTGACTGATACCATTAAGGAAGTGGCACAGCAAGAACTGCACCCTGTTGACAAGATTGTTGAGATTATCTACACCCATCTTAGGCTAATAAAAGAAGCGGTTTTGCGCAACGGTAATCTTCGTGCCGAGTTTTTCCGTAATATTTGGATGGTTGAAAAAGTTCGACGCCACTTTGACCAAACAGAAGTGGAATTGCTTACTGGTACTTTAGATAAAGGTGTACAGATGGGGCTCTTGTCCGTTGATAATATCCCTTTGGCCGTCGATATCATTCATTACTGCACAAAAGGTCTGGAAGTGCCATATATTCATGGCCGCCTGGGAGAAGGCATGGGTGAACAGATGAGCAAACGCGTGGTAAGGAAAATCGTGAACAGGGCATTAGGAATATAGGAGAAAAATATTATAAAAGAAAATATTCATTTACATTATTAATAAAGAATTATGGGATTATTAACTGGAAAGACCGCGCTGATTACTGGTGCGGCACGTGGTATTGGTAAGGCTATTGCCTTGAAGTTTGCTCAGGAAGGTGCTAACATTGCTTTCACCGATTTGGTGCTGAACGATGACATGGCTGCAGGTCTTGAGGCTACTCGTAAGGAGATCGAGGCTGTTGGCGTAACTTGTCGTGCTTATGCAGGTAATGCTGCTGACTTTGCTCAGACAGAGGAGACTGTAAAGAAGATCAAAGAAGACTTTGGTACCATTGATATCTTGGTAAACAACGCCGGTATCACCAAGGATGGTTTGATGCTTCGTATGACAGAGGCTCAGTGGGATGCAGTTATTAACGTTAACCTCAAGAGTACCTTCAACTTCACTCACGCATGTGTACCCGTAATGATGCGTCAGAAGGGTGGTTCTATCATCAACATGGCAAGTGTTGTAGGTGTGCATGGTAATGCTGGTCAGGCAAACTATGCCGCTTCAAAGGCTGGTATGATTGCATTGGCTAAGAGTATCGCTCAGGAGATGGGCCCCAAGGGTATTCGTGCTAACGCTATCGCTCCCGGTTTCATTGAGACTGCCATGACCGCTGCACTCCCCGAGGAGGTACGTGCTGACTGGGCAAAGAAGATTCCTTTGCGTCGTGGTGGACAGGTAGAGGACATCGCTAACACCGCTCTTTACTTGGCAAGTGATCTGAGCAGCTATGTAAGTGGCCAGGTTATCCAGGTTGATGGTGGTATGAACATGTAATTTTGTGAAAGTACTTTACGAAGATAATCATGTGATTATTGTTTCCAAGAGTGCGGGGGAGATCGTGCAGGGCGATAAGACCGGCGATACCCCGCTCTCGGAGACAGTAAAGCAATATATTGCCGAGCGATACCATAAGCCTGGCAATGTGTTTTTAGGGGTGGTGCATCGTCTTGACCGTCCCGTTAGCGGTGTGGTGTTGTTTGCCCGCACCAGTAAGGCTTTAAGCAGATTGAGTGAGATGTTTCGTACGCGCGCGATACAGAAGACCTATTGGGCCATCGTTACAAATCCTCCTCTGCAGACAGAAGGCACGCTCACCCATTGGCTTACTCGTGATGAAAAGACCAACAAAGCCCGTGCTTATGACCGGGAGGTTCCTAACAGCAAGAAGGCCGTACTCGATTACAAGCTTATTGCCAAATCAGACCGTTATTGGTTGCTTGAGGTGGAACTTCACACAGGGCGTCATCACCAGATACGATGCCAGTTGAGTAAGATGGGATGTCCTATCAAGGGAGACTTGAAGTATGGTAGTGCACGAAGCAATCCTGATGGAAGCATCTGTTTGCATGCCCACCGTCTGCAATTTGAACATCCTGTGTCAAAGCTGCCCATCGATGTCATAGCCAAAGTTCCTGATGACAGGTTGTGGAAGGCTATGGACGACGAATGCATGAGCCTCAATCACTAACCATCTTTACAGCCTGTTTTCGTTATAGGCAGATTATACAAACTCATATAGAACAGAGAACATTGGAAGAAGACGAGAAAAGAATTAACCTAAACCCGCAAGAACAGGATATGGAAAAGACTGTTGTTGCGCCTGAACCTCCCGAAATACCAGAAAAGGAGGTCAAGAAGAAGCGTGGCCCTATGTCACGTTTTTTGCGTTGGGTGGTTTATGTCCTTCTAAGTCCTATTGTTCTGTTCCTGATACTCACCATTCTTCTCTACATCCCCTTTGTGCAGGACTGGGCTGTAGGCTATGCCTGCGACAAGCTAAGCGAAGAGACTGGCATGCAGGTAAGCGTGGAGCGCCTACGCATCAAGTTCCCTTTAGACGTCGAATTGCAGGATCTATGTGTGCAGCAGCGTGCCAATGACACCGTGCTGGCCGTAAAGAGTTGCGTGCTCGACCTCGATCTTTGTGGCCTGTTTGGCATGAAGGTGGGCGTGGATGCTTTTACCCTCAACGATGCCGTGGTGGACACGCATGACCTGGTGGCAACGATGAAGATGCGTGGCAGTCTCGACAACTTCTATTTGGATGCTCACGACTTGGAAATCAAGGAGAGCAAAGTCAATATCACAGCCACACGCTTGATGGGATGTGACCTTGACATTGCCTTGCAAGATACGGTGGTGATAGATACCACCACAAGTGAGCCTACAACGTGGCAGATAGCCTTCGCTAATGTGCAGATAGGCGATAGCCGCATAGCCTTCCATACAGCCAACGATACCATGTCGGTACGTACAGGCATCGAGAATCTTGATTTGAAGAGTGGAAGTTTCGACCTCGCAAAGAATGTGCTTCAGGTAGCCAAGCTTAACCTGAATGCTGACTATATACGTTACGACCAGAACTATGAACCAAAAGTTCAGGGCATGGATTTTAACCATCTCTTGCTTTCTGGTATGAAACTCTCCCTGCCTTCTATTGACTACGACCTTAGTGCCAACCACTTGAAGACCACTCTGTCCTCACTATGCTTTAAGGAGAAATGTGGTTTTCAACTCGATCAGCTGTCGGCAGATGTGGAACTTGATGCCACGGGCATTGTGATAGATGATGCCTTGCTCAAGACGCCAACAAGTCAGTTTAAGGCATGGGCCGATGTTGATTGGACAGCCCTTGTTCCTCGTGAGCAGGGTGGGGCAGTTGGACCCGCGGCGCAGGGCAAGAGTACATCGGGCGTAAGCTCTTCTGGCAGGATGGATGTGAAGCTCTCTGCTAATTTCAGTAAGCAGGATGTGATGTACTTTGTGGGTGAGGGATTGCCTCAAAGCATACGGGAACAATACCCAGACGTAATGCTTACGGCAGAGGTGGATATAACGGGCAATGTGGACAAGGTGGACGTGAAGTCCTTCCGTGTCGTGATGCCCAACATGGTAGATGCCACCGTGCGTGGTGGTGCACTCAACCTCATGGCTCAAAACGCATCCTTGGGGGCTGACCTTGACTGGGAGGTGCATACAGGTGATCTTACGCTCGTAAAACGTATGCTGGGCTTGACTGGCTTCAATTTGCCTGCTATGGATGTAACGGGCAATACCCATGTGGCTGGAGACTTGTATCGTGCAGACATGCAGGTAAGACAGGGTAGTGGTGTGCTGAATGTCAAGGGACAGTATGATATGGGGCGCAATGCCTATGAGGGCAGATTGGATATGAACCGCTTTGTGGTGAGCCGTTTTGTGTCAATGGACTCAGCCTGTGTGGTTTCTGCCAATGCAGACGTGAAGGGTTCTGGTTTCGATTTCCTTTCTGACCATACCCAACTGCGTGCATACGTCAAAGTGCCAAGTGCACACTATGGCTCTGCCGAGTGCGGTAAGGTCAACATCGATGCCTCGCTTGTCAAAGGCGTTGGCTCGGTCAACTTCTATAGCGGTGGTGACCTTGTGAATGCTGACGGTTGCGTGGAGTGGATGTTAAGGCAGCACAAGGTGGATAGTGCCTCGTTTGCTTTCGATATGAGGGGACTTGACCTCTACACCCTGGGTGTGACCAAGAAGCCTCTGAAGGCGTCCATGACCATGCACATGAATGGTAGTTCTAATTTCCGTGACGAGCATTTCGCCAAAGGCGATATTACCGCCATACAGTTGGCCGTGCGTGATTCCGTTTTCTATCCTCGCGACATCAGTATGGAGGCGTTTCTTACTCCCGACACCACCTACGCCTTCCTTTCGGCAGGCGATCTGTTGTTCCGCTTGAATGCCACTGATGGTCTTGAGCGCCTGATGGAAAAGGGAGCTACCTATGCCGACAGTTTGAGTCAGCAGGTACTTACCAAGAACTTCAATCGTGCTAAACTCATTCCATTGCTACCCACCGTTGACCTCTGTGTTCAGAGTGGTCAGCGTAACCCTATGGCTAACATCCTTGCCATGATGACGGGTTACTCGTATCGCGAGCTCGATATTGACCTTCATACCAATCCCGTTACGGGTATCGATGGCGAGGGCTATCTGCATACCACCAACACAGGTTCTATTGTACTCGATACCATCAGCTTCAGAATCTTCCAAGACTCTGTCGGAATGAATCTGGATGCACGGGTGCGTAATGGCAAGAAGAACAAGGATGCCACGTTCGACGCACGTATGATGGCCAACATCACGCCACGCAAGGTAGGTTTTGGCATACTCTTCCTTGATGCCAATCGCAAGACTGGAGTTGATATGGGAGCACAGCTCATTTTCAGCGAGGGCAACAAGCGTTTGCATCTCACTCCCTATCGTCCTGTGCTGGCCTACAGGCATTTCACGCTCAACGAGGATAACTTCTTTGAACTGAAGAAGGACGGACGCATGGATGCCAACCTCGACCTGGTGGCCGACGATGGCACCGGTCTGAAGGTGTACTCCACCCCCAACGAGGATTCCGACCAAGACCTCACAGCCTCTGTCAATCGACTCAATCTTGGCGAGTTGTGCTCCGTCATTCCTTATATGCCTCGCATCACAGGATTCCTTCATGGTGACCTTCACTATCAGCAGATGCAAAGCGTCACCAGTTTGATGGCTGACTTGAATGTTCAGCAAATGACCTATGAGGGGTGCGACATGGGCAACATCGGTTTGAATGCTGCTTACATGCCTAATGAAGATGGTACGCACTATGTGGACGGATTCCTGACACAGAATGATGACCAAGTGCTGAGCTTCAATGGTTTGTATGAGGATCTCGGTCATGACGACCGTTTGGATGCTAATGCCACGTTTGAGCATTTCCCTCTTGACTTGGCCAATGGTTTCCTGGACGAGACGGTCAACCTTACGGGTCATCTTCTGGGTGACGTACATGTTACGGGCAGCACTTCCAAACCTCGTGTCGATGGCAGCATCGTCACGTCAGCCATGCACGTCCTTTCACCGATGTACAGCATAAACATGCGCATCGAGGATGATAGCATACAAGTGGCAGGAAGCCACCTCAATATTAATAAGTTGCGTGCCTATACGCAGGGTGCTACTCCCCTCACGCTCGATGGTGTCATCGATTTCTATGACCTCTCTCACATCACGCTCGATGTGAGCGCCAAGGCCAAGAACTTTGAACTGATAAATGCGCAGAAGAGTCGTAAGGTGGCTGCTTATGGTAAAGTGTATGTGGATCTGGATGCACGTGCCACCGGAACCACCAATAATCTTAACGTGACCGGTAAACTTGGTGTGTTGGGCAATACCAGTGTGACGTATGTGCTTCTCGATTCGCCCATTACCGTAGAGGATGAAATGGCAGACCTTGTTACCTTCTGTGATTTCAGCGATACTATTGAGGTGGAAGAGCCAGAGTTCGTGCCACCCAGCAATCTCAGAATGCGTATCAACGTCAGCATCGACCAAGGTGCTATGGTGCATTGTCTGCTCAGCGAGGATGGCGTGAACTACGTCAAGCTTGAGGGTGGTGGCGACCTTGTGATGTCGTACGACGAGACTCGCGGCATGCAGATGTTCGGCCGCTATACCATTCTGCAGGGGTCCATGACGTATACCCTTATGCTCATCTCCCTGAAGGATTGTGTCATCAAGAACGGCAGTTATGTAGAGTTCTCGGGTGATGTGGGCAATCCCCATCTAAACATTAGTGCCTCCGAGCGTGTCAATA
Source organism: Bacteroidaceae bacterium (assembly GCA_024401185.1). Lineage (GTDB taxonomy): Bacteria > Bacteroidota > Bacteroidia > Bacteroidales > Bacteroidaceae > Physcousia. The sequence continues at coordinate 5,178 of JAKSLO010000013.1, read as the reverse complement.
GTAGCGTGATAGAGAACGAAACACCACGTTCTGTGGCGTTCGACGTGGGTATTGCCATCAGTCAGACGTTGAACAACATGGGACTCGAGTTTACTCTTGCTGCTCCCGAGGATATGAATGTGCAGAACGAGATAGCCCAGATGACGCCTGAGCAGCGAGGTAGGGTGGCAGTGACGCTAATGACCACCGGTATGTATCTTGTCGAGGGTGGCAATGGTGGTGGATTCAATACTGCCAATGCCCTCAACGCCTTCTTGCAGAGTCAGATAGCTACCATTACGGGTAAGGCACTCAATTCTGTTGACCTTAGTTTCGGTGTGGCTAATAATGCTACCGGTTCGGGTTCCGTCACCACCGACTACAGCTTCCGTTTTGCCAAGCGTTTCTGGGGTAACCGCATCAGTCTTATTGTGGGCGGTAAGGTTAGCTCGGGCAGTGAGGCTGTCAATACCGGACAGAGCATTATTGACAATGTCAGCATAGAATACCGACTGGACAAGTCGGCCACACGCTACGTCACTCTTTACTATGACAATAACAATGAGTCGGTACTCGAGGGTAAGATAATTGAGATGGGTGCCGGATTGGTGCTTCGCCGCAAGACCGAGCGTCTGGGTGAGTTGTTCCTGTTCCGCACTCCCAAGAAAAAGGAGGAAACTGAAGAATGAAAGCATTTTGCCAAACATATCACAAGCTTGTGGCACTTCTTCTTGCGTTGCTGCCTGTCATAAGCCTCGAAAACTGTTCCACTACGGCCAACCTGCCCGAGGGTGAGGTGTTGTACACGGGAATCGTGGACATCTCGTATGGACAAAAGAGTAAGAAGTTGAAGAAGAAGCACAAGCGTGCCGAAGAGGGTGTGATTACTGCCATCGACGATGCCTACAAGACGGTGGAGCGTGTGCTTAGTGGTGAGGGCATCATGAACGCTGTGCCAGATGTTGACCTCGACGAGTTTACCAAGGCAGCGCGCGACTCCATCAGGGCAGAGCGTGAGATGATTGACGAGACCGTTGGGGTGGCTCGCGATGAGGTGAATGCTGTGCTCAGCATTGCTCCCAACAACTCCCTTCTGGGTAGTGCCAAGTACCGTTTCCCTTTGCCCATCGGCTTGTGGGCATACAATAGTTTTGTGGGCAGTAAGAACCGCTTTGGCAAATGGATGTTCAATACCTTTGCCGCTACACCCAAGTGCATCAGCACCATCAATCCTACGCTTCGCACCCGCGTGGCTCAGAATGTGTTGCACAATTTTGGCTTCTTCCGTGGCGAGGTGTCATACGAGCTTGTTCCTCAGAAGAATCCACGCAAGTCAAAGGTGGCCTATACCGTGTATCCACGTCAGCTCTACCGTCTCGACAGCATCGCCTACCTGCGTTTCTCAACTGATGCCGATTCGCTCATCAAGGCGCACTATCGTGAGTCGCTCTTGCATCGCGGAGCCCCCTTTACGGCTGCCAGTCTTGATGCTGAGCGTAACCGCTTGAACACGCTTTTCCGTAACAACGGATATTACTATTGTCAACCCACTTTCTTTACCTATCGTGCCGACACTCTGCAACGGCCCGACTGGGTACAGTTGCAGGTAGTGCCCTCGCGTGTGTTGCCTCCTACGGCTTCGCGTCGCTACTACATGCGCAATGCAACCTTCCACCTTTACGACTCTCGTCGTGGGTATGAGTTCAATGACTCTGTGGGCGGACGGCGTGGAAATAGCGGTGTACGCATGCGTTTTGTCGATGTCAGTGGCAAGCATAAGCCCAGTGTGCGATTCCGCATCCTGCGTCGTCATGTGTTCTTCAAGAAGGGTGACCTGTACAATCAACGTATAGCCGACCTTATGCAGGAGAAGCTGGGTGCATTGGGCATCTTCTCACAAGTGGCCATTGGCTATGTGCCTAAGGATAGCACCGATACCTGCGACTCGCTCGATGTCAACATACATTGTGTGCTCGACAAGCCCTACGATGCTGAGTTCAAGGCCAATGCTTCGACCAAGAGTAATGGACTCATAGGTCCGGGACTGAGTTTCGGCATGACCAAGCGTAATGCCTTTCATGGAGCCGAATCGCTTAACTTTCAAGTATATGGCAGTTACGAGTGGCAGACAGGTTCCGACCTGCAAGGCAATTCAAGTCTGATGAATAGTTATGAGTATGGTACCTCGTTGAGCCTCGACTACCCTTATATTAAGTTGGGCAGGCTGGCCAATAAGTTCACTCGCAAGGCCTTGTCGAGTACTTCGTTCAAACTCGATGCTAACTGGCTTAATCGTGCTGGATATTTCGGTCGTGTGTCGTTTGGTGCCCGTGTGGTACTGACGTATCAGCGTAAACGTGGCATAAAGCACGAATTCACCCCCTTCCGTCTTGACTACAACCTGCAGCTTCACACTACCGAGCAGTTCGACAGCATCGTCAATGCCAATCAGGCCTTGTACGTCAGTATGCGTAATCAGTTTGTGCCCTCCATGCAGTATGTGCTTAGCTCGCAGAGCCGTCCGAAATCACGTCATCCGGGTACCTTTACCTTTACGCTTAAAGAGGCTGGAAACGTGACCAGTGGCATCTACTCTTGTTTTGGTAAGTCTTTCAACCAGAAGGACAAGCAACTCTTTGGCGTGCCTTTCGCCCAGTATGTCAAGGCGGTGGCTGAGTTCACCAAGAGTCATTATGTGGGCAATACCAACCTGCAGTTGGCTGGACGCATCATGTTGGGTGCTGTCTATAGCTATGGCAATGCCACCATAGCCCCCTATAATGACCTCTTCTCCATTGGTGGTGCCAACAGTATTCGTGCCTTCTCGGTGCGTAGCATTGGTCCAGGTTCTTACCATCCCTCAAATGGTCGTTACAGCTATGTTGATCAGGTGGGCGACCTGAAGTTTGAGGCTAACGTGGAGGCTCGTTTCCCCATTGTGGGCAGTCTGGCTGGAGCCGCCTTTTTGGATTGTGGTAATGTGTGGCTCATGAACAATAATGCCGATCATCCAGGTGGAGGCTTCTCTCTCCGTAACCTGGGCAAGCAACTGGCATTAGGCACTGGAGTAGGTCTTCGTTATGACCTTGACTTTATCGTGGTGCGTTTCGATGTGGGCGTAGGTCTTCACGCCCCTTATGACACGGGCAAGAAGAGCTATTACAACATGACCCGCTTTAGCAAGTCGCTTGGCTATCATTTTGCCATTGGCTATCCTTTCTAATTCACAATTCATAATTCACAATTCATAATTGACTTCGTCTATCCTTTCGGCCTTCACAATTCACAATGGACAATGCATAATTCACAATACCTTCCGAAAGAGTGAGGAATCCCATCGACCTATAACAATCAGCAATGCTAATTGTGAATTGTGAATTATGAAGGCTTTTCGTTGCTGTTCATTTCCTCAATGCTGAAGTCCTTCCAGTATTCGGCATCCTTGTAGGCTGGAAGACTGCCTTGAGGTACATAAAGCGTGCCGTAAGTAGTGAAGGTGCTTGAGGAAATAAGGCTCTGGGGAGTGGCTGACAGATTGATTACCTTCTTTAGGGAAGCGCACTCAAAGAATGCGTCATCCTCGATGGTGGTTACGCAACTGGGTATGGTTACCGAAGTCAGATGCTCACACCCCGCAAAGGCTTTCTCTGCAATGCAGTTTACTGTATTGGGGATGATTACCGAGGTGGCAGAAGGACGGCAACCTATGGCCGTACTTCCCTTCACCAGCAATCCGTCTGTCTGTTCATAGTCGCACAGAAAGGCTCCCCACAAGTCCTCAGAAGCACCTGCAATCTGCATCTTTAGGTTGTTCTTCGTGAAGAAGCACCGCCAGAAGGCGTTATCGCCAATCTCCGTCACCGAGGCAGGTATGTTCATCGACTTCAGGTTGCTGCAGTCTGCGAAGGCGCAGTAGCCGATGTAGGTCACCGAGGTGGGTATGTTCACTGATGCCATCTTGCTGCAGCCTGAGAATGCTTCGTCTCCGATACATGTCACGGAGTGGGGGATGTTCATGAGGGATAGGTTGCTACACTCGTAGAATGCTTTTTCGCCGATGCTTGTCACCGTGCCTGGTATGACCGTGTTCTTGCAGCCCACCACCAGGGTGTTGGTGGGTGTCTCGATGATGGCATTACAGTCCTCCCTGCTGTCGTACGTGGCGTTGTCGGCTGCCACCACGATGGTGGTCAGCTGGTCGCATCCCGAGAAGATCTCCTCGCCGATGCTCATCACAGAGGCACCTATGCTTACCGATGTCAGTCTTTTGCAATGTGCGAAGGCATAGTTGCCGATGCTCTGCACCGTGGGTGGTATGGTTATCGAGGTGGCAGACGACCGGCAGCCAATGGCAGTGTGGTCGTTCACCAGTAAGCCGTCGGCCTGGTCGTAGTCGCAGAGCTTGGCTCCCCATAGGTCGTGTGAACTGCACAGGCTGTGGTTCTTGAAATTGCCTTGCACGAAGTAGCAGCCTGCAAACGCCTCCTCGCCGATGCTCGTCACGGAGTGAGGTATGTCGATGGCTGTAAGGGTGCTGCACTCGAAGAATGCCTTCTCTGCAATGCTTGTCACGGTGTGGGGAATGTCTGTGTTTCTGCAACCAACCACCAGGGTGTGTGTGGCCGTTTCGATGATGGCATTGCAGCCCTCCCTGCTGTCGTATGTGCTGTTTCCGCTTTCTACCACTATCGAGGTCAGACCGTCGCACCCTGCGAATACTTCTTTCCCAATACTTGTTACTGAAGTGGGAATGACTACTGCAGTCAGGCCGCTACAGGCAGCAAAGGCACTGAAGCCTATGTTCGTGACGGAGTTGGGGATGTTCACCGATGCCAGACTGCTGCAGTTCAGGAAGGCAAACAGGTCAATGTTCGTGACGGTGTTGGGGATGTTCACCATGTTCAGGCCTGTACAGTTTGCGAAAGCCTCCTCCCCGATGCTTGTTACGGTATAGTCTGTGCCATAGTAGGTTATGGTGGAAGGGATGCTTATCGTACCGGCGTATTCCGAAGCTTTGGGCGTCACCTCTGCCGTCTTCGTATGGTTGTCGAGTTTGTAGGCTATGCCGTTGATTTCAATTGCCCAACAGCTTACTGTAGCCATGAGCAGGTGTATGATGATGAATAGTCTCTTCATGGGTATCGGTTTTTGTGGTTCTTCGTCAATTTAGTTGAAAAGTAGTGGTTCCAAAATCAGTTT
>JAKSLO010000129.1 GCA_024401185.1 Bacteroidaceae bacterium | reverse complement strand
GCCTTGATCTCCTCCTGGTTACCTACACTCTGGGTAGCAGCACCCTCCTGAGCCTTAACAGGACCCTGCAATGCCTTGGGCAACTTGGGCTGATAGGCTGCTCTTGCAATTTGCAATGCACTCTTTTCCATTTTCTGAAATTTTAGTTGAAAATATAAATTAAAAAAGTTTATACCTATTTATAAATACTATTTCGCTATGCAAAATTACACAAATCATTTTGAATAATATGGCAGAAAGGGGCAAAAAGAAAATATTTGCCTGTTTTATGAACAAAAATAAAGCCAAAAAGTTGCTCCATTCCAAAAATAAATGTAACTTTACAACCTAATCATCCATCATTAAACTGAAATGCTATGGCAAACAAGAGAAATTTAAAGAAAAACATCAATTACATCTGTGCAGAACTTTTAGCAGAATGCGTGGCATCCATGCAGTACACTAAAGCTTGCCAGGAAGACATCAACAACGTCATGTTCAGCATTATCGACATGCAAAACGACATGACCTGCCGTATCTCACACATGCAACCCGGCATGAAGGCTTGCGACTTTGTCAAGAAGATGCGTGATGACATGAGCAAGCGCACAGACGAGATAATAGATCAAATAAACGCATTATTATGATTAAAGGACTTAGCAAGAGAATACTTACCAAATGGATGGGATTCAAGATTAACGTAACCATCCCCCACCCCGAAAAATACATTATCGCACTCGCACCTCATACTTCCAACTGGGATTTCATCATCGGAATCCTATACAGTAGGGCTATGGGGTTCAAGTGCGATTTCATGATGAAGAAATCATGGTTCTTCTGGCCATTGGGCTACATCATGAAAGGACTGGGAGGCATCCCAGTAGAGAGAAACAAGAAGATGAGCCTCACCGACCAGCTTGCCAAGGTGGCCAAGAGCAGAAAGACGTTTCATCTGTGCATCACCCCAGAGGGTACCAGAAAACGTGTAACAGAATGGAAGAAAGGCTTTTACTACATCGCCCTTAAGGCCGAGATTCCCATCTTGCTCTATGCAATCGACTATAAAAAGAAACTCATAGAGTGCACAAAGATGATTACCCCAAATGGCAACTTCGATGAGCAGATTGCTGAAATCAAGGAGTACTTCAGATACACCATCGGAAAGATACCCAAGAACTTTGCCATTTAATCTTGTCTGATTCACTCATTTCTGCTTATTGATTTTCCATTTTCAGGACTGACTAAGAACTGACTAGTTACTGACACAGGAATTGACTTAGGTACACAAAAGACTTATGCGAAACATACTGCTCGTATTCTTCATGCTGGTCACCACATTATGCGGTGGCCAAAATGTTGTCAAGGGCAATATTGAGGAACCAACGGCTCCACTTGTCGAACGCATGACATGGGGAGAGATAGAATACAGAGGTGACCCATGGGTGCACAACATGAGTCGCCCCTATCAGGTTCACAAAGGCTTACAAGGTCGCCACCTCAGCGTGACTGCCAGCCACGGAAGCTACTATGACCAAAGCGGACATCGCTGGACATGGCAGCGCCCGCCCCTTTACTGCACCACCGAGGATCTTCTCACCCAGACCTTTGCCGTGCCCTTCCTTTACCCTATGCTCGAGAAGGCTGGAGCCATCGTGTGGACAGCACGAGAACGCTGCTGGAATCGTGAGGAGGTTATAGTGGACAACGACACCCCTCAGAAGAATGGAGTGTACATTGAGCAGAGTGGCGACCACGAATGGCAGGATGCAGGTCCTGGCTTTGCATGGCTGCATGAGGTGTATCACGACAAGGACAATCCTCATGCCGAGGGTACGGCACGCATGGTCGAGGCGCAAACCAGCAAACGCCTCTCCAGCAGCATTGTATGGACACCACACATCAAAAAGGAGGGTGAATATGCCGTGTATGTACGCTACCCCTCTACCCCTACCAACGTACCCGATGCCAAGTACGTCATCCGGCACAACGGCATCAGCACCACCGTGCGCGTCAACCAGCAGATGGGAGGCAACACATGGGTTTACGTGGGCACATACGACTTCTCTACGGGCATATCAAAAGACAACAGCATCACCCTTACCAACGTCAGCAACTATCGCGGCGTTGTGGCTGCCGATGCCATCCGCTTAGGCGGAGGTATGGGCAACATCGAACGAACCGACTCTGTGGGCATTGGGCCTACCGTGAGCGGCCTGCCTCGCTATCTCGAGGGTTCACGCTACACCAGCTTCTGGTATGGCATGCCCTATCATGTGTATTCTGCCAAGAAGGGCACAAGCGACTATGGCGACGACATCAACGCACGCCCCATGGCCACCAACTACCTCTCAAGGGGGTCTGTCTATCTACCTGGCGATTCAGGACTTAACGTACCCATCGAGATGACGCTGGCGCTGCACAGCGATGCAGGTTGGCGCAGAGACATGGGGCACATTGGTTCGCTGGCCATCTACACCTCCGACTTCGAAGAGGGTGTCTTGCCCAGCGGATTGAGTCGCAAGGCTGTAAGCGCACTTGGAGACATCTTCCTAAGTCAAGCCAAAAACGACCTCAACAAGCTGTATGGCCATTGGGTGAGCCGAGAAAACCGTGATGGCAACTACGGCGAGACGCGCGTGCCACGCACACCTGGCGCCATTTTCGAGATGTTCTCACATCAGAACTTTGCCGAGATGCTACTGGCACACGACCCCACATTCAAGTTCCACATGGCACGCGCCATCTACAAGTCTATATTAAGATATGTGGCACAGACACATCAGAAGACGGAGGATGACATCGTGGTATCGCCTCTGCCCATTGCGGCATTTGCAGCCGAGGCCGACCCCATCAACAACCGCATCAACCTGAGTTGGAAAGCCGTGGAAGACGTACTTGAGAAGTCTGCCACCCCCACCTCATTTGTGGTGTACACCGCCAAGGGAAAAGGGGGATGGGACAATGGTACAATCGTGCAGAGCACTTCCTACCAGATTGATGCAGAATCAAACACGCTCTATCGCTTCAAGGTAGAGGCACTCAACGAAGGGGGTGCCAGTATGCCAAGCGAGGAACTGTGTGCCATGATCAGCGACAAGCGCAACTCGCCCAACGTACTCATCGTCAATGGCTTTACCCGTCTTGCATCACCTCAGCCTCTCGACAACGATTCTCTGCGTGGCTTTGTCATGTCGGCCGACCCTGGCGTAGCCTTCCATCACACCCCCGAGTATTGCGGTCCTCAACGCTATTTCAACAAAGATGGTTTCCCTTACGAAACCAGCAACGGTTTAGGTTATAGTTCACAGGAATGGATAGGCATGCTTATCAAGGGCAACACATTCGACTATCCCACCCTGCACGCCCGCGACATGGCAGCAAGTGGCAGGTTCCACATCTCGTCATGCAGTCGCAAGGCTTTCGAGGAGAAGCGCGTACAGGCCAACTCCTACAGACTTATCGATGTCATCATGGGTGCACAACGCAAGGATGGCTATTCGCGCAACAACTACACCGTCTTCACTAAGCCCATGCAGGAGATACTTCAGCAGTTTACCGAGAAGGGTGGAAGCCTGCTTGTCAGCGGAGCTTACGTAGGCATAGACACCTACGCCTCCAGCAGTTCGGAGGAAGAGGATGCTGAGTTCAAGACGGCCACCAGCCGTTTTGTGCAGCACACCCTGCATTGGCAGAGCAATCACGAAGAGCGTGCCGACTCCGTGCTCACCATTCAAGGCATGAACACGAGTGCCACATTGCTCACCAAGCCAAACGAGGAGCATCTCAGCACACCTCGCACCAGCATACTTCAACCCGTAGGCAACGATGCCTATTCCATATTGCTTTACACAGGCACCAACCATAGTGCTGCAGTAGCCTATAAGGGTACAGTAAACCGAACCATCACGTTAGGCTTCCCCATAGAGCAGATTGTGGAAGAAGGCACACGCCAGCAACTCATGGGAGCTTTCATGAAGTTTTTACTTGCAGAATAAAGCCTTTTTGCAAAGAGCTTACACATAATATTAAAATATTAAGAACATGTCCTTTGAACTGACCGACTGGTTGCCCACCACCCGTAAAGAGATGGAGATGCGTGGATGGGATGAGCTGGATGTCATCTTGCTCAGCGGTGATGCATACGTGGATCACCCCTCCTTTGGTGCTGCCGTTATCGGTCGCATACTTGAAGCGGAAGGTTTGAAGGTGGGCATCATCCCACAACCATCATGGCATGGCGACCTTCGCGACTTCAGTCGTCTGGGACGTCCTCGCCTCTACTTTGGCATATCTCCCGGTTGCATGGACTCTATGGTGAACAAGTACACCGCAGCCCGTCGATTACGCAAGGAGGATGCCTACAGCCCCGATGGTCGTCACGACATGCGTCCAGAATACCCCACCATTGTCTATACGGAGTGTGTACGCAAACTCTATCCCGATGTGCCTGTGGTACTGGGTGGCATCGAAGCCTCGCTGCGCCGCCTCTCACACTACGACTATTGGAAGGACTGCCTGCGTCCCAGCATCCTCTGCGACTGTGATGCCGACCTCATTGCCTATGGCATGGGCGAGAAGAACACGGTGGAGATTGCCCAGCGTCTTATCGACATGCTGGAGAGCTACGACGAGACACTCTACTACGACGAGACAGGACGTGCCTGCATATCACGTGCCTCCTTCCGCAAGGCTCTTACCGAAGGCGTATGCAGCCAGGCGCCTCAGACGGTGGCGGTATATCGTGAACATGAGATAAAGCATCTGCTCAGCGTAGCTTCCGACAAGGACGGTAAGGACAAGTCCATCCCCATCCTTCTTCACAGCTACGAACAATGTCTGGCCGACGGAAAATGTCAGTCAGAGAACTTCCGTCACATCGAGGAGGAAAGTAACAAGATGCAGGCACAGATGCTTATACAGCAGACGGGTGACAGATATGTGGTGGTTTCCGCCCCCTATCCCCCTCTCACCACCGACGAATTGGATCATAGCTTCGACCTACCCTACACGCGCCAGCCTCATCCCAAATACAAGGGCAAGCGCATTCCGGCTTTCGACATGATCAAGTTCTCCGTCAACATGCACCGTGGCTGTTTTGGCGGTTGTGCCTTCTGCACCATCAGCGCCCATCAGGGCAAGTTCATAGTAAGCCGTTCAAAGGAGAGCATCCTGCGCGAGGTCAAGGCCGTCACCCAGATGGAGGGCTTCAAAGGCTACCTCAGCGACCTTGGTGGACCAAGTGCCAACATGTATGGCATGAAGGGCAAGAATCTCAAGGCATGTGCAGTGTGCAAGCGTCCCAGTTGCATACACCCTTCCGTGTGCCCCAATCTCAATGCAGACCATCGTCCTATCATCGACATCTACCGTGCCGTGGATGCCTTGCCGGGCATCAAGAAGAGTTTCATTGGCAGCGGTGTGCGATACGACCTGCTGCTCAATGACTACAAGGACGAGAAACTGAACCAGGCTGCACGTGACTACACGCGCGAGCTTATCGTCAATCACGTCAGCGGACGCCTCAAGGTAGCACCCGAACATACCAGCGACCGTGTGCTCGAAATCATGCGCAAACCCAGTTTCAGACTCTTCGGACAGTTCAAGCTCATCTTCGACGACATCTGCCGTCGTGAGCATATCAATCAACAGATCATTCCTTATTTCATCAGCAGCCATCCTGGCTGTACGGAGATTGACATGGCCGAACTGGCTGCCTTGACCAAGGAACTCGATTTTCAGCTCGAACAGGTGCAGGACTTCACTCCTACCCCTATGACCGTAGCCACCGAGGCATGGTTCACAGGCTATCATCCCTACACCCTCGAACCCATATTCAGCGCTCACAAGCCCGAAGATAAGCAAGCCCAGCGTATGTTCTTCTTCTGGTACAAGCCTGAGGAGCAGCACAAGATTGTGGAGGAACTTCGTCGCCTTGGACGTCCCGACCTGATAGAGAAATTAGGATTGAACCATGCACGCAGCGCACCCCCCCACGTCAACCATGCTCCTCAAGTACCATACGGCAACAGCCATAACGGAAGCGCGAGGAACAACAATAGTGCCAACCGTAACGGAAATGCAAAGAACGGAAACAATGCCAGCCGAAATGCCTCTCAAGGCAATAGTGCTAACCGTAACGGAGGCGCAAAGAATAGTAAGAGAAGAAGATAACTGAACAAAAAAAAAATAACAACTATGTGGTTTACATGCAAGATTAAGTATGACAAAGTAGGCGAAGAAGGCCTGATGACTAAGGTTCAAGAGACCTACATGTTGGATGCACTCAGCTTTACTGAGGCAGAGAAGCGTTTCATCGAGGAGATGGAGCCCTACATGAGTGGTGAGTTCGAAGTGACGGACATCAAGAAGACCAAGGTGAGCGAGCTCTTCGAGAGTGAGGATTCACTGGCAGACAAGTGGTACAAGGCCAACGTGGCACTTATCACCATCGACGAGAAGACTGCCAAGGAGAAGCGCACCAACTGTCCCATGTTCGTTCAGGCAGCCAACATCAACGATGCCCTGAGCAACCTCCTCAAAGGCATGGCAGGCACTTTAGGCGACTATGTAATCACCAGCCTGGCCGAGACTCCCATCATGGAGGTTTTCCATGCTGACCTTTCCTGATATCCGTCTTTTTTACATGGGTAGAATGAAGGCTACAAGATACAGCAAAGGCTCCCATCGGGAGCCTTTTGCGTTATTTGAATAGTTCGGAATGACTTCCTATCGCTCTACGCATATAGCGTCATTTTCTATCCATATCAGAAGTAAATCACTGCCGACGTGGCATTCCATACAGTCCTTGTAATTCCCGGTAAGCATGTGAGGCCGGAAATGCTGATCAAGTGTTTCGCCTTTAGCCAAAGTTAGAATCACTTCGTAAAATGCTTTCATCTTCTTTAGGTCATTTCGGTATTTCTTCAGATCCTTCTTGGCCTGAGAAGAATAGCGGACTTCTTTCATCACGCTTCGTCAATACTCTTTAGGAAATTATCGAAAGAGTTCATTTCCAAAGTACCGGCGTATTTTCCGACCCGAGTCTCATTGATGGCATCAATGGTCTCGTCGTTGGGGGTATTGTACAAAGCATTTAAAAGACCATTACCCAACAATATACTTACCAAACGGCAGTTTGCCTATCAT
>JAKSLO010000128.1 GCA_024401185.1 Bacteroidaceae bacterium | reverse complement strand
AATTGGCTTACGTCTGGCTTACGTGTTTTGACGTAAGCCAGACGTAAGCAAAGCGAGTGATGCCCGAGTGCAGGCTGTAGGATGACTGAAACGTCACCGAAAGAAATTGACATCCAAGAAACCTTCTCGCTTGTCACTCTATAAGGAAAGCTCATGCCTTGAAGTGAGCCCCTAAAGTTGGACGCAACTTAAAGACTCTTCGCCATCCGGCTTTGTGCCAAGCAGAAGGGTAAGTTTATCCTCAAGCACCCTGATGGCATGATTGTGGACAAGTACCAGGATGTGGTGGGGCTCCAAATGTGAAAATGATAAATCCGAAAGGCTCTCCATTACGAAAGCCTTGTTTTTAATATGCAAATGTAATGGTTTTGTTTGAAATAAATTCATTTCAAATCATTTTATTTCATATTTTTGGTATGAGCGTATTTCATGTAATGCAATCTGCTATTTCTTTGTGCGCGTTTTTGATGCATTTACCACATTATGGTTATGCCTATTTTGTGATGAAAATGCTATTACCCACAAATAGGTATTGCGAGAATGTGAAAAATCATGTAACTTTGCCCCCAAAACAACCATATACGATGAAACGGACAAAAATTTACGAGGCGGACGACAAGATGATAGAGCTTATCCGCGATAATTACAGCGTGCTGCAGGGACTGGGTGCCTTTGGCATAAGTCTTGGCTTTGGGGACAAGACCGTGCGTGAGGTGTGCGACAGGCAGAAGGTGGACTGCTACACTTTTCTTGTCGTGGTGAATTTCATCATCAACGGATACCAGCCCAACGAAAAAGACGCGAAAATATCCGTAGGCACCCTTATGACCTACCTGCACGAGTCTCACAAATACTATCTCGACTACCAGCTTCCCTCCATACGCAGGAAACTTATCGATGCCCTGAATCCCGACAACAACCTCACTCCACTCATCATACGTGTCTACGACGAATATGCGCAGTCCATCAAACTGCACATGAAGTACGAGGAGAAGACGCTCTTTCCCTACGTGGAGGCGCTGATGCGTGGCGAGCAGATGAGCAACTACAACGTGGATGTGTTCTCCAAGCACCATGGTGAAACCACCCGCAAGCTGCAGGAACTGAAGGGCATCATCATAAAATACCTGCCCGACAACGGACTCACAAACCACCAGCTCACGGCCACCCTCTACGACCTGTACAACAACGAGGAATGGCTGAAAAACCACAGCCAGGTGGAGGATGAGATATTCATACCTGCCATACGTGTGCAGGAGGAAAGGCTCAAGAGCGAGGGACTTACGGCCAGGTTGTCGAACATCATCACCCAGGGGCAGAACAGCGATGCCGTGTCCGAACGAGAGAAGGACATCATACGGTGCCTCATACAGGGTATGTCGAACAAGGAGATTGCCAGCCATCTCTACATCTCCGTCAACACGGTCATTACCCATCGACGCAACATCGTCCGCAAACTTCAGATACACTCGCTGGCTGGCCTCACCATCTACGCTATAGCAAACGACCTGATAGACAAGAGCTGCTTCCCGAAACTTTGAGAATTGTGCGTTATTTTTTTTGTTCATACGAGTAAATGTAGTATCTTTGCATTTGAAACGCATGAAGCGAAGTATGGAAGGAAGTCAAGATTTCACGAAGTGGGTGGCTTGCTGGGGTAATGCCACCTCGATAACCGACAGGAAGGAGTGCGTGTATGCCAAGGACGTCACGCTGCGCTATCCTGTGAGGATGTGCTTTGCAGGAAGCAAGCTGCGCTTCAGGTTCTCGAACCTGACGGGCACGGAGGCAGTAACCCTTACCCGGGCTTTCGTGGCAAGGGTAGGGGATGACTATGCGCCCGTACCTATAATGTATAACAAGAAGGAAGGCATCAGGATACTGCCCGGACAGGAGGTGGAGAGCGATGCCGTGTGCCTCGACGTGCAGGCTGGCGACACGATAGAGGTGAGCCTGTATATGGGAGAGTGCACGCAGATGAATGCCGGCACGCTCATCACGGGTCCTCTCTCCAAGGGAAAGTATGCCTATGGCGACTTTGCCGAGAGCCGTGAGCTGCCGATGGAGCTTTCGCGCAACACCAACTGGTTCTACTTCCTGAACACGATAGACATCCTCACCGAGGAGAAGAACCATGCGCTGGTGTGCTTTGGCGACTCCATCACGGCACAGAGCTGGCCCGACTACCTGGCCCTGCGTGCATGGAACGAGGGCTACCGCGACGTGGCCATCATACGACGCGCGGTGAGCGGCACACGCATCCTGCGACAGTACGACTGCATCACCTACCAGGCATACGGATTGAAGGGCGCTACGCGTTTCCCCATCGAGATGAACGTGGCGGGCGCAAGTGCCGTCATCATCCAGCATGGCATCAACGACATCATTCACCCTGTGGGCGTGGAGGTGAACCCATTCCGTCCGTGGAGCGACATGCCCACTTGCGAGGAGATGGAGAAGGGTGTGGAGGACTTGTATGTGGCGCATGCCCGTGCGCTGGGCTTGAAGGTGTGGAGTGGCACCCTGCTGCCCATAGAGGGGTGGCGCACCTATAACGAGGATCGCGATGCCATGCGAAGAGAGTTCAATGAGTGGCTGCGAACCTCGCCGCTCTTTGACGGTTGCATCGACTTTGACAAGGCTGTGCGCGACGCAGAACACCCTGTCAGGTTTGCACCGGGCTTTGACTCGGGCGACCACTTGCACCCCTCCGAAATGGCTTATGAGGCTATGGCGTCATTTGTGCCTCTCGATAAGCTTGCGTAGCCTTTCAGAACGCTTTTTTTGAATGTTTTTTACACAATTTTATCCAAGTATCGGATAATCAGCACATTCTCAAAAATATTTCCCAAAACGTATGACTAAGTTTGAATATTAGTTTTCGTTTTGGGAAACTTTTTTGTTTTGCAGAAAAGTTAAGTTGTTGAAAATCAAGTGTAGTTGTTTCGGTTTTGGAAAACTTTGCCAAATGCGGGAGAAAAAAGTTTTCTGAAAATGAATTTTTTTAATCGAAAATGTTTGGGAGTTAAATTCATTTTTTATATCTTTGCACTCGTTTTCGCTAAGGTAGAAAGATTGGTTCACACCATCTTTTACAATATCAGTGAGATAGTAGGGTTTTAACAAAAAAACGAATACCAGAAATGATACAAACAGTCGTTAAGAGAGACGGTCGAATCGTTGGTTTCAACGAGCAAAAGATCTCTGCTGCCATCCGTAAGGCAATGCTAACCACCGACGAGGGTGACGATGCAGATTTGATACGTCAGATTACCGATCGCATTGCGGTGCGCGGTAAGAGCCAGATGACCGTGGAGGAAATCCAGGATATGGTCGAGATGGAGTTGATGAAGAGTGCCCGTAAGGACGTGGCAAAGACCTACATCAAGTATCGCGACCAGCGCAGCATTGCGCGCAAGGCAAAGACTCGTGACATCTTCCTCGAGATTATCAACATCAAGAGTAATGATGTGACCCGTGAGAACGCCAACATGAATGCCGACACTCCTGCCGGCATGATGATGAAGTTTGCCAGCGAAACGACAAAACCCTTCGTAGATGACTATCTGCTGAGCGAGGATGCCCGTGAGGCAGTAAAGCATAACTATCTGCATATTCACGACAAGGACTACTATCCCACCAAGTCGCTTACCTGCGTGCAGCACCCCTTGGATCACATCCTGAAGGGTGGTTTCCGTGCTGGTCACGGAGAGAGCCGTCCTGCCAAGCGCATCGAGACGGCCAGCATCATGGGTTGCATATCCATGGAGACGGCACAGAACGAGATGCACGGCGGTCAGGCCATTCCTGCCTTCGACTTCTATCTGGCACCCTATGTGCGCAGTTCCTATATAGAAGAAGTAAAGGAGTTGGAGAAGTTGACAGGTCAGGACCTGAGCGACCTGTATGAGGCTCCCATCGACGACTATCTGAACCTCTCGCTTAACGGACTGGAGGACAAGGAGCGCATGAAGCAGCATGCCATCAACCAGACCGTGGGACGCGTGCATCAGGCCATGGAGGCTTTCATCCACAACATGAATACCATCCACAGCCGTGGTGGTAACCAGGTGGTGTTCTCAAGCATCAACTATGGTACCGACACCAGCGCTGAGGGACGTTGCATCATACGCGAGTTGCTGCGCAGCACCTACGAGGGTGTGGGTGGCGGACAGACGGCTATCTTCCCCATTCAGATATGGAAGAAGAAGCGTGGCGTGAGCTATCTGCCCGAGGACCGCAACTACGACCTCTACAAGTATGCCTGCCAGGTTACGGCACGTCGTTTCTTCCCCAACTTCATCAACCTGGATGCTACCTACAACCAGAATGACAAGTGGGATATCAACGACCCTGAGCGCTACAACTGGGAGTGCGCAACGATGGGTTGCCGTACACGTGTGTTTGAGAACCGTTTCGGCCCCAAGACCAGCATCGGACGTGGTAACCTCTCCTTCTCAACCATCAACATCGTGGGCATGGCCATTGAGTGCATGGGCATCAAGGACAAGCAGGACCGCATCGACGCCTTCATGGCAAAGCTCGACAATATGCTCAGCGTGACTGCCCAGCAGTTGCACGACCGTATGCAGTTCCAGAAGACTGCCTTCGTGAAGCAGTTCCCCCTGGTAATGAGTTCTTTGTGGCTGGGTAGCGAGAATCTTGACCCCAATGGCACCA
Organism: Bacteroidaceae bacterium; assembly: GCA_024401185.1. Taxonomy (GTDB): domain Bacteria; phylum Bacteroidota; class Bacteroidia; order Bacteroidales; family Bacteroidaceae; genus Physcousia. The sequence goes on along the minus strand of JAKSLO010000128.1, from coordinate 2,457 downwards.
TCGAGCCAGTCATCAACCAAGGTACGCTGGGTATAGGCTTCATCGGCTTGGCAGAGTGCCTGGTAGCACTCATCGGCAAGCATCACGGTGAGAGCGACGAGGCACAGGAACTGGGTCTGAAGATTATCACCTACATGCGTGACCGTGCCAACGAGTTCAGCGAGAAGTATCAGCATAACTATAGCATCCTGGCTACTCCTGCCGAGGGTTTGTCGGGACGTTTCACTCGTAATGACAGAAAGAAGTTCGGTGTCATACCCGGTGTGACCGACCGTGACTACTATACCAACTCTAACCACGTGCCTGTGTACTACAAGTGCTCTGCACGTCACAAGGCTGAGGTAGAGGCTCCCTACCATGACCTTACCCGTGGTGGTCACATCTTCTACGTGGAGATTGACGGTGATGCCACCCACAATCCTGAGGTGGTAATGCGCATCGTTGACATGATGGACAAGTATAACATGGGCTATGGTTCGGTAAACCACACACGCAACCGTTGCATGGACTGTGGCGCTGAGAATGCCGAGAAGGACCTCAAGGTTTGTCCTAAGTGTGGTAGCGAGAATGTGGATCGTCTGCAGCGTATCACGGGTTACCTCGTAGGTACTACCGACCGCTGGAACAAGGCTAAGCTCGCTGAGTTGAATGATAGAGTGACGCATAACTAAGTAAATGGACTTACGTATAATAGACATCCTCGAAGACACCACGGTGGATGGACCTGGTTTCCGCACCAGCATCTACTGTTCGGGTTGCGCGCATGCGTGTCCTGGCTGCCATAATCCGCAGTCGTGGGACATCAATGCGGGTAGCCTGATGTCGGTGGAGGACATCCTGAAGGTCGTGATGGATGATCCCTTTGCCGATGTGACTTTCTCGGGCGGTGACCCTATGTATCAGACGGAGGGCTTCACGGAACTGGCACAGGCCATCAAGCTCAACTCTGAGAAGACCATCTGGTGCTATACCGGATTTACCTTTGAGGCGCTGATACGGCAGCCTCGCACTCGTGCGCTCCTGCAATATATTGACGTCTTGGTGGACGGACCTTACGTGGAGGCTTTGCGCAACGAGGACTTGCTCTATTGCGGCAGCAGCAACCAGCGTCTTATTGACGTGCGTGCTTCGCTTGAGCAACATAAGATAGTGCTCTGGAAGTCTCCCATGGCTCTTGTGGGATAGCTTGCCAATAGTGGGTGTGTCAAAAGTGGCACAGCATGTCATGCCATAGCATGCCATGCGCTAAGCACCAAGCACCATGCACAACCCGAGTTGCATAAATCAGCATCGGGTTGTGCATGGTGTTTTTATGTGTGTGGGATATAAGTTTTTTTGGCGTATAGGTCAAATTGCAGGCTGATTTGATGGAACTTTGTTTCTATAGGTCAAATTGCAGGCTATTTTGTTAGCCATTAATTTGTCCATGTCGTATGTAGTTATTAACTTTGTCTCGCAGTCTGAAGCATAGCAGCGCTCTGCTGGGGAGCAACTCTGTGAGGAATAAGGCTGTGCACATCGATAAGCATGCAGGAGTCGTCATTTGGACGGCTCCTGTTCTTTCATGCTAAGAGATGCTGCCAATTCCAAGAAAAACCCACATATGAACCGCTTGCGGTTCTCTATGGACATACCACTATGGTTGTTCAGGTTCTTCTTCAAGTCTGTGAATGTACCCTCTATCTTATTGTTGGTGTTCGGCATGCCTTTACACTCTGGATCTTGGTAAGTAAACAAGTACGGCATGTAGAAGTCAAGGCTGTGCATGGCAGACCTTAACCTCTTGTGGGTATATTGGCTTTTGCCGGATTTCAGTAGAGATCGCTTGCTTAGAGTGTTCGACCATCTTTCCTTCCATAGCTGATACTCTGCCTTGAACTTTTCGCCATTCGAAGATGTAAGACTCGCCATCAATTCCTTTAGCGCTCTTGCTGCCTTAAGTCTTGGATTTTGTGTCAGATAGCGCTTAATTATCTGCTTCATATGGAACTGGCACATTTGAATCTTGTAGCCAGAAAACATACCGAACAATGATTGCTTACCATCTATTATCAAGCCCTTGATCACATAACCTCATTCTTCCAAACTATGTATGGCATTCGTATAGTCCATGTTCGTCTCGCTCTTGATGAATTCTACATACAATGGATATCCGGACTCCTCATCTAAAGCCAACATTACACCCCAATTGTGCCCCCAATACGTAGCATCTAAGTGGACATATCCGCTACAGCCGGACAGCTTAGGCTGAACCCATTCTTTCTTTATATTAGCAAGTAGCCGTTTTATTGTTGACTCACTGGTGCCAAACATTGCAACTTATCATTGCACTATATGGGTTTTTCATCCAACCATCGTAGAAGTTGCCTTCACCCCGTGCAAGGGCTTCAACGAACTCCTTCATGGTTTTCCAAGCCTCTGGGCAAAGACCTTTAGGACATTTGCCGTCTTCGCTGA
>JAKSLO010000127.1 GCA_024401185.1 Bacteroidaceae bacterium | reverse complement strand
CACCAGCATCAAGGAGAAAATCTTCAAACGTTTCAGGAGTTTGTTTGACTAAGTATCAAAACACACAAACAAATAAATGACGTACGCAGAAACCATAAATTACCTTTTCAACGTAGCCCCCTTGTTTCAAAATATCGGACAAGGGGCCTACAAGGAAGGGCTGAGCAACACTTATGCCCTGGACGAGCATTTCGGTCATCCACACAAAGCCTACCAGACTATCCATGTGGCTGGCACTAATGGCAAGGGCTCGTGCAGCCACACGATAGCCGCCATATTGCAAGAAGCAGGATACAAGGTAGGATTGTACACTTCGCCACATCTTGTGGATTTTCGCGAACGCATTCGCGTAAACGGAGAGATGATCAGCGAGCAGCGAGTCATCGACTTCGTAGAGCAGGAACGAGACTTTTTCGAGCCTCTATATCCCTCATTCTTTGAGCTTTCTACTGCGCTTGCCTTTGTGCACTTCAAGGAGCAAAAGGTGGACGTGGCTGTCATTGAGGTCGGACTGGGAGGCAGGTTGGACTGTACCAACATCATCAGCCCTATTGCATCCATCATCACCAACATCAGCTTTGACCACACGCAGTTCCTTGGTTCCACCCTTCCACAGATTGCCGGAGAGAAGGCTGGCATCATCAAGAAAGGGGTTCCTGTGGTAATCGGCGAGACAAACGGTCATCCCGAAGTAAAGGAAGTATTCTTACAAAAGGCCATCGAAGTCAACAGTCCCATCATCTTTGCTGACGAAACCGATGAGGTTACCAGCTATGCCGACATGACAACAGGGGGCAAATCATACCAGACAGCCTCTTTCGGAACCATAGAAGGCACCCTGGGAGGTGACTGCCAGGTGTATAACACGAGTACCATCCTCAATGCCATAAAGGTGTTAAGACGTCAAGGACTCAGCATTAGCGATGAGCAAGTACGCAACGGATTCCTGCACGTATGCCAATCCACGGGTCTGATGGGAAGATGGCAGCACATAAACGAGGCACCCCTCACTGTTTGCGACACCGGCCACAACGTAGGGGGTATTCAGTACATCACCCAGCAATTGCGCCACACCCCGCACAACCGAATGCACATAGTCATCGGAATGGTGGGCGACAAGGACGTAAGAGGCAGTCTTTCACTATTCCCGAAGGATGCCACCTACTACTTCACCCAGGCAACCGTAAAGCGTGCCATGCCAGCCACCCAGATACGTGAACTGGGTGAGTCATTAGGACTGCACGGCGAAGCCTACCCCACCGTGGGCGAGGCCTATCAATGTGCCGTCAGCCAAGCCAATCCCGACGACCTCATTTTCGTGGGAGGAAGCAGTTTCATCGTGGCAGATTTCCTAAGCACAGAGAAAGATGCCCATAAGTGAAAATAATGCTAATTTCTACATCAGGCAATAGACAATTGACATAGGGACTTTACGATGAGTCCCTTTTTTTATGTGTCTTTAGAACTTTTTCCATCATAATCTTGCAAGATTGATTTTTTTTTATTAAGTTTGCATCATAATTGTGTAACTTAAATCATACAATGATGGAACAGAAAAATTTATCAGGCTTGAAGCGCGAAGACTTCCAGGCCACAGTACAGGGAAAGAAAACTGATCTCTACACACTTTCAAACGCTTCTGGCGCATGTGTTCAAGTATGCAACTACGGTGGTGCTATCGTTGCCATCATGGTACCCGATAAGGACGGCAATTATGCCAACGTGATCCAGGGCTTCACCAACATTGACGAGCTCGTGAACACCGAGGAGGTATTCCGCTCTACCCTCATCGGCCGCTACGGCAACCGTATCTGCAAGGGTAAGTTCACCATGAACGGCAAGGAGTACAGCCTGGCTCAGAACAATGGTGTGAACCACTTGCACGGTGGTCCTACCGGTTGCCACGCCCGTGTATGGGACGCTGAGCAGGTTAACGATTCAGAGTTGGTTCTCCGCTACACCTTCGCCTACTATGAGGAAGGTTTCCCCGGCGAGTTGCAGATGACAGTAAAGTATTCATGGTCTGAGGACAATGAGTTGACTATCGACTACCGTGGTACCACCAACAAGAAGACCATCGTGAACATGACTCACCACGCATTCTTCTCACTGACCGGTATTGCTAACCCCACTCCCGACCAGTTGGATTGCGAGTTGCAGATCAACGCAGACTTCTACCTTCCCATCGACGAGACCAGCATCCCCACTGGTGAGATTCTGAAGGTGGAGGGCACTCCCTTCGATTTCCGTGCACCCAAGGTTGTTGGCAAGGAGATCAACGCAGACAACGAGCAGCTCAAGAACGGTGCTGGTTACGACCACAACTACATCCTCAACAAGAAGGAGCCCGGCGAACTCTCATTCGCTGCCAAGCTGAAGGAGCCCAAGAGCGGCCGTACACTCGAGACCTGGACCACAGAGCCCGGTTTGCAGTTCTATAGCGGTAACTTCTTGACCGGTGTAAAGGGACAGCACGATGCTACCTTCCCCAAGCGCAGCGGTTTGTGCTTCGAGTCACAGCACTTCCCCGACAGCCCCAACCGTCCTTACTTCCCCAGCTGCATCTTGAAGCCCGGTCAGGTTTATACCTCAAAGACCATTTACAAGTTTGGTGCTGAATAAAACACTATAAAATCCATCGGTTCCTCCTGAAGAAAGGGGGAGTCGGTGGATTTCTTGCATGACTAACTAACTAACAAATCAAGACAATGACTAAAGAAAAAAATAACGGCAAAATGATCGCCATCGTTACGATGTGCTTCATCTTCGCGATGATCAGTTTCGTAACAAATATGGGCGCCCCCTTTGGTAACATCTGGGGATTCACCTATCCATGGGCCGGCATGATGGGTAACATGATGAACTTTGCCGCATACCTCTTCATGGGTATTCCTGCCGGAAACATGCTGGTAAAATATGGCTACAAAAAGACCGCGCTCATCGCACTTATCGTCGGCGTTGTAGGCCTTGCCATTCAATATACGTCAAGCATCTTTGGTGCCGACATTGCTGTGTTTGAATATGACGGACAAATTGTTGCACTCAATTTGATCATCTATCTGCTGGGTGCATTCATCTGCGGTTTCTGCGTATGTATGTTGAACACCGTGGTTAACCCCATGCTGAACCTGCTTGGCGGTGGTGGTAACAAGGGTAACCAATACATCCAGATTGGCGGTACGCTGAATTCACTGACAGGTACACTGACTCCCCTGCTCACAGGTATGCTTGTAGGTACCTTGACCAAGGACACCACCATGAGTGCTGTAGCCCCCCTGCTCTTCGTAGGTATGGCAGTATTCACAATCTCATTCTTCATCATCGCCAAAGTGAACATTCCTGAGCCTCAGGCAGAAGTGAAGGAAAAGATCAAAGCAACCAGTCCTCTCAAGTTCCGTCACACAGTCTTGGGTATTATTGCTATCTTCTTCTATGTGGGCGTTGAGATTGGTATTCCCGCTGAGTTGAATTTCTACATTTCGAACCTCACAAAAGATGGTAAAATCATCGAGGGTGCATCAACCATTGGTGGTTCATTTGCAGCTGCATACTGGTTGCTCATGATGAGTGGCCGTTTCCTCAGTTCTTTCATTAGCGGAAAGGTTAGTACAAAAGTGCAGATGACTGTAGTATCTGTTCTCGCCATTGCCCTTCTGCTCTTCGCTGTATTTATGCCCAGCGATGTAACATCTGATTTCAACGGTATTCCCGTACCCATCAAGTGCTTTGCCATTGCCGCATGCGGTCTCTGTACATCAATCATGTGGGGTGGTATCTTCAACCTTGCTGTTGAAGGCCTTGGCAAGTACACTGCACCTGCGTCAGGTCTGTTCATGACCATGGTAGTGGGTGGTGGCATCATGCCTCTCATCCAGCGCCAGGTGTCACTTCATATCGATCCCATTACAAGCTACTGGGTCATCATCGCCATGGTGGCATACATCCTGTTCTACGCCCTTGTGGGTTGCAAGAATGTGAACAAGGACATCAAAGTGGACTAATCATACAATAATAACTAAAAACCTAATACAATTATGAGACTTACAATTGACGACGTAAGAAGCCGCTTCATCAAGCACTTCGATGGAACAACTGGTAGTGTTTATGCATCTCCCGGCCGTATCAACCTGATTGGAGAGCATACCGATTATAATAATGGATTCGTATTCCCCGGTGCTGTGCAGCAGGGTATGATTGCAGAGATCAAGCCTAATGGCACTCGCAACGTAAACGCATACTCTATTGACTTGAAGGACAAGGTGACCTTCTCACTCGACGATCCCAAGGGTCCTACCGCAAGCTGGGCACGCTACATCTTCGGTGTATGCCGCGAGATGATGGAGCTGGGTGTTCCCGTTGAGGGTTTCAACACCGCTTTTGCAGGTGATGTGCCTCTGGGTGCCGGTATGTCTTCTTCTGCTGCTCTTGAGAGCTGCTTCGCCTTTGCCATCAACGACCTGTGGGGCGAGAACAAGATTGAGAAGATGGAGTTGGCACGCGTAGGTCAGCGCACCGAGCACAAGTATGTAGGTTGCAACTGCGGTATCATGGACCAGTTTGCCAGCGTTCATGGCAAGGCAGGTAGCCTGATGCGCCTTGACTGCCGTAGCGGTGAGTTCGAGTACTTCCCCTGGAATCCCAAGGGCTACAAGCTCGTGCTGGTTAACAGCCAGGTAAAGCACACCTTGGCAGGTTCGCCCTACAACGACCGTCGCCTCAGCTGCGAGCGCGTGGCTGCAGTCATCGCTAAGCACCATGCTGAGGTTCAGACCCTGCGTGATGCCAACTACGAAATGCTTGAGGAGGTTAAGGCCGAGGTTAGCGAAGAGGACTACAAGCGTGCCCGCTACGTCATCGGTGAGGTTGACCGCGTGCTGAAGGTATGCGCAGCCTTGGAAGCTGGTGACTATGAGACCGTAGGTAAGATGATGTACGAAACCCACTATGGCCTGAGCAAGGAGTACGAAGTATCTTGCGAGGAACTCGACTTCCTGAACGACATCGCTAAGGAAGAGGGTGTTACAGGTTCACGTATCATGGGCGGCGGCTTTGGCGGTTGCACCATCAACCTGGTAGCTGACGAGTTGTACAGCAACTTCGTGAACAAAGCCAAGACCAAGTTCGCTGAGAAGTATGGCAAGGAGCCCATCATCATTGACGTAGTTATCGGTGATGGTTCTCGCAAGCTCTGCTAATCAACGCACATAGACTATAAAATAAGGAATTAAGGTAGCAAGTCAAGGGACTATACATTAATAAATAATGTGTTATCCTATGCTTTCGACCTTAATTCCTTAGACTGCAAATAGCAAAAACAACAAATCAAATAATATGAAAAAACTATTTAAGACCGCGCTGTTCGTAGCTTCTGCAGCTATGATAGTAGCATGTGCCCAAAAGGACAATGCCACCAGCGCCGATGCCGGACTGAAGTCTGGCCTTAACGCAGCCGACTTTGATACCACCTATGTGGATCCTGTCCGCGGCGAGAAGAAGATTGCACTCTACACACTTACCAACCACAATGGTATGGAGGTGTGTGTTACCAATTTTGGTGGACGTATCGTGAGTGTAGTAGTTCCTGACAAGGATGGCAATCCTACCGACGTAGTATTGGGTTATCCCAGTGCCAAGGATTACTTCCCCGAGAACAACAAGAGCGACTTCGGTTCTTCAGTAGGCCGTTATGCTAACCGTATCAACAAGGGTCAGTTCCCCTTGGGCGACAGCATTATCCAGCTCGAGACCAACAACTATGGTCACATGCTTCACGGCTATCCCCGTGAGTGGATGTACATTCCCTACGATGCAGAGCAGCCCGACAGCAGCACCGTTATCCTCTCTCTGACTTCTCCCGACGGCGAGGGTCACTTCCCCGGTGAGGTTAAGGTAACTGTAACCATGAAGCTTACCGATGACAATGCCATCGACATCTGCTACAAGGGCACTACCAACAAGACCACTATCTTGAACATGACCAACCACAGTTATTTCAACCTGAGTGGCGATCCTACCAAGCCTATCACCGACCACATGATGCAGATCAACGCACAGAATTATACTCCTACCGACACCACCTACATGACAACGGGTGAGATTGCTAAGGTAGAAGGCACTTGCTTTGATTTCCGTCAGCCTAAGGCTATCGGTACCGACTTCGGTACTAGCGATGCTATCAAGGCCATTGAGAACGGTGAGGACCACACTGGCTACGACCACAACTGGTGCCTTGACACCTATGCTGACGGCAAGGGTGACGACACCAAGGTTTGTGCTACTGCATGGAGCCCCGTTACTGGCATCCAGCTCGACGTGTACACCAACGAGCCCGGTATCCAATTCTATAGCGGCAACTTCCAGAACGGAACCGTTGTAGGCAAGAAGGGTATCAAGTATCCCAAGAATGCAGCATTCTGCCTTGAGACACAGAAGTATCCCGATGCACCCAACAAGCCCGAGTGGCCCAGCTGTACCCTCAACCCCGGTGAGGAGTATTATAGCCACTGTATATACAAGTTCTCTATCCACAAGTAATTACCTAAAACTTTAGACAAAGATGAACAGTATATCAGAAGCTATTGCTCAGTCTGGATTCCAGTCCATTGACTTTATTATTCTCGTAGTATATCTCTGCCTTTTGGTAGGTCTGGGTATGTTCTTGAGCCGTTCGAAGAAGGGCGAGGAGAAGAGTGCCACCGACTACTTCCTGGCAGGTAACACTCTGACATGGTGGGCAGTAGGTGCCTCACTCATTGCCGCCAACATCTCAGCAGAGCAGTTCATTGGTATGTCGGGTACCGGTTTCAAGGACGGTATCGCTATTGCGGCATACGAGGTTATGGCTGCCGTAACCTTGATTGTGATTGGTAAGTTCCTGCTTCCCATCATGATCAAGCGTAAGATTTTCACCATCCCCCAGTTCCTTCGCGAGCGTTACAACGATGGTGTAGGTCTTGCCTTCTCTGTGCTGTGGTTGTTCCTTTATGTATTCGTTAACCTGACTTCAGTAGCATGGTTGGGTGCTCTGGCTATCGAGCAGATCTTAGGTTTGCAGGATGCTATGCTGATGGTCTTCGGCATGGAGATTTCTATGCGTATGGTCATCATCATCGGCCTCTTCCTCATCGCCGGTATCTACTCAATCTACGGTGGTTTGGCATCAGTAGCATGGACCGACGTAATGCAGGTTGTATTCC
>JAKSLO010000126.1 GCA_024401185.1 Bacteroidaceae bacterium | reverse complement strand
ATGTTTTCGGGTACAAAAAAGTGTTTGTACCCGCCTTTGTACCCGGTTGTACCCGGGGCTTTTCACTTGTACCCATTTCTTTCTTGTGTATTTTCTTATTAAATTTGCATGTCACAAGAAAAAAAGTGACAGGCGTTCTTTCTTATGTTTGCTTTTCCAGAGCTAAAACAAAGCTAAAGTTCTGTTGAAACTCCGCTATGAGTCTGCTATGACTCCGCTATGACTCCGCTATGAGTCTGCTATTTGTCTGCTATTTAGCAGAGAAATAGCAGAGAAATAGCAGAGAAACAGCAGAGCATTAGCAGAGGATCAGCAGAGCATTAGCAGAGGTGCATAAGAAAACAAGCAGAGAAACATGCTTCGGGCTTTTTGCCCAAACTATCATTTTGTTAACAACTGTCGGGATAATGCCAAAGGTCCTCTCCCAAGACTCGGCAGGAAACAGTCTGGGGAGAGGACCAACAAACATGGCGATACTTATAGCTACAAAGTTAAATGGTTCGGCAGGCAGCCTGACATTTCGCAGATCAAGTGGCCGCACCATAGTCAGCGAGAAGGCAAACGAGGTCAAGAACACGCGAACCTCTGCCCAGCAGAGGCACCGCATGAAGTGGACCAATGTAGTGCAGATGTACTACCCCCAAAAATCACTCCTCAACGGGCATGGCCACCATGCCAAGAGCCTGAAGGGTTTGAGGGTCGGAGGGACGTGTCATGTCGGGATTCACGATGCGGCCTTCGGGATCGAGCATGATGAATCGGGGTACTGTCTGCACACGGTAGGCACGAAGGAAGTCGTTCTCCTCGTCACCCCAAAGTTGGATGCCACCCATCTGCTGCTCCTTGACAAAGCTTTCCCACTTTTCCTTGTTCTTGTCGCAAGAGATGCTGACAAAGGCAATGTTCATGCCCTTGAAGGTCTCCTCCATCTTCTTGAGATGGGGCAACTCGCCACGGCAAGGCACACACCATGTAGCCCAGACGTCGATATAGACATACTTGCCGCGAAGGTCGGCAAGCGAGACTTTCTTGCCGTTGATGTCTGGGAAAGAGAAATCGGGCGAAGGACGGCCAGCGGTAAGCAGGCTACCCTCCTTCCAGGTCTCATTGAAGGCAGAAACTATCTCAGCATCCGTTACATTCTGCTCAAAGATTTCCTTGATGCGCTCAGCACCCTTCGTACCATTGTTCTTGATAACAGCCACGGCATTCGTGCCAATGATGTACTCCTTCAGCGACTTGTCCTTCAGCTTTGCTGACGCATACTCCAACACCTTGGTAACTGCTTTTGTCTGTCCCTCAGGACCTTCCTCCAAATCCTCATCACGCAAGGCAAGCGTGCTCACAGCACTCAGCATGAAGTTGCTGTACTCGGGCATCTGCATGAGCCATGCATCACTCTTGCCAGCCAAATCCTCAAGTATGTCGTAAACGGGTTGGTCACAAGGTTTCTGCTGGGCAAAGTCTGACAAGAAGTTATAGATGCGGTAGGCAATGCGCAACTTCTCCTTCTCCACAAATTCCTTGTCGAACTTCTGGCTCTCAAGCTTCTTGTAGTTCTTGTTGACATACTCTTCAAGAATGGGAAGGATTTCATCGGCTCCCTTTCCGAAGTCGCCCATAGTGGGAACCACCAAGTCACCACTAAGGTAAGTATTTATCTTCGACTTCTTACTGGTTACTTCCACATTAAGGGCAGCAGGGGTAAGGTCCCACGCCACATCAAAGTCCTTGCCAGGCTCCAGGTATATGGGAGTACGCTTCCAACGGTACACTATACGTCCGTATGTAGGATGGTCGATGTTGAGGCTAACCTTTCCTTGCAGTTTTTTTGTTGTAGCTTCAGCATCACCCACCACGGTGAGCGGGATAATGGTATCGGTCTCTTCAAACATGATTTCCACCTCTTGCACACTCTTGTCCTGTGCCGAGAAGTTAATCGTTACTGGCTTGCTCTTCTGAGCAAAACCGCTGGTAGCGGCAAAAGCCAGCATACCGGTTAAAAGAATCTTATTCATAATCAGGAATTTTTTTTAAGTAAGTTGACACTTGCTCACTTTTAAGGAGTTAACTCCCATTAAACTGAGCTTGCGAAAGTTGAATTCACTAACTTTGATTATTATGGACTGAGTTTACTCGTTCAACAGTTTCTCAATCAGTTGTATCTTCTCAGCCTTCTCGGCATCAAGGGCATTATAACGCACATTACCCTGCTTGTCGATAAGCACAACGTGCGGAATGGCAAGTGCCCCGTAGTCGGTATTCATGACATCCTCCTCGCTAACTGCCACATTCCAGTTCATACCCATTGCCTTCATGTAGGCAGGGAAAAGCGACAGTTCCTTTTCCGGATTGTTACGGCATTGAACAGTACGGTTGTTGGGCTTATCCACAAAGTAGCCTTGCAAGGAGGTGATGCCCAGGATAACGACATCCTTTCCTTGGAAGTGTTGCTGTATTTCAGCCAGTTCGGGAAACGACTGCAAGCAGGGCACGCACTTGGTTCCCCAGAAGTCAAGCATGATGACAGGATGCGAATCGGCATTGGCCACCCCATCCTGACGAGCACCCCCGATAAGCGAATGTAGCTCCTTGACCTCGCGTACAGCCACCGAATCGCCGTCCCACGCAAAGTATCTTACGAAATGGATATTGGGAGCCTTACCGCCCACAAGCGTACCTTTGGCAAAGGGACCTTCAAGATAGTCAATCTGCGTCTGGCAATTCTTCTTGATGCGTTCGCTCTCAGCACGTTTCTGCAAGTCGGCATATTGCTTCATGACCGCCTTGCGGATACTCTCTTTCACCTCCCCACCCAAACTCTCGGCATAGATGGCAGAGTTGAAAACCTTGACACATTCTGTCACGGCATTGTCGGGCAACTTGGCCGCAAGAAACCTGAGTACGCTGGATGCAAATCCCTCGGTTGCCCAATTGGCACTCTTGAAATTGGCCATGCCGCCGATAATATCGCGTGCCACTTCTGCCCTCTCTGCCACAAATTTGCCAGAACCGTTGTTGTCAAGAAACTGCATGAGGCTCTTCACCTCACCCTCGCCTACATGAAACATATCTTCGCGAGGCATGTATTTCCAGGCAAAAAAGGCAAATGCAGCATCGCCCTGCGAAGCCTTTGCCTGCAAGGTGGGAGCCAGCCACTCCGACAGATAGGGTTGCAAGACATTACCACCAAAGTCGAACAGCATCTCAACCTGACTGTCACTTATCTTACTGATGTCGGCCTGCTTCTCCAACTTGGAAGCCAAATCCTTAAAGGCCAAGGCTTTTGCCTCGTGGGTAGTGGCAGACTGCAGTGCAAAGCCAGCATCACGGCACAACGCCTTCAGTTGCTCGTCAGTGGGAGCCTTAGCTGCCCAGCACTGGGTGCCCGACCAATATGGAACGGCCATGACCACCCAAAGGAATATCCAAAATAACTTTCTCATTGTCTATGGATTATTTGAGGTTTATCACTTTGTTTTTTTCATTATTGCAGTACGAACCGGTAAGTCCATGTCACATCGCCCAGCGTCACTTCCGTCATATTGGAGTTGCCCTCCAACAACCATTTGTTTGTCCAAACATTCTCGGATGTCACGGGATTGTACAATCGCGTAAACAAATACTTGGAATAGAGGAACTGAAGAGGGATTCCGGCCTCACTACCTGGAATGACAGCAGGCAGCCAGGGCAGATAGTAGTAGTTCAGCATTTCCTCCCCGGTGTATTGGAACACATAGCCCGACAGGTTACTGTCAAGACAGTCCACACGCAAGGCTGGCGACACGCTGTTGTCGTAAACCGGCTTGTAGGTCTTGTTGCCATACTGGTATTCCGAAAGCTGTCCGTTGCTGTAAGACACATGGCTGACAAGGGTCTTGTCGTCAAGCTTCACTTCTGTCAGTTCGCCCACATCATTGTAGTCGAAGTAGTATGTATAGCGGGTTTCATAGCTGTTCGACAAAGCCACATAGTCAACCACCTCCTGTTTCACCACAATCTTGGTCACCAAACCGTTCTCCTTGTAGATTACCCAGAAACGATGGTCGCCACCCTTCTCCTCACCTGTGGAGTAGTCTATCTCGGTGGGCGACTTGCGGAAGCGGATGCTGCTCACTCCCTCCACGCTCTTGTCGCTGGTGTAATCGTAATCATAGACATACAGATAGTACTGTTCGCCATTCGAGTTCCTGGCAATCATGCACATCGGCTTGCTCACCCTGTATGCCACCGTGGTGGCTACTGCCGACGGACGTGGACGCGACTCCTCGTACACCTTTACCTCCACCACATTCGTTTCCTGGTTCAGCTCGGTCAGCTTCACGGTGGTGGCAATCCTTGCCTTATTCCCTTCGGCACTATAATCTACCAAGTGCTGCAACTGTCCATTTACCCAAACCTCTGCCTTTGAGAGCATGCGTGAGCCACGCATCACGGTAAAGGTGAAATCTGCCGTGGCTGTGGGTGTAAGCACCTCGTCGGTGGTGATGGTGGGCAAGACTGAGGCCTCGTTCATCTCAAGATAATACTTGGCAAGTGGATTGATGGCAGCCACGTCAACCCCCATATTCTGATATGCAATGGCCAACGCACTCAGCTTGTTCTCCATGATGGGATAGTCTGCCAGTTTGTCCTGTAAGGTAGCATCCATATTGATGAGGTTGCGTGTGAACACAATCATATCCTCCTCTGCCGAGATGAAGTAAGTGCTTTCGTCATCTACGGGAAAGAAACCTCGATTCAGGAAGAACTCTTCGGGCAGGTGGCGTGCCTGCACACGATTGGGGTCCATCAAGGATGAGTAGTATGACTGCGAGTGGATGATAAACTTGTCGTCGGCAGGGTATTCCGAACGCACATTGATGAGATAACCGCCCAGGAGAATGTTGTGCAGACAGCGTTTGTAAGCCGTCTGTGCCTCCTCACCAAGCGATTCGTATGCCGCCTTGTCAAAGGCAATGCTCATGCTGTTGATGTTGGCAGCGGCTTGCACAAAACCATTCTCGTCTGGTTCGGCAATGCCCAGCGAGAGTGCCTTGATGCTCTTTACCAGCAACATCTTTCGGGGCAGGTATTTCTCCTTGAAGGCATCGGAGTAGCAGCAGAAGAAATTCTGCATCAGGAACTCGGCTGCCTCTGCCGCCTCCACCTTGCTGAGTCGCTCAATCGCAGCATTGTTCCAGTTAGTGGATTGCTGGAACTGATAAGCAAAGTCGAGTGTCTGGTCGAAATCATAGAGCAGATAGGTTCCATACTGGTCACAGAAGTTGCTCACGGCAGGAATACTCCTGTCTATCAGCGTTTCCAATCTGTCCGTATCGGCATTCGAGGGAGTGGTGTCTTCAGAAGAGCAAGACATCAATCCGTGCCCCACTCCTACTCCTATCATGAGCAGAAGCACAACCGACAGACGGCTCCATAGCCTCTTACATACGTCCTTTATCTTAATCATGGTTTTCTTAATTCTAAACGTCATTTACTGATTATCAGGCACTACCTCCACCCTTTGTCCGTAGGTCTCTATAGCGGCATTGATTTGTGTCTCGCTCTCGGGCAATTCGAAGGTATAGTTGGGGTGAGCGGGTGTGAGCGTATAGGTCTGCCTACCCTGCGCTACGCCTGTGGATCCGCTTGTGGAAGAGGTACTCAATGTGAATGTGTGGGTCAATGTGCGTGGATACCAACCCTGGGAGCGACGGAGGTCATACCAACGGTGGTTCTCACAGCAGAACTCCAACCTGCGCTCGTCAAGGATGAAGCGACGAACTGCGGTGGCATAGTCCACGCCTGCCGCAGCACTACTTGCAGAGGTGGGGAAATCAACCTTATTGATGTCCTCAACACGATTCTCTATCACCTTTCGCACATCTGCCAATGCCCTGTCAGTCTCTCCCAAAGCAGCATAAGCCTCGGCACGCGACAGGTATGCTTCGCTCAAACGGTAGCTGTAGGCTCCCAATTTGGTAAACTGAGTGTGCCATTTGGCAGGAACATCGGTGCCGCTTGAAGTAGTCAGGAAATAAGTGTAGGGACGGCAATCGCCAGGGTGGTATGCCCTTTGCAACTCGTCCGACACACCATATACTGCTATCATGCTGTTCTCGTCCTTGTAGAGGTTGGGTACGTCATTCTGCTGCACACCTTCGTTGTCAGTCACAATAAGCACGCTACAGGCTCCATAGCTGTGCAATATCTCTGGATTGCCCTTCGTCACGGTAGGCGAATTAGGCTGCCTTGACAGATTAAACAATCCCTGCGGACACATATTGATGAGTTCGGTGGAAGTGGCCACCACCTTGTCCCACTCGCCCATATAAAGGTAAGTACGCGAGAGAAGAAGCAAGGCTGCCTTCTTATTGGGATGCCAAAGCGACATCACCTCCCTTGAACTATCAAAATGCGCATTGGCCTGCTCAAGGTCTGCCACAATCTGAGCATAGACGCTTGAAAGACTGGCACGCTCATAGTTATTCTTTACGCCAGTATCCAGACGAAGAGGAACGCCAATGGTCTTGGTGGCTGTAGCAGCATCGTAAACCGGAGCGTAGATGTTGGCCAGTTCCAGATAGCTGCGGGCACGCACAAAATACGCCTCACCCACAAGATATTCACGTTGTGACTGAGTGCCTTCGGCATCATCGGCACGCTCTATGACGTAGTTAGACACCAGAATGTCGTTGTACAACTCACCCCACATCAGGTTGGTACGAGTGGTACGTTCGCCCGAACCCGTACGTTCCACGTCACGACTCCAGGTGTACAAACCCTTGTAGGGATTCTTAGCGGTAGTAGTGGCATCAGGATTCTCAGCAATATCGTCGGTCATAAGATCAGACTTATAGAACCACGTCACACTCAGCATGCCATGCTGATGCAGCATAGCCTCAAACTGCTCTATGGTACGTGGAATGACCTCGTCCTTGTCTTCTTCCTTGAGGAAGTCGGAACAAGAGGTCAGCGCAAGGGTAGCCATGAAAAGAGATAAGCAGAAAGCAGAAAATCCGCTCTGCCAACGGCTATGCAGCCTTTCCTTCACGCCTTTATATTTCGTCGTTAATATCTTCATCTAATTCTGTTTTTAGAAAGCAGGGGTACTTTCAATCATAATGATATTTTCATCTCCTCCCTCAGGGCGGATGGAAGGGGTCAGAATCCCAGTTGAATGCCAAAATTGAAGGTGGGCAACACAGGCATACCGATGCTGGCCACTTGG
>JAKSLO010000125.1 GCA_024401185.1 Bacteroidaceae bacterium | reverse complement strand
GCAATTATTCACATTTTAAAAAGAAACAAATTATGAAAAGCAAAAGTATTCTTTCATTAGGCCTGTGCGCATGCCTCGTCCTCTCTGGTTGTGGAATCTCTAAGACCGCTGGTGGTGCCCTCATCGGTACGGCTGGTGGTGCCCTGCTGGGTGCAGCTGTTGGTTACTATACCGGTAACACGGCCGTTGGTACGGCTGTCGGTGCCACCGTAGGTGCTGGCGCTGGCGCTCTCATTGGCAACAAGATGGATAAGGCTGCCGCCGCCGCCGCTGCCGTGGAAGGTGCTGAGCTGGAGAAGCTGACCGACGAGGATGGCAACACCCGCGCCGTAAAGGTTACCTTCGACAGTGGTATCCTCTTCGCTACCAACAAGTCAACCCTTGGTGCTGACGCTCAGAAGAATCTGGCTCAGTTTGCTGAGGTGCTGAAGACCTACGATGATGCCGACGTTGCCATCTATGGCCACACCGACAACACGGGTTCTCTCGCCGTTAACCAGCGCATCTCCAAGGAGCGTGCCGAGGCTGTTGCCAAGTTCCTCAAGAGCAAGGGCGTTGCCGAGACTCAGATTAAGGAAGTCCAGGGCTTCGATTTCCAGCAGCCCGTTGCTGACAACGCAACCGCCGAGGGCCGTGCTCAGAACCGTCGCGTTGAGGTGTTCCTCTATGCAAGCGATGCCATGAGAGAAGCTGCCGAAGCTGGCACACTCGAATAATCCTGCCGTATGCATGACTAATGGAGCGGCCTCTGGGCCGCTCTTTTTTTCTCTGGTTGTTTTGTTGAATTAAATCCTTTTTGTAATGCTTTCCTTCCCCCAAACAGATGTAGATAAACTGGCTGCGCTCATTGCTGAGGGCGATTTCTTTGTCATTGTGTGTCACACGAATCCCGACGGCGATGCCATGGGCTCGTCCCTGGGACTGGCCGATTGGCTGGTGCAGAAGGGCAAGACGGCCATGGTGGTGGTGCCCGATATGTTCCCCGATTTCTTCCAGTGGCTCTCGGGCGCTCAGGATGTCGTGCGATACGACAAATACCCCGACAAGGCTGCCCTGGCCATGGCTATGGCCGATGTCGTCTTCTGCCTCGACATCAATTCGCCCAACCGTACCGAAGGCGTCGAGCCGCTCATCCGCTCTGCCAAGGGACATAAGGTGCTCATCGACCACCATCCCGAGCCCGAAGCGTTTGCCGAGCTCACCTTCAGCCGTACCCAGGCTTGCTCAACCAGCGAGCTGGTGTTTACCCTCATCGAGGCCATGGACGGATTCGATGCCCTCAGCAAGAAAGGGGCCGAATGCCTCTATTGCGGCATGATGACGGATACGGGAGCCTTCACATTCAACAGCAACCGTTCCGACATCTTCTACATCATCAGTCGTTTGCTGACAAAGGGCATAGACAAGGACAGCATCTATCGCCGTGTCTTCAACAACTATACCGAAGGGCGCTTGCGCCTCATTGGCTACGCCCTGTACAAGAAGATGCTGCTCTTCCCCGACCAGAAAGCCTCGCTCATCGCCCTCACGAACAGCGAGATGGCCAGGTTCAACATTGTCAAGGGCGA
Source organism: Bacteroidaceae bacterium (assembly GCA_024401185.1). GTDB lineage: Bacteria > Bacteroidota > Bacteroidia > Bacteroidales > Bacteroidaceae > Physcousia. The sequence goes on along the minus strand of JAKSLO010000125.1, from coordinate 5,877 downwards.
AACGGACGGCCTGGTCAATATGCCCCTTCAGATGAAGAATGTCCGTTTCTCCGCTTTCCTGCGCGAAGATGTGGAGAAGGGGCGCATCAACGTGTCGCTGCGCTCGGTGGGCACGTTCCCGTGCAATCGGTTCGCTGCCGAATATTTCAATGGCGGTGGCCATCTTAACGCTTCCGGCGGCCGGTATTACGGCACGCTCGACGAAGCCGTCGAGCATTTCAAAAAGGCCGTTCAGGAATTCGTGCCCTAAGGCAGAATCAAGGGTACAAAACAGATTCCCCAAACGTTTTTATGGTTTATTGCTTTCACAGAGGACGAGTCCTAAAATATAAAAGGTGCCCCTGACGAGCAGGGGCGCATACGCACCAGAGGCACGTAATAGGTTTCTACGGCTTGGTTCACAAGGAACCTGCCTTATTGTGAAAAGTGTTCACAAAATGTTACCTTGCGCAAAGTAACAGTATAAAATTCAAATGTCCAAACAAAATAGAGAATAAATGTCGAAAATATTAGGAATTGATCTCGGGACGAACTCTTTGGGCACCAATCTTTGGGACAAATACGATGGGGGCATATTATCTGAACAAATATTGTCTTCTGTTGACATCTTTAAGAATGGCGTTCGCAAAGGTAGTGCAAAGACGCGCGAAGCATCCTTGACAGCTGAACGCCGTAACTTCCGCACCACTCGCAATCGATATCGGTCTGTCCGTCAGCGTAAACAGGCTACTTTGAAGTTGCTTATTCAGCATGGCTATTGTCCCCTGAGTATGGAGTCGCTTAACGGCTGGAGATTTTTTGATGAAGATGAAGGGTACAGCCGTACCTTTCCCTCGGAAGCCAAATTCATGCGCTGGATAGCTCTTGATTTCAATGGTGACGGAAAGTCCGATTATTCTACAGCTTTCGCTCTTCGTAACGAACTCATGACCGAACATCTTGATTTCAGCAAAGAAGAAAACCGTTATAAACTTGGTCGAGCACTCTACCATATTGCCTGCCATCGTGGTTTCAAGAGTAGCAAGGGAACCAAAGCAGGCGAAGAAACTTCCGACGATGCGCCTATGGACATTCAGTCGGAGACAACTCGGGCGAAGAATCTTGAAGCACTCATGATGGAACATGGCCTGAAGACGGTAGGTGAAGCCTTTTATTACATTGAGACCCATGGGACACCCGATGGCGTAGGCAATCGTGTCCGCAATAGCCAGTACACAGCCATCCGTAGCCAATATAAGAAGGAGATAGAAGAAATCTTCAAGTTCCAAGGACTTGACATGGAGGGCGAATTCTACCTTCGTTTGGTAAGCGAGAAAAAACACGAAGGCACTATCTTCTACAAGAAACCACCAGCCTCGCAGAAAGGCAACATAGCACGTTGCTTCCTCGAGCCGCAGAAGCCTCGTTGCTATATCAGCCATCCCGATTATGAGGAATTCCGTGCCCTGCAACTCATCAACAACATACGTGTCCGCACCTCTACTGATGCAGATTGGGAGCCCTTGGACGAAACACTTCGCCAAGCGCTGTACATACAGAAATTCACGAATTCCGTACGCGAGTATTGCAAGTTCGAGGAGATACGTGAGTTTATAGAGGAACATCTCGGGGTAGATCTTTCCAAGGACGAGCAAACCATCAACTTCAAGGACTCAACTTCCGTGTCGGGATGCCCGGTGACGGTTCGGCTGCGCAAACTGTTTGACGTTGCAGAAATTCCGTATTCTCAAGAAGAAATCTGGCATATCTGCAATACGGCAGAAGATGAAGGATGGATGCGAAACTTTGCTAGTGTTACACTCCGTCTTGATGAGAAGAATACGAAGGAACTGATGACTCTTTGGCGAAAGATGCCACAAGGGTTTTCTAATCTCAGCTTGAAAGCTATCAGACGAATCCTGCCGATGCTTCGTCTTGGCATGCACTATGCTGATGCCGTGATGTTTGCCAAGATTCCCGATATCGTAGGCAAGGCACGGTTCGCCGAAATCAAGGACAGTCTGCTAGACTTGGCGGATACTTTTGCCGACGAGTACGAGAACCAATGCAAGGAGGTAAGGACTGCAAACGATGTTCTTTCCGAACATCTGCGCAACCATCCCGAGATTAGTTACCATGAGTCGGCGCAGAAATATCGTGATTTGCCCAACAAGATGCAAGCATTCTGCAATTTCCTTCGTTCGCAGTTCCCAGATGTGAGACCGTGGATGTGGAACAAACTTTATCATCATTCCGACGTGTCGTTCTATCCTGTACCTCCGCGCAACAAAGAGGGCTATCGCCTCCTTGCCGACCCCGTGAAAGGCCGTATCATGCCGCCGTCTGTCAAACATACGCTGTATGTGTTGCGGGATAAAGTCAACGAGCTGATACGCTCGGGTGAAATCGATGAGCATACACGCATCGTTGTGGAAACGGCACGTGAGATGTGCGATGCCAACATGAAATGGGCAATTGATGCCTACAACCAGCGTCGTGACAACGAATACAAGGAGATTGAAAAACTTATAAAGGAGATGTGCCATGTTGACGCTCCCACGGACACCGACCTTGAGGTGGCGCACTTGCTTCTGGAGCAGGGCGAACACATGAACGACTGCGATGAAACGGTGGGCAGCTACTTCCAGACGAATGTCTTGAAGGAAAAAGTGAAGCTCTGGAAAGAGCAGAACTACCTCAGTATCTATACAGGGCATTACATTCCGTTCAGCAAACTGTTTACTGACGACTACGACATCGAGCATACGCTGCCTGTCAGCAAGTCGTTCGACGATTCGTTGGCAAACAAGACTATCTGTGAGTCGTACTACAACCGAAAAATCAAGGGCAATCTCCTTCCCAGCCAGCTGCCCAATTATGCCGAAACGAAGTTACTTCCTGGTTTCAAGCGTGACTGTCTGCCCATTAAGGAATCGCCGGTACTTGACCGATGGCGTGAGAAAGTTGAACGTCTGAATGAACATGTATCCCATTGGAAACGGAGAGCCCGCAGTGCTGCCGACGAAGCCAGCAAGAACAAAGCCATCCAGCAGAAACTGTTCTACCAGATGGAACTCCGTTACTGGGAAGACAAGCTCCGCCGCTTCTCGATGAAGGAAATTGACGAAGGCTTCATTCACAGCCAGCTCAACGACACCCGCATAATAACACGCTACGCATTCCATTATCTCAAGAGCGTGTTCCCCAAGGTGTTCGTGCAGCGCGGAGACACCATCGCCAAGTTCCGTAAGATTCTCGGTATTGACGCAGACTTCGACAAGACGAATCAGAAACGCAACGATGTCCAGGTGGCAAAGCAACACAAGGACCGGAGTTTGCATTACCATCATGCCATTGATGCACTTGTCCTTTCGTTGATTCCTCATGCTGCCTTGCGTGACGAGATACTCCGCACATACTACGAAATCAAGGAGGCAAAGAAGCTGGGTGACCGCTCCCGGGCCAAGGAACTGAACTTCCTGCTCAATCGCAAACTCCTCGAAGCTGGTATCAGCATACGTGAGGTGAAGGATGCCGTGGAGAAGATACAGACGGAACTCGTAGTACACCACGAGTGCAAGGACAATAAGATGTCTGCAGGCAGCAAGCGCCATCGCCTGAGAGGGAAGCCCACGGGCGGATGGTCGCGTGGCGATGTGGTGCGAGGTTCCCTCCACAACGATTCCCTCTATGGTGCCGTGAAGTTGCCTGTTATGACCGATGATGGCCCGGTGATTCAAGACGGGCGTTTCGTGTATAGCGATGTAGCCGACGGTTCCGACATACGGTTTGTGAAACGAAAACCACTGAAGGATGTCAAGGCACTCTCTGAAATCGTTGACCCGAAGGTGCGTAAGGCCGTAGAATATCAGATGAAGCTCTACGGCATGAAGTCACTCGACACCGTACTCACTCACCCCATGTGGATGATACGGTTTAAGGATGAGAAGGGAAACGACGTGGAGGAAATTGTTAAGAAGGACAAGAACGGAAAGCCACTCTCGCCCATTCGCCATGTGAGGTGCTTCACAACGGCGCAGATTAACTCCAACAACATTCCCATTCGTGTCGCGGAGCGGAAGTCAACCAAGCGATGCTTGAATCTCACCGACCGCAGCCACAAGGAAATGGTGTATGCGGAAAAGGGAGAATACATAGCTTGCATCGTCTATGGTGGTCTCAACTCTAAGGGAAAGCGGGTGTGCAGTTATCATTTTTTCACCGACATGATGCTTGCAACCGAGAAGCGTGAGCACCGCGAGCTTGCCAAGCAGTCGCGCTCACTTGTTCAGTTTCTTCAGGCTTTGTCGAAGTACGAGAACAAGGTGGTCAGCGTTAAGGGTAAGGACGGAGCCATCAGCGAGTGCATCAACATGAAGCGCCTATGCGTGGTAATACCGGGCATGACCGTGCGGCAGAAAGACGATGGCAGCGGCAAGAACCTTTCGGAGAGAACTTTCATCATTAGGAACTGCAACTATGCTCATAAGAGTGGCTCTATTTGGGTGTCGCACCATGCAGTGGCGAATATCTCAGATGACGGAAATATGAGAGAACTAAGCCCTAACACATTTGTTACTACATACGAAATAGCGGAATAACAGAAATCCCACCAATTGGTGGGATTTCTTTGTAATTGCAAACTTTATTGATTTCTTATATTTGCTTGCAATGTTTTGATAGACTTGTTACAATAAGCAGTCTGGTGTTTGCAATCAATTTAGGTAGCATTTTGAAACCAATTCACAACGCCCGTGCACTGCATCCTCTCGGCATTGCAGGTGTTTGCAATCAATTTAGGTAGCATTTTGAAACCAATTCACAACGCAGTGGCAGGTCATCCAGTTCTGGTGGGGGTGTTTGCAATCAATTTAGGTAGCATTTTGAAACCAATTCACAACAGTATTACATGGAAATGGGCTGCTTCGGCTGGTGTTTGCAATCAATTTAGGTAGCATTTTGAAACCAATTCACAACCGAAGATGAAGGTCAGCGCCGAAGACCTCGGGTGTTTGCAATCAATTTAGGTAGCATTTTGAAACCAATTCACAACAACCAAGAATGCCACCAAGGTCACCATCAAGGTGTTTGCAATCAATTTAGGTAGCATTTTGAAACCAATTCACAACCTATGAGGTGATGGAGCCTGGCTCTATCAGGTGTTTGCAATCAATTTAGGTAGCATTTTGAAACCAATTCACAACGCAATACCAGGAGCACATCAAGATTATTGAGGTGTTTGCAATCAATTTAGGTAGCATTTTGAAACCAATTCACAACGCGGAGGGAGGTTTAAGGATATAAGAAGTCGGTGTTTGCAATCAATTTAGGTGGCATTTCAAACGAAGTGACATTTCGTATGTCAAAGAACGCTGGTACAAAAATAAACACTAAATCTTATTCCGCAAAATTATTGGGGGAGAATTTTGTTGCTTCTTACTCTGGCAGGACAAAAGAATCATAGAAGGTCACTGGGGACAGGTACCGTTGACCCGGTGAATGTATGATGCAAAAAGTTTAGGAGGGGCGCATCTCGCGATGGGCCCCTCCTTCAAATAAAAAATTTTTGATGTATAATTAGACTTTATTGAAAGCTTCGGCAAATGCAAGGCTTTCTTTTTTGAAAAAAACGATTTCGCTTTCTTTTTGGGAACTATATATCTGTTGACACCATTTTTATATGGGCTACGCCCATAGAAATCTTTCAAAATCCAAACAAAATCATTAAAATCATTATAAAGCTTCGCCCTTCAGCAAGTGGATTCATTAACTTTTTTGTTGATTTTTTATTGATTCTGACAGATTTCTACGCCGAAGGCGTATAACTATGGCGGATAATTAATTACTATTGCTGTCCGGTAAAACTCAAAACGGCATAAAATCTCGCCCCGGAGCCCT
>JAKSLO010000124.1 GCA_024401185.1 Bacteroidaceae bacterium | reverse complement strand
TCTACCGAGCGAATGAGATAATTCGACGTAGTCAAATTATCGAAATGAGTGAGAGTAGAATAAAGCTTGCCTTGATTCTACCGAGCGAATGAAGAAACTGAAGTTTCCCATCTTAAGGAAGTTAAGGGAAGTTAAGGGAAATAAAATCGTCTTGAGTGGTATATGCTTTCTGAAAACACGGGGTAAGAGTAAAGTGAGAACAATCTTTTTGTGAATTTCACTAATTTCAATTATTTCAACCAAATATGAGCACACCTATCTACTCAACCAAACGCCAGCTTGCCATGGCATACGCACCAGGCATGAGTTACGAATCGGCCAAGAAACGATTGCAGAGATGGATTAACCACAATCCTGTTCTAATGCACGCTCTTCGCAAAACAGGCTACACCAATCGTCAGCGCAACCTCAGCAAGGAGCAGGTTGCAATCATTTTGAACCACATAGGCGAACCGTAAAGGGACAGTAAATTTTTCCGACGGTATAAGTAATACGAGAGCGCTACTCAAACAAAATGAAATGCTCTGACACGTCAAATCCCTCCCACACTCGATATAGACGGATTATAGACGGAATATAGAGCCATCAATTAACCTTTAACCCCGCACAACCCTTCCAGCGGTATATAAATTCACTCCCTTCGGGGAGGGCAGGAGGGGACTACCCTATGGCACAAGTTGATACCATTGACATCGTGACCGGACTTCATGGCAAGTACGGCAGTAATCGCAAGGATTACTTTGCAACCAACTCCAGTTCGAACAAGATTCGTCTGGCTCGTCTGAACAATCCCTATCGGGGCGAACCTACCCAGAAGCAGAAAGAGCACATGGAGGCTTTCAAGACCCGTGCACTTCAGGCTACTGCCTGGCTCAACGCCAACAAGCCAACCGAGGCACAGCCCAAGGGCACCAAAGCCTATCAGGAAGCACAGCGCATCAAGCGTCAGCTGGCACTCTCCAACGTCCGCCAGGTCGTATGCAAGTATATGGACGAGCGCGGCGTGGTAACCCTCCCTGCATCAGGGTCAAGCACTGGTGGCTATACTGGAGGATCTGGCAACCAAGGTTCTGGTGGCGGAACGGGCACTCTGCCTCCCGAACTCGATGATTAAAAATGAGTCCCAGCACTCTGCATCAGGAGTGTTGGGACATTAATCTTCCTAAATCATGAAAACAATAACCAAGATTCAAACGGCACTTGCCATTCTTAGTTCCATTGCAGCTATTGCTTTTGCCACTGCGGGCTTCATAGTGCCACCCGAAGGTGAAATACACGACAGCGTACTTTACCTCATTGCCCAGTTCCTCCTACTCACTGCTTCCCTTTTTGGTGTAGGTGCAGTATTCACACACAAGGATAAACCCAAACCTCACGAACCATGCGAAAGATAATACTACTCTTACTTCTTGGCATACCATGTGTTTTCACTGGCTGCAAGGCAATCCACGACGTGCAGATGGCAGAGCATATCAGCCATGACACTCTTTACCTCAGCAACATACGGTACGACAGCATCTACATCTCAGACAGCCTCATCGAACGTTACCGACCCTCCAGCATATACACACCAACCCTTTCACCCCTTGGGGGAGGTCGGGACGGGGTTATTTACACACGAACGGACACTATACTGAAAGAAAAGCAGAAGACCGAATACCGTTACCGCCTCCTCCACGACACAACCTACATTCATCATACAGACACCATTCCGAAGGTCATTGAGCTCACCAAAGTTGAGAAGAAAGAATACACTCCACCTTGGGCAAAACCCCTCATCGGCATCGGCATCTTCACCCTAATCTTCCTCGCCATCCGTATCTACAACCGTATTCGTCACCCTACATAAGTAAGTGATCAAAATTATTACTACTAAAGTTTCCCACCCTTTGGGTGGCTGAAACTTAGGGAGTTAAAGGGAGTTAAAGGAAGTTATCGCTCCTTCGTCGCTTAGGAAGTTAACTTTTGACGGCGGTCAAAAGTAGACGATACGTTTGCTATATGCATTCAAAGAGCAGGACATTCGTCCTTTAACTTCCCTTAACTTCCCTTAACTTCCCTTAACTTCCTTAAGATGGGAAACTTCAGTAAAGTTATGCACCTTTGATGCGGAAGACCCATCATAACAAAACAATGCCAAGGCTGTTTCGCCCTGGCATTATTTTTGTTTTAGTTCTATATTCCCCCAAGTGGGGATAATGAATCGAAGTGAATCACTTCTTCTCCCACGCCTCGATCTTATCCTGGTTTTCGAGCAGGAAATCGATGTCGTCGAGGGCATTCATCAAGCAGTACTTCTTGTACGAGTTGATATCGAAGTGCTCGCTCTTGCCGGTAGCAAGGTTGGTGACGGTCTGGTTGGGCACGTCAACCTTCACCTCTGCCTGAGGATTCTTGGCGATGGTGTCGAACAACTCCAGCTGGAACTCGCGGCTCACGATGACGGGCAGCACGAAGCAGTTGAGCAGGTTATTGCGGTGTATATCAGCGAAAGAGCTGCTGATGACCACGCGCACGCCATAGCCAGCAATGGCCCAGGCAGCATGCTCACGGCTCGAACCGCTACCCCAGTTCTGACCACCCACGATGATCTCGTGGATGCCCTTGCTGGGAGCCTCCGAAAACTCGGGCTGGTTCATCACAAAGTCTGCCACGGGCTTACCCTCTGCATCATAGCGAAGGTCGTGCATGAAAGCATCGCCGTAGAACTTGGGGTCACGAGTGGTGAATGCCAAGTAGCGGGCAGGTATAATATTATCGGTATTGTTGTTGTCAATTGCAATGGGAATGCAGGTTGACTGGATGATATCAAATTTCTGTTTTGCCATAGTTGTTTCAGATTTTACGAGGATCAGTAATCACACCTGTGATGGCACTTGCTGCCACGGTGAGGGGACTTGCCAGGACGGTGCGGGCACCAGGACCCTGACGACCTACGAAGTTACGGTTTGAGGTTGAGATGCTAAGCTTACCGGCAGGCACCTTGTCGGGGTTCATGGCCAGACAGCTTGAGCAAGAGGGAAGACGAAGCTCGAAGCCTGCCTCCTCAAGAATCTTGTCGATACCCTCGTCGATGATCTGCTGACGTACCAACCATGAGCCGGGCACCAGCCAAGCCACCACGCTGTCGGCCTTCTTCTTACCCTTCACCACGCTGGCAAAGGCGCGGAAGTCCTCGATGCGGCCATTGGTACAAGCACCCAGGAAGCAGTAGTCCACCTTGACGCCTTCCAACTTCTGGCCGGGCTCAAACTGCATGTAGTCCAACTGGCTCTTCAGCTGTGCCTGCTCTGCCTCGCTCAGACCCTTCATAGTGGGAACAGTGCCGTCGATGGCAATACCTGCACCGGGGTTGGTGCCATAGGTGATGCGGGGAGCAATGTCCTCGGCACGGTAGGTTACCTCCTTGTCGAACACGGCATCATCGTCGCTCTTCAAGGTCTTCCAGTATGCTACGGCCTTGTCCCACTCCTCACCCTTGGGAGCGTACTCACGTCCCTTGAGGTACTCGAAGGTGGTCTCATCGGGAGCAATGATACCGGCACGGCTACCCATCTCGATAGAGAGGTTAGAGAGGGTGAGACGGCCCTCCATAGACATATTGCGGATGGTGCTACCTGCATACTCCACAGCATAGCCGGTGGCACCGCTGGTGGTCATCTGAGCCATGATGTAGAGAGCCACATCCTTGGCGGTAGTACCCTTGGGCAGTTCGCCCTCAATGTTGATGCGCATGGTCTTGGGCTTTGACTGCAGGATGCACTGGCTGGCCAGCACCTGAGCCACCTCGCTGGTACCGATACCCATGGCGATGGCGCCTACGGCACCGTGGGTAGAGGTGTGTGAGTCGCCGCACACGATGGTCATGCCGGGCAAGCTCAACGCCTTCTCGGGGCCTACGACATGGATGATACCGTTATCCTTGGTGCCCATGGCGAAATGCTTGATGCCGAACTCCTTGCAGTTAGCCTCAAGTGTCTCCACCTGCTTGCGTCCCACGGGGTCATTGATTACCTCCTGCTGGTCGCTGGGTGTGTTATGGTCGGGCATTGCCACCACATGGTCGGGACGGAACACCTTGATGTTCTTGTCTCTCAACGTGTCGAATGCCTGAGGGCTGGTTACCTCATGCGCATACAGACGGTCAATATACAACTGTGTGGGACCATCCTCCACGTTCTGAATCACGTGTGCATCCCAGATCTTGTCGAAGAGGCAAGACCCCCTTCCGTCCCCCTTTAGGGGGAAGCAGTTACATTTATTCTCTGACATATATATTAAGTTTTTTACTTATCTTATATTGATTACCTTATAATAACTCTACTAACTTGATCGTATATCCCCTCGATTACTGCATCAATATCTTGAAGCACCTCCTCGTTTGTAAAACGGATTACATTATACCCCATTTTCGAAAGCCACATCGTACGAGCCTCATCATCCTCCATTTGCCTTGGTTCCGAATGGTATCCACCATCCACCTCAACAACCAGCATGGCATCAGGACAGAGAAAGTCAACGATATACTGCCCTATAATATACTGAAACAGGAATTTATGTCCCAGCTTATTACCTTTCAGCTCCATCCACAATACGTGTTCCGCATCAGTAGGATGTTTCCTGTTCTCCTTGGCCCATTCCTTCAGCTGTCCATAATAAGCAGGATCAGCCGTTTGATAAGGAAATTGATTAAACATACACCCTTATATTTTAGGAGCCAAATGCAAAGAGTTTAGAGAAGAATACTCTCTGCAAGGCTTTCGTTGTGCTTTGAGAGACCAAATGTAACCGCATCCCCCTAAAGGGGGACGGGAGGGGGTCTTACTTCTTGAACTTGTTTATGCAGTCAATATACGCCTCCACGCTTGCGGTAACGATGTCGGTATTGGCGCCGAAGCCATAGTACACATGGCCATCGTACTCCACCTGCATGTGCACCTTGCCCATGTCGTCCGAACCCTTTGAGATAGCCTGGATGGTGAACTCCTTCAAGGTCATCTGACGCTTGATGATGTTCTTCATCGCCTTGATGGCAGCATCCACCGGACCGTTTCCGCTGGCACTTGCCTCAAACTTCTCGCCTGCGATGTCAAGGCCGATGCAAGCCACACTCTTCACGCCCATGCCGGTAGTTACCTGCAGGTAGTCCAGCTTCACGTTGTGAGCCGAGGCACGGTCGGCACCCGCCAGCACCAGGATGTCGTCGTCGGTGACCTCCTTCTTGCGGTCTGCCAGCTTCAGGAACTCCTGATACAGCTTGTCCAGCTTCTCGCCTTCCACATCCACGCCGTTGATGCTCAGGCGGTGCTTCAGGGCAGCGCGTCCCGAACGGGCGGTCAGCACGATGGCGTTATCGTCGATACCCACTTCCTTGGGGTCCATAATCTCGTAGGTCGATACATTCTTCAGTACACCGTCCTGGTGGATGCCACTCGAGTGTGCAAAGGCATTCTTACCCACGATGGCCTTGTTGGGCTGCACGGGCATGTTCATCAGCGAACTGATCATGCGGCTTGTGGGGTATATCTTCTGCGTGTTGATGTTCGTCTCGATGCCCAGGTCGGGGTGCGTCTTGAAGATCATGGCCACCTCCTCAAGCGAGGTGTTGCCGGCACGCTCACCAATGCCGTTGATGGTCACCTCCACCTGACGTGCACCTGCCAGTACGCCCGACACGGTGTTGGCCGTAGCCATACCCAGGTCGTTGTGGCAATGGGTGGACAGGATGGACGTACCAGCCGAGAAGGCATCCACATGCTCGTAGAGGTACTTTATCTTGTCGAAGTATTCGTTGGGCACACGGAAACCGGTGGTGTCGGGGATGTTGCACACCGTGGCACCTGCCTTGGTCACAGCGTCGATGACGCGTGCCAGATACTCGTTGTCGGTACGGCCAGCATCCTCGGCATAGAACTCCACATCCTCCACGTACTTCTTGGCATACTTCACGGCTGCCACGGCACGCTCGATGATCTCCTCGCGGTTGCTGTTGAACTTAAACTTGATGTGGCTGTCGCTCGTACCGATACCGGTATGGATGCGCTTGTGCTTGGCATACTGCAATGCCTCTGCAGCCACGTCAATGTCCTTCTGCACGGCACGGGTCAGCGCACAGATGGTAGGCCATGTCACGGCCTTGCTGATTTCAATCACGCTGTTGAAATCACCGGGTGACGAAATAGGGAAACCTGCCTCGATGACGTCCACGCCAAGTGCCTCCAACTGGCGAGCCACCTGAATCTTCTCAACGGTGTTCAACTGGCATCCGGGCACCTGCTCACCATCACGCAGGGTTGTGTCAAAAATGAAAAGTCTGTCACTCATATCTTTTAAAATTTACAAATTCATAAAAGTCACGCACGCGCTTACACGCGAAAAACGGCGCAAAGATACAAAATAATAGACAAGAAAGCAAATAATTTGCCCGAAACTTTACGAGTGGCCTCGCTGAGGTCACTCTGCCGCCCTTTTCCGCTGCTTCGCCACCCCGGTTTAAAAGGTGAAAAGGCGATTATTACAACTTAGGGTTTTTCCCCCTCCATATAGGGAAAACCCGACTAAACCCAAGGCCCTTTTAGCGGTCAAATAGACAGAAGGCAATCAAAAAACATTGCCCAACAAGAGAACAAAAAAAATTATAAACTATAAAAACAAAACAACATGAAAACTTTAGGCATTTCAATTTTGGCAGTAGCATTCTTCGCAGTTTCTAACGTATGCAACGCACAGCAGGACAATAGTGTAAACGACAAGCAGAACGCAACAGAGCAGGTAACTGTAGATCGCCACATGCACGGCATGCACTTCGGCAGAGGTTTCCGTCACCACCGTGCAGGTTTTGCCCCCATGGCCATGACAGCAAGAGAGGGCTTCCAGGCCATGCGTCCCGCCTCAATGATGATGCCCCGTCTCACCGAACTGAGCGAGGAGCAGCTCGCTAAGATGAGCAAGAAGGATCGTCGCGACTACAAGAAGGCCGTGAAGCAGGCTCGCAAGGAGATGAAGCTCGCACAGGAGCAGATCAAGTCGATAAAGGAGTATGCCGAGGCTTCGCTTGAGGAGAGAATGAATGTGGCACAGGAGATTCAGCACACCATGCACATCGCCAAGCGCTACACACAGAAGGCTAACCGCATTGCTTTCAATCAGAACGCATAATGACAATGCACAATTCATAATGCATAACGCATAATGAAACCCCTTTTCTAAACTTTGGGAACAATATAGGCACAGAAGCCATATTAGAGCACAAAGACGCTGAGACGCAAAGTTTTATATCGAAGCAAATTCCCTTTGATTATAAAACTTTGCGTCTTCGCGTCTTTTAAAAAAAATCGACCTGTACAAATGGAAGTACAAACGAGTATTTATGCCTTCGGCTAACGCAAATCACCACGAATGGAACGTAAATTGGACGAAAATTTAACCTCATCCGAAAAGGTATTTACGGAAATTCGCGTTAAATTCACGGAAATTTACGTTAAGCGATAGCGATATCTATTTCATTTGTACAGGCCGAAAAAATTCAGTTTAGAACTTACTCCACTCGGTGTTTTCGTCCAGCCAGGTGATGTCCTTATGCTCTTCGTAGTAAGCCTTCATCTC
>JAKSLO010000123.1 GCA_024401185.1 Bacteroidaceae bacterium | reverse complement strand
AAAATAGTTTAGGTTTTAAGGTAAAGAATACTGTGAATTAGTTTTATTTGATTTTGGGGGCACTGGTGAGTTGAATCTCGCCAGTGTTTTTTTATATTATATGTTTCTTCTGTGAATCAGCATGACAGCTTTTGTGCTACTTTTTTTGTGAAATAGATTTTTGTTTTTTTTGCGAAAATCATTTTTTCATTGTCAGCTTTAAAAAGATATGATTTTGTGTAATGTATTGAAAGTCAGTTGTTAACTTAATCCTAACCTTCGTGGGGTAGGGAAACTTCTTTCAACCATAGGGATTTCCTCTCGCCGAATAGCATTAATCCCAATGAAATGCGCCGAAAGAGTCGTACCTTTGCAGCAGATTAATAAATCAAACGCGACTTTCCTCTCGCAAAGCAACCGAAAAAAAAACTTATTGCTTACGCTTCTCAGGGAAGGATGCAAAAGAAAAAAGCAATTAATAACAATCTAAAATATACGTCTTATGAAAAAGTTCATGATGTTTGTAGCAGCAATGGTAATCGCAACAGCAAGTGCTAACGCAAGTGTTAACGAGTTCAACGCCTATGAGGGTGAGAGTATCCAGAAGGAAACAGAGGCTTTCAGCATGGTAAGCATGAACATCCCTGCACGAGTTCGCATCGTTACCGGTGATGAATACAGCGTTAGTGTATCTGCAGAGAACACCTTTGTGGCAGAGGCTATTAAGTGCAACGTGAAGGATGACGTTTTGTGCATTAGCACCCGTGACATCGAAGCTTTGGGCGATGGCGTAGAGTCTTTGGTTATTACTATTGTAAGTCCCACTCTCCCTGCATTCACTACTAGCGATGAGATGGAGTCAACCGTTGTTCGTGATATTGATTGATTGCATTACATATAGGCATTTAGCCAGTAAAGTAAACATCTGCCAGCCATACATAATACTATAGCCATACACTCGGCAACAAGGCACACTCGCAGGCTTATACGCATGTCCTTCGTAGTTAGTTCCTTCGGATTCTCTCCGATATAAGGCTTATGAAAAACTTCTCCGAAGTAGTTGTGAGGACCGCCGAACCGGCAGTTCAAGATACTGGCAAGAGCCGCCTCAGGCCACCCCGAGTTAGGTGATGCATGCTGAGGACCATACAGAAACACAAATCTAAGGCGCGATGCAGCCCCACTTCCTTTTTCCTGTCGAGGAAGTGGGGCTAATAGCATCAGCAAGGCTGTTATTCGGGCAGGTATGTAGTTGGTCACATCATCTATTCGTGCTGCCCAGCAACCAAAGTCCTTGTAGCGTGGTGAGTGATAGCCTATCATCGAGTCGAGTGTGTTGATCATCTTGTACATCATCATACCAGGAACTCCCAATAGCATAAACCAAAAGAGAGGTGCCACGACACCATCGCTCAGATTCTCTGCCAGTGTTTCCAGCGCTGCTGTTCTAACCTCTTGCGCCGACAGTTCCTGTGTGTCGCGCCCCACTATGCGTGCCACTTGTTTCCTTCCCTCTTCCAGACTGCTGTCCACGGCCTTGAAAACCATCTTCACCTCTTTGCGTAGGGTATGGCCTGCCAGACAGAAGAATACGAGTGTGCAACCCAGCCAGCAGCCATCCCATCCACCGATGATGGGCGATGACGTAATGAGGTTCAGGTCGTCAGGCAAAAGAAGTATGGACGAGAGTAGGGTGCTATTGCCTGCCAGCATCAGACATAGGTCGCAGAAGAACCAAAGCAAGGCACATGTAAACACATAGGTCAATAATATGCTGCACACGGCCACTATTGCCCCCTTGGCCTTTCTATGCTTCCCTTTGTTAAGCCTATGCTCCCAAAAGCTGATCCATTTTCCCATATACACCACAGGGTGGGGCAGGTGTGCAGGGTCGCCAAAGAAAAGGTCGAGCAACCAACCAATGAAAAGAGGAGCAATAAATAATATGCAATTCATAATGATGCTTGTGCTTTATTCTAAATACTTAATGGAGGTGGAGAGGGTTCTCATAAGGCCATCCATTCCATGATAGCGTCGATCAATTCGTCGTTTTCTTTTTCTGTCTGCACGGCTATGCGGAAGAAAGACCTGTCCAGTCCTTCAAAGTTGGAGGCATCTCGTATGAGTATGCCATGCTCGTTTGCCAGATAGTCCTTCAGGGCAGAGGCGTGCCCCATTCTGAGCTTGCAGAGCAGGATGTGGGTGTCTGAAGGCCATACTTCTATGATTCCGAGTTTTTTCAGCCTTTCTTCCACCCTTTCGCGTTCTTTCAGCAAGTCCTCCAGATTGAAGTAAAACTCATCAGCATGCCTGATGAGGTAGTGGCCTGCATCGATGGCTACTTGGTTTACCGACCAGGGCATTCGCTGACGGCGGATGGGTTCGAGCAGGCTTGTGCAACCGCTGATGTAGCCTATTCGCAAGCCGGGTATGGCAAATTCCTTGGTCATGGAGTGCAGCATCAGCACGTTGGGCATCTCTGCAGCTTCCTTTGCGGTGAATACGGGCTTTTTTGTAAACGGAGCATAGCTGGCATCTATGACAAACGTCACATCGGGATGTTTCTCTATTCTTTCTCTCAGCTCGTCTTTAGGATAGACGGTTCCGGTAGGGTTATTGGGATTACATATCCAGAAGAGCTCTCCTCCCCTGCCTATTCTGTGCTCATGCAGCCGGCAGGCATCGGCATACTCCGCAAAGGTGGGCGTCATAATGGTTGAGTGCCCCCTGCGGTAGGTCTGTGCTATGAGGTAGATGGCCTCGGTAGCTCCATTGGTCACCATCAGCTCGTCTGCCTTGATGCCCAGCATCGAAGCCAGTTCGGCCTCTAAGGTGTGGGGCGACGGCTCAGGGTAGTTGACAACATAGTCAAGGCGGTTGGCCAGATAGGAGAAAAGTCCCTCATGGTCAAAATGGTTGTACACATTCGAACTGAAGTTTATCCGGATGTCCTTGTACCTGTATGCGTCGTCGCCGTGTCCGTTTATCATCTTCGTAGGGTTGGTTGCACTACTGTCTTCATGCACAGATTCGCAAATTGTTTGCAAAGTTAGCCATAACGAACAAATCCTCCAAATGTTTATGCCTTTTTGTTGCCTAATCTTTATGCGGTCAGTCGTTGCCCCCTCTTATTATTTCGTATATCTTTTCAATATCTACGTACTGACGCACATGGTTGGCCAATAAGTCGTACTGTCGCTCCTTGAAGTCCTCGTATGTCTCTGTTGCCTCTTCACCCGCCGTCCTGTCGGCAAACGGGCGTAGCAGGTAGTCTATTACAGGTGCGTTGTCCAGTATTCCGTGCACATAGGTTCCCATGCAATGTCCCTCAATGAGAACCTTGGGCAATGGTTCCTTCGCCCTCTCCCCATCCTTCGCTATGGCCATGGTCACTCCTTGGTGAATCTCATATCCCCGGCACGTGTTTCCTTCGAAGTCAAAACTTACCTGTTGCGTGGTTTTGTCCGCATTCATCGTGGTTTCCACGTTTAGTAGTCCCAATCCTGGCAGTTGTGCTATGGTGCCCTCCACACCGTCGGGGTCATAGACCATCTGCCCCAGTATCTGGTATCCTCCGCAGATGCCTACCACCGTCTTTCCTGCTTTATGGGCACGAATGATGGATTGTGCCACTCCGTTTCTGCGTAGTTCATACAGGTCGTCGAGTGTAGCCTTTGTGCCGGGCACTATAATGATGTCTGCACTCTCAATATCCTTCGGATTATTCGTGTAAAACAGGTTGATGCGTGGGTCGCGTTCCAGCGTGTTGAAGTCGGTGAAGTTGCTGATGTGGCGCAGCAATACTACGGCTATTTGCAGGTTGCCTCCTCTTTCTGTAGAGGGCGTTGCCTGTCCCTGTGCTTGCCGGGCGTCTTCGTGCTCACTTGCGTTCCTGCCGTCGTGTTTCTCGCTGCCTCCTTTGCCAGAGCATTGAGGAGCCTTGTTCTTAGCTCCCAGCGCCACACTATCCTCCTCCTCTATGGCAATGTCCTTGAACATCGGCACTACACCCAGCACAGGCACTCCACAAATCTCCTCCATCATCCTGCGTCCCTCCTCAAAGAGACGGATGTCGCCACGAAACTTGTTGATGATGATGCCCTTGATGAGGCTTCGGTCCTCGGGCGTTTGCAGCATGATGCTGCCGTAGCACGAGGCAAACACCCCTCCGCGGTCGATGTCGGCCACCAGAATCACGTCGGCCTTGGCATGTCGTGCCATTGGCAGGTTCACCAAGTCCGAGTGGCGCAGGTTTATCTCCGACACGCTGCCGGCTCCCTCCATCACGATGGGGTTGTATTTGCTTTCCAGTCGGTCGAATGCTTGGTTTACCGCCACTCGCAGTTCCTCGCGTCCTTCCTTGCGGAAGTACTCGTAGGCCGAACGGTTGCCTATGGGCTTGCCGTTAAGCACCACTTGTGTGGTATGTTCCGAGTTGGGCTTCAGCAGCAGGGGGTTCATGTCGGTGTGTGGCTGCAGACGACAGGCTTCTGCCTGTACGGCTTGTGCGCGTCCTATCTCAAATCCGTCGGGAGTGGCGTAGGAGTTGAGTGCCATGTTCTGCGCCTTGAATGGTGCAGGTTGGTAACCATCTTGCACAAAGATGCGGCATAATGCCGTAGCCAGCACGCTCTTACCCACGTCGCTACCGGTTCCGCAAAGCATCAAAGGGTGTAGTTTCTCGTTTTTCATGATGCAAAGATACGAATAAGTGAGAGAATAACCAAAAATTTTTTTGAGTTATTCCGAACGTGAGTATCTTAGACAGAAAAGTCAAAGTACGAATAAGTGAGAGAATAACCAAAATTTTTTTTGAGTTATTCCGAACGTGAGTATCTTAGACAGAAAAGTCAAAGTACGAATAAGTGAGAGAATAACCAAAAATTTTTTTGAGTTATTCCGAACGAGAGTGTCTTAGAGTGGCATCATCCTACATGCATGTTTTTAGGTGCACCTTACTTTCACACAATTGGCTTACGTCTGGCTTACGTCAAAACACGTAAGCCAGACGTAAGCCAATTGTGTGAAACCTGAGTGAAACTTGGAGGAACGAAACACGCAGGAAGCCTGTAGTCAGACAAGGCCGTGTTGCCTTGTGTGGTTTCTTCTTTCTGCCTGTGCTTTGTCCAGGCTTCTCACCCTAAAATGACCCAGAACGCAAAAAAGTATGTTCTGTTTTTTTGCCATTCGTGCGCTTATTTGTATCTTTGTAGGCGAAAAGTACTGGGCAGGTAGTCTTTGTCTCAGATGCGGGATGCGGATGCTTGCCACTCAGGCCTTTTGAGAGGCTTTTAATATTAAACGGTCATGGAATATCAAAACGATGCTGTCACCACCCCCTTGGGGACAGGGCAGGGAAGCGGGATTCTCATTTCTGCCTCCTCGTCCAATTGTGGCAAGACCACCTTCACGATGGGGTTGCTGCGTGCCTTGGCCAACCGGGGCTTGAAGGTGCAGCCTTACAAATGCGGTCCCGACTACATTGACACGATGTTCCATCACCTGGCAAGCGGCAGGGAGTCGGTCAATCTCGACACGTTCATGTCTTCGCCCCAGCATGTAAGGCATTTGTTTGAATGCTATGGCGCCGATGCCGATGTCAGCGTGATAGAAGGCGTTATGGGACTTTTTGACGGTTACGACAAGATGAAGGGCAGTAGTGCCGAGATAGCCACGCTGCTCGGCGTTCCAGTCATCCTGCTTGTCAATGCCAAATCGACGGCCTATAGTGTGGCACCTCTCATCCATGGGTTCAAGACTTTTTCCCCTCAGCTTCGCTTGGCGGGAGTTGTCTTCAACATGGTTTCGTCCGAGAGTCACTACAAGTTTCTGAAAGAAGCTTGTCTGGATGCCGGGGTGGAGTGCCTGGGGTATCTGAAAAGGAACGCCGAACTAACCATCCCTGGTCGTCATCTGGGCCTTACCATTTCTGAACGGCAGAATATGGAGCGCTTCATCTCGTTGGCGGCACAAGAGGTGGAGGCGCATGTGGATATTGACAGGATAGTTGCCTTGTCGCATCAAGCGAAGCATCCAGCGCCAGACACCCTGGCTGCTTCCCTGCAGGGCGAACCTTGCCCTGAAGCTGGTCATACACCCCACACGACTAAGATTCTGCTTGCTCGCGATGAGGCTTTCAACTTTACCTATCGTGCCAACCTCGACAAACTGGCCGGGATGGGCGAGGTGAGGTTCTTCTCGCCATTGCACGATGCCACCCTGCCATGCCTTTCCTCTGGCAATGAGCAGGTCATGCTCTACCTTCCTGGTGGTTATCCGGAGCTTTTTGCCAAGGAACTGGAGGCGAACGTACCGATGCGTCGTGCCATAAGGGAGTTTGCGGAATCGGGCGGACGTATCCTTGCCGAGTGTGGTGGCTTCATGTATCTCTGCCGCAGTATTGATGGTACGGAGATGTGTGGCGTGCTGCCCCTCGAAGCCACCATGGAGGGGGCTCGCCTGCACCTTGGCTACCGGCAGATGGAGTGGGAGGGGCATCCGGTCAGGGGACACGAATTTCACTATTCCAGCATAAGGGAGACAACACTGCCCGATGAAGTGAAGGTCATACGCATTCAGCATTCAGCTTCGGGTAAGCCGGTGGATGCGCCCATCTATAGATACAAGAACGTGGTGGCTGGCTATACGCATTGGTATTGGGGAGAGCGTGGGGAGTGGAAGGCTCTTTTGCCGTTGGGCGTTGAGGGCATCGGGCAGGCTGAGAGTGAAATGTAACATGTGTGACGATTGAATAGAAGTAGTCCCCCCTTAACCCCTGGCTTTTGACTTCGGTCAAAATGCAGGGAATAAGAGCAATGTTGAAATAACAAATTTGTTATATAGAAGGACAATGAGAAAGATAATCATGATAACGGGTGGTCAGCGCTCGGGAAAGAGTACGGAGGCAGAGCGGTTGGCGCTTTCGCTTTCGGCAAATCCCGTCTATATGGCCACGGCTCACATCTGGGACGATGAGTTTCGCGAGCGGGTGCGCATTCATCAGGAACGCCGGGGCAAGGAATGGACGAATATAGAGGAGGAGATGCAGCTGAGCCGGCATGACGTGAAGGGCAGGGTGGTGCTCATAGACTGTTGCACGTTGTGGGCAACGAACTTTTTTTTCCAGAACCAGGATGCTGCCTCCCAGACCTCAGAGGCGAATGGTGTGGCAGAGGAGCAGTCGGCACAGTCGTTGCCAGAGGTTAGCGGGGCTTTGTCCTCCCTTAGGGAAGAGTTCGACCGCTTTACCTCTCAGGATGCCACCTTTATATTCGTAACCAACGAGATTGGCTTGGGTGGAGTAAGCGCCAATGCCGTTCAGCGCAGGTTCACCGACCTGCTTGGGTGGTTCAATCAGTATGTGGCGTCCAAGGCCGATGAGGTGTATCTTATGGTCTCGGGCATTAGGGTAAAGATAAAGGGCTAAAGTGAAATCCCCATGCAGATTAGGGATTCTTCTCTTGGAGGTTTGCAATAAAGTGCTTATCTTTGCAGCATCATACTGATAAAACTTAATGATAATTATTAAAAAACATAGAGTTATGAATACAAAGAACTTGATAAAGAGCTTTCTGCTTGTAGCTATGATGAGCGTTTCGTCGATGACTTATGCTCAGAGATACCAGTCAATGTATGCAGTCAGAGGACAGAGAGTGATGTTTGATGGCAGGGAGATACGCTATGCAGACCCCCATACTTTCCAGATTCTGGGTTATGGCTATGCAAAGGATCGCAACAACGTGTATCTTGACGGACAGATTCTTCGTTTCGTTGACCCCGTTACCTTCCGACTGCATGGCAATCCCCATCACGACCCTAACTATGATCATCACGATGCTCCTCATAGCGACATTCAGCCAGTAGCTACTGGAGGTCATGG
>JAKSLO010000122.1 GCA_024401185.1 Bacteroidaceae bacterium | reverse complement strand
GCCGCCCAGTTCCTACAACTACATGCCACCAGAGGCAAAAGAGGCCCGGAAGGACAGTCTGCATACCCGCTTCAAGATACAGCTCTTCTATGATCTCCACAAACTTGGCTGCATCGGCAAGCGTCAAGACAACCTCATCTATGCATGGATGGCGCAGCATGGCATTAGCGTGCAGCATTGGGACACGATAGCCAAGATTTATCAGCGCCGCCGCAAGAGTTATCTGAGCCAAAAAAACAAGCAGAAAATCACCAAGAATTAGAATACGCTAAATGGCACGAGTGGATATTTCTGCTCTTTCTGATATCCCTAAACTCTAAACCATAAACCCTAAACCTTCAGCATGACACTCCCTGGCATCAAATCCATATACACCTGCCCGTGTGCGCATCTTGTGCCCGATATGGAGTACCGCTATCGTGCGGGTATCGACATCGCCGTACTCACTACGCTTACGC
Organism: Bacteroidaceae bacterium; assembly: GCA_024401185.1. Taxonomy (GTDB): domain Bacteria; phylum Bacteroidota; class Bacteroidia; order Bacteroidales; family Bacteroidaceae; genus Physcousia. The sequence goes on along the minus strand of JAKSLO010000122.1, from coordinate 7,436 downwards.
GCATTCTGTTCTTCGGTACCCCCCTGTGCGAGTGCGAGAGTGCGCCGCAGAGCAACCATCCTGTAGAAACCGCCACGCTCTCGTTTCATACCGAGCAGCGCATCCCCCGAACTCAACCCCTTGCTTTTATCATAGAAGATGCCACCGGCCACCATTGGTGCATCGGGCATCTGGAGGTGCCCTATCCTCAGATCACGCAGCGCCAAACCACAGGTTCCCCATCAGGTGATCCTGCTGGCTACTATGTGGAAGTCAAGCTTGCTGCTTTACATGCACTCATTCCGTGTATTATTGCCTAAAAATTAGTAAAGCCGCAGAGACTAAATCCTGCGGCTTTTATGAAAAGGCGGTTGCGGAGCTTGACAATGTCGCGCCTATATACAACTCACACCTTATTAATAACAGATAACTTGTTTATGTCGGAAAGATTTCGTATCTTTGCAACCAGAAACTTGTAAAAACTAAACCCGATAGTTTGAGCGAACTCAGGGACTACCGGGGATGAATGCTGCAAAAGTACAACTTTCTAACGAAAAAAACAAATATTTAGAGGCTTTTTTTTAGAAAAGTATGAAATACCAAGAATTTGCGAAGGTTTTGTCAACTTCGAGATTACAAAGATATGTGATGGCTTGCGGAGGAGATACGCGAAAGGCTATGACGCTGTATCGTAAAAATCTACACCTGTCGCAGGATATGTTCACGATTATTAGCTGTTTTGAGGTAGCTTTGCGCAATGCTATAGACATGCAACTTTGTGCGGTCAATGGCAATGAGTGGTTGAAGGATGCAATATGCCCTGGCGGTATGTTTGACAACAATCAGTGTAAAAAGACAAAGCAGATTATTACCCATGCCTATGATAAAAGAGTTCGAAATCTAACTTATACGCATGAGCAACTTCTCTCTGATATGGAGTTTGGCGTATGGAAATATATGTATGCCCCCAATGAGTATCGTCACACAGGACGTTGCTTGCTTTCTGTTTTTCCAAATAAACCCACATCTACGCCTACTATACAGTATAACAATACTTACATTTTCAATGAGCTCGATAAGATTAACACTCTTCGTAACCGTATAGCACACCATGAGCCCATTTGCTTTGGATTAGGGGTACCAGCTGTAAACACAGCCTACATTCGTCAGCAGTACCAAAGAATCCATCAACTTTTTGCCTGGATGGGTGTGGATAGTCATAATCTATTGTATGGTTTAGACCACATACAGAAAGTTTGTGAAGAGATAGATCAGTTTTAGTTTGTCTTTTCCCTACATTATATAATAGCGTACTTTTGTGCTCACAAACACATTAGTACGCTATTTTTATGTCCAAACGAAACTTCACTTTCCACCTCAAAGGCTACGTCGGCGGTTGGGACTTCGACCGTGGCCTGGTGGACTACATGCTCTCCAAGAACGAGGGCAAGGAGGTGTGCGTGCTCATCGACTCCCTCGGCGGCTCCCTCGCCACCGCTCTGAGCATCACTGCCGCCTTCAAGAACCACGGCAATGTCAGTGTTCACTATGTTGGCATGAACGCCAGTGCCGCCACCATCGCTTCCATGGGTGCCAAGCACATTAGCATTGAGAGCAGCGCTATGTACCTCGTACACAAATGCAGCAGCGGCTTGTTCAATGTTGGCTCCTTCAATGCCGACCAACTCCAGGATGTCATCAAGGAAGCCAAGCAAATGAAGAGCGACCTCGACAAGATGGACGCCAACATCGCTGAGCTCTATGCTTCACGCTGCAAGAAGAAGCCCGAGGATCTTCTCGCCCTTATGAAAAAAGGTGGATGGCTCACCGCCCGCGAGGCTCTGGAATGGGGCTTTGTGGATGAGATCAGCGACAGCGAGGATGCCACCGCTCCCGTCATGACCGATGCCCTCGCCAGTGCCATGGCCACTGCCGGCATTCCCCTTCCTAACATTCCTTGTGAGGACAAGAACTCGCCCTTCGCCAAGTTCCTCTCTGCCCTTACCGCACTCTTCACCAGCCGCCAGGCTACAGCTGCCGTGGCAGAAGAGCCCGCTCCTCAGCCCAACACAAATCCCAATACCATGAAAAAGACATTCGCACTCATTGGTCAGTTGCTCGCCCTTGAAGCCCTGACCTTCACCGACGGCCATTGTGCCCTCACTGAGGATCAGGCCGACATGCTCGAAGCCTCGCTTGCGGCCCGCGATCAGAAGATTAAGGACACGCAGGCTGCCCTCACCAAGGCGCAGGAAGACCACGCCACCGCTATCAAAGCCAAGGACGACACCATCGCTGACCTTCAGGCACAGATTGAAGCCTTGAAGAAGGCTCCCGGTGCTGACACCACTCATGTGGTAGATGACAAGGGCGGCTCCTCTACCGCCAAGACCGACGAGGAAGCCTACATTGAGACCATCAACAGCGCCCGCGCTCTCTACGACGAGCTCCCCTAATTTAACCATAAACCATAAACTCTAAACCATAAACCCAACTATGGCAGGTAAACTTCAATTCACTCTTCAGGAGTATCAGGAAGCCGCTACCAAGTACCGCAAGGACCTTCTGATGCTCCCCATCATTGGTATTCAGGACACGCTCCAGTACATGACTGGCCGCCCTGGTATCCGTTTCAAGGAGAATGTGGGTATGCTCAACGGCAATGCCCAGTTTGCTCCCTACAAGCCCAGCCGTCGTTCCGACTTCAACCTGGACATTGACTTCCGCACCCTCGAAACCTTCATGGGTAGCGTAGTGGCTAACTTCGAGCCCAACAGTGCCATCAGCACCCTCCTGGGTACCGGTGCCACCAAGGGCGATGGTCAGATGCAGACTCCCACGGCTAAGCACGTCCTCTCCCTCATTGCCAAGTCTCTCTCAGAGAACCTGAACAATGCCATCTGGAGCGGTAAGCGCAATGCCAGTGGCGACACCACAGCCGACCTCTTTGATGGCTTCGACACCATCACCGAGAAGGATATTCAGGAGGGTCGCGTGGCCAAAGACCATGGCAACTACATCAAGCTGACTGACGAGATTACCAACGTTAACGCCGTGGATGTGGCCAAGAGCATCCTCTTCCAGCTCGATCCTCGTCTGCGCAAGCAGGACCTTTACATGTTCTGCTCACAGGACTTCGCCGATAAGTACAACGAGGCCTACCTCATGTCCCATGCCGGTATTCCTTACAATGGTAAGTACGACCAGACCACCGTGGAAGGCTCCAACGGTAAACTGAAGCTCGTGCCTCTGTTCAACAAGGCTGACTCCAAGTTTATCCACATCTGCCCTCGCCAGAACATGCTCGTGGGCTACGACCAGATGAGCGACACGGAGAGCGTAATGGTCAAGGAGTACGAGCCCTTCATCCTCTCCTACATCGCCACCATGTTCTTCGGTGTGCAGTTCGAGAGCATCGATCCCCGCCGCTTCATGGCAGTAGAACTGGCTACCGCTCCCGCTACGACACCCGGCGCAGGTGCCTAATCTAAAGGAGGGTGCGCCGTACTTGGAGCACCCTCCGCACTTTGTCATATAATTGTATAATCGCATAATCCTATAACCCAATATGAACGAATCTGTTTGTTCTAATATCCAGGAATCCCTTGCATGGTGCATGGGTACTCCTGAACTGCCCGGTGTGATGCGTCGCATCTACTACATCAGCAAGGGCAGCATTGCAGCATGGCCCAAACTTCCCCGTAGTGAGAACGGTGCCATCACCAAGGCCGAGTATGAGGGTAACTTCGTTCTCGTGGCCGATAAGAAGTGGCAGTATATCGACATTCTCCCTGAGAAGTCTCAGCTCACCTCCGATGCCCAGGGCGAAGCGCCCAGTCAGACGCAGCTCAACAAGCTCGTGGCTTTGCACCCCTCTGTAGGTAAAGAGGCCAGTGCTGCCAGTGCCTATCTCAACAACAACGACAATGTGTTCCTCGTGAGCGATATGCACGGCCAGTTCCGTGTCGTAGGTTCCGAGAAGTGGCAGACCAAGACCACCGTTGCCCAGGATCTGGGTCAGGGCGCTACAGGCTCCACCAGTACCACCATCACCGTGGAAGCCACCGACGAATGCCCCGCACCTTTCTATAAGGGTCTCATCGAGGCAGAGGATGGTAGTCAGATGGGCGATGGCAGTGAAGTAACAGCATAGCCCCATGGAAGACGGAAGCATCAAAGAGATCATGGAAGGGATAAGTGCGCCATCGTTCTCGGATATCCTCCAGACGGTAAAAACTAGCACGCCCGACCTTGCTTCTCTTGACGCTTCTTCGCCTTCCGATGACCTCTTTGCAGAGCACAAGCGCAGCGCTTGGAACAACAAAGGTGAGACCCGATGTGACTTTCAGTATCGTTTGAAGTTAGAGCACCATAGTGGAGTGACCTATACTACCATCTGGAAACGTTCCATCACAGGTCGGCTGCTTACTGATATTAAGTCGGATAGGGACGAGGTGCAGCACTTTACAGATATGCTTCTCCCTGTTATCCAAGAGTTGCTTGGCTACAATCTTTCCGTAGGAGATTGGTGCGTGTGCTCCACACCACGCCGTCGTCATAAAGACTGGAACTTCGCCTGTGCAGTGGCAGAAAGTATTGCCGCAAGGCTGAATATCCCATATTATGAGGATGTGGCAGAAGCCAAGAATGCCAAGCGTGTGGGCGCAGTGTTCTCTATGAGGAACTGCCCGAAAGAAACCAACATCATCTGCGTGGATGACTTCGTTACCACTGGTTCTACCTTCCTCTCTATGAAGAATCTCCTGCAAGATGCTGGCAAAAATGTGGTATTCTTTGCAGGTATCAATAACCGAACATAAAATTAACCATTACTTATATGGATCACGAGTTTACACTCAAAATGCGTGCTTGGCTGGAGTCGCCTGCCGAGCTTCGCGACCTTGCTGAAGGTGCTCTTATGCTCCTTCGCTTGAACAACAACAAACTGATGTATCGCAACATCAGCCATAACCTCCGTGCTAATGCCTCCTTCATTGAGCACAACCTCCAGAAGTATTACAACTACCGTGTGAAGGACATGACCCACGAGGAGGTCAAAGCCATGGATGCCCAGGTCGAGAAAATCATGGCGGGCATATCTTCCTTTACAAAGGAGCAACCTGCCGATAGCGAGAAGACAGAGGAGACAGAGGAAGGCGAGGATGCCGACCATGCTGTTGCTACAAAACCCACCTCTGAGTACGCCAAAGGCAAGCGCCTTGACCACGACTCTCTCCCTCCCGAGATTCAGGCATGCTACGTGGAGAACCTTTCTAAGGTGCAGCGTATGCGTGAGCTTCATCTAAAGCTCCGCTCTATGAGCACCATGGAGAGCCCTTGTCCTGACTCTGAGCGTTATCCCTACCTTCAGGAGATTATCAAGCTCGACAAGGAGCGCCGCGCCAACTGGAACACCTACGACTCCTACCGCCTTGCCGAAGGTGGCGAGCCCGCAGCCCCCGTGGTTCCCGCGTCAGCGGAAACTACCACCGCGACCATCCTTGATCCTGCCGAGCAATCCAAGGACGCCCTGCGTAATATCAACCTCGCCAAGGGACGCTACAAGAAGAGCCATGGCGAGAAGGACAAGGCAACCATCCTTAACCTCTTGCCTCTCGTGCTCAATCCTACCGAGAAGTTGCTCTCTGAACTCAAAGAACTTGGCATAACTGAGTGAAACGCCGGACTGACATCAACGCTATCTTGAAGCCATTGGCAGAGAAGCCCTATCAGTGCTATCTCACCGATGTGCTTCAGGTGGCTGATGTCTTAGACTGGGTACTAGCGCAGGTAGGTCCTTCCAAGGTCTGGCAGACATCCTTCTCTATCTCCGAGGAGTTCCTGCGCCGCCTGTACTTCTTACAGAAGAAAGGCAACATCACTGAGTTTAATCTTATCCTTGACCTAAAAGCCACCAACAAGACTGTGAACCTTTGGGTGTATATCTCCCAGGTCATCACCAACACCTATCTGGCCAACAACCACAGCAAGGTGCTGCTCATAGAGGCAGAGAATGGTGAGCGTGTCTGTGTAGTGACCTCCCAGAACCTCACCCGAGGTAACCGTAATGAGAGCGCTGTGGTGTGTGCCGATCCGGAAATGTTCACCACGCTCTACGCTTCCATGCAGGACATTGTCCGCAATCACTCTGTGCCCATGTCCTCATACATCGGCTCCGTATAATCCTATTATCACAATAATCTCAATAATCTCCTAATCCTTGCAGTACACTCCCGAACAAATAGAAACCATAGGCAAGATGGCACGTATCTTTATGAAGCCATCTTCTATTGCCGACTACCTTCAGATCAATGTGGAGGAGTTCCAGATGGACCTGCAAGACAGGAGTACCGAGGTCAGCCAGGTGTATCACTATCACAAGGCGGCCAGTGAACTGGAGATTAAAGCCCGTGAGATGGAAATGGCTCGCTTGGGCTCTCCCATGGGCATTGAGAATGTAAACCGCAATCTCCTTGATATGACCGAAGATGAGTAACGCACCTATCCCTGCTATGCAGTATGACTCCATGAAGGATATTATCCTGAAGGAGTTCGCGACTCCCATTGAGGAACTGGAAGCCACGCTTCCGGCTCCTACTTTGGCGCGTTTTAGCAGAGTCAGGGAGATGGTGGCATGGTTCAGTGCCAATCCCGACACAAAGGATCGCAACTTTGTGCAGCAGATATGCTCGAAGTATGGCATAGCCAAGAGTCAGGCGTATGATGACCTGAAGCTCGTCAAGCAGCTGCTCGTCAAGTTCAACGAGACCACCCGCGACTTCCATCGCTGGCGTTTCAATGAAATGATCCTCGACACCTACGCCATGGCAAAGGCACGCAAGGATATGCGCACCATGGAGAAGGCTGCCGCCACTTATGCCAAGTACAACCGCATCGACACGGAGGATGAGACCTCTCTGCCCTTCGATATGATTGTGGTGCAGCCCTTCACGGCTACCGATGACCCCGCACCGCTGGGTATCACCAAGATGAAGAACCGCGACGAGCGTGTGAAGAAACTCCTTGATCAGTATGGTGCTACCAATCCCGACATCCAGGATGTGGAATGGGAGGATGCCGACCTAATGACCGACGAAATTTTTGAAAACTATGGCAGGTTTAGTTCAGAAAGTTCAGAGAGTTTATAAGTTTCTCTTGAACCATTTGAACCCATTGAACCTTTTGAACAGCGAAGCCTATGAACCGAGCGAAGCAAGTCTATTTCAATCCTCCCCAGCGCCTCACTCAGCTCATTGGTGCCAATACCACCGTGATTGTGGCGGGTCGCCGTACCGGTAAAACAGACTCCATCGCTGCCCCCTTTGTGCTGCGCAATATGCAGCGCATGGCGGGCAGTACGGGCGGTATCGTGGTGCCTACCTACAAGCATGGCTTGACGAATACCATCCCAGGATTGCTGGCGGCATGGAAGCGCTGGGGCTTCCTGAAGGATGTGC
>JAKSLO010000121.1 GCA_024401185.1 Bacteroidaceae bacterium | reverse complement strand
TACGTTAGATATATTTTACATGAATTACCGTTGAATGGATCCGTTGAATTGGACGAAAATAATACTCTGAGAGGAAATTTACGTTAAGCGATAGCGATATCTATTTCTTTTATACTGGTCGAAATAATTTAGATTGAAACCAAAAACTGCACAAAAATGGCACAATAATAATGGCTTTGCTATTTCAGCATTACTCTTATTCCACCACAGGAGGTAGGGGGGCTATTTTGATGCCGAAGGCTTTTTTGTTGCTTGCACTTTTTTTTCGTCTGGGGGCCAAGCCAAAGGCTGATGGTGGGGACAAGCCAATTTATCTGTAAGAGCCGTGGCTCTTGCAAGAAATTTGGTTTGACTACAGCATCATAGGACGAAGTCCTGGCTCCCCTCACGAACTTTTTGATCTTTCAGCTTATAGCCAACCCTACGGGAATGTATCGGGTTAATATCGGGATGACATCGGGATGATATCGGGATGATATCGGGAAGTATGCACCAAGCAAAGAGATTACTATTCGGATAATAGAAAACAAAAATGGATTATAGACAAAAAAGAGGGACAAACAGATAATGCTTGTCCCTCTACTTTAGTTATATATGGTTTAAATTACCACTCGTATTGCCATGTATCGTCACTAATGACCTCTGTATTTACATCACCTTCGTGAGAACCCTCACCATCACCAGAACCGGACATTTCAATTGAAACTGCCATCATGGCAACATTGTCCAGATTTACATTCTTTACAGAAGGTGAAACATAATTCTTTTTCATATCTTTTGCCTTTTTATCCTTAATATATTACTTAACCAATACCTTCTTGCCACCAACGATGTTAACACCCTTCTGAGTCTTGTTCAGCTTCATACCCTGGAGGTTGTAGATGTCTTCCTCAGAGAACTTATCGGTAATGTCAACCAAACCAGTCTCATCCTCAAGGAAAATGCTAAGGCTCTTTACACTTGCAGCACCTTCAATATAAGCACGGAAAGGTCTAATCTTAGCGCCATCACTATAGAGCTTGTTATTTGAGATGTAGTAACCAGCACCAGATGCAAGGTCATAAGGCAAATAAGTACCCTTCATAGTAAATCCATCAGCAGAAGCACCATCAACAGAAGGAGTATATTTACTCATATCAACATAACCGGGTGTAGAAAGAACACACGAACCATTGGTAGAATTAACGAAGAGAGGAGTATTAGCAGGAATAACCTCTTCGGGTTCAAATCCCTTCAACGAAATAAAACCATCACCAATCTGAGATATTGTGTAGTACTTTGCATCAGTATCAGTCTTGCCATTCTTAACTTCGAAAGGAACACAAAGTGTACCCCATTCTACACCAGTATTAAATTGACGAACATACGAGGAACTAGCTCCTGACATGACAACCAGATTACCATCAAAACCATTGATTAAAAGAGCAAGAGCACCAAGGAAACTAGATGTAGATGCTCCGGTAATATCAACTGAAGCCACATCCTTGAGCATCTGCTTTACATCATCATTGCCCAAAGTAGCACCTAATGCCTCATTTGAGAATTCACCATAAATGCAAATATTTGCGTCTGCTGATGAATTGCCCAAGAATAATGATGCATAATATTCACCAGAATAGATATTACCATCAACATCTTCCATCACAATGTTCTTAATCTTAATTGTAGAAACACCATTCTTCATGATGCTTCCATCCCATTCGTATTCATCAACATCGTGCGCAGTCATTACGCAAGCAGAAATATTTGCCAAAGGAACATACTCATCTGAGAGATCAAGGTACTTCTTTGACTTGTTAGTGTAAGTTCCAGCTACCCCTATTGTTGCGGTTGTAGGAGCACTACCTGTTCCCAAAGAATGGTTAAAAGTAGGTTCACCAATCTTTGTAGTTGCAGTAAAATTATAATTAACATTAGAAGGATCCCATTCTGCATCATCAACAAAGAACATACCATTTGGCAATTCGACATCGAATGAAATACTCTTAATAGCTTTCTTTGCCTTATAATTGAAATCCAGGACAATATCACCATCCTCAATTACTCTTGGGAAAATAGAAACACCATAACCAGCGGGCAATCCCTGAATTACTTCTGCACGCTGAATTTTAAGAGTAAAACTACCATCTTCACAATAAACATCACCCTCATCAGAGAATACTGCTCTATCAACGATGGGGACAACATACTCACCCAAAGCAACAGAGTTATCAATACTCAATACGATGTTACCGATTCTATAGTCTCCTGCAGGATAACGCGAGCTGTTATCGCCATCATAGCAGATAAAACGAGGAATCTCAAAATTAGGATGCAAAGTTACTGCTGATACAGCAGGAGTCTGACCCGTATAATCCAAAGCAACAGCCTTCACACCAGCAGGAAGTTGCAAGTCAAACTGCCAGTTATGACTAACCTTATCAGTTTTAACATATACAGGAACAATAGCCTTTCCGCCTGCTACGCCATAAGCGTCACCACAATAGACCACATTTTCAGCCTTAACTGAAAGCACGGCTAATGCAAACAAAATAAATAAAGAAAAATATTTTTTCATAACTTAATAATAATTTACTTATTTACCAAGAGCGATATCAAGTACACCAGATACATCTGCACCGTTAATCTTGTTATCACCATTCAAATCAGCCTCAGACATATAGAATGCAGCAACAGTCTTGCCAAGAGCCTTATCAAGAACAGCAGAAACGTCTGCACCATTAACCTTACCATCATGGTTAACATCACCCTTCTTCCAGGTTACAGCGCTTTCACCTACTGCCTTAGAACCTGCATTGCTAACAGCCATAGCCATTTCCTTAAGATCGCTCTCAGTTACGAAAAGAACCTCACTGAAAGTAGCTACCCACTTGTCAACAGAAGCAGCAGCTGTACCTGCGGTGAGCTTTACTGTAAAGATCTCCTCACCAGAAGTACCGGTGATGGGCTTGTTGCCGAGGTTATATGCAATCACGCGAAGCTTGTTACCATCGATCACGTTGTATGCCAACTGGAACTTGGTTGACTCGGTAGCACTACCACCCACTGCAGAGAGGTCAACGGTGCCTGAACCTGCCAAACGGGTTGTACCTACAGGAGCAGCACTTGTAACTGTCCAACCTGCGGGAAGAGTCACATCCATCTGGAATGCCACATACTTGATGCTGTTGGTCAGCTTGACTGACAACGTAGCATTCTTCAAATCGGAATCCACTTTCAAAGAGCCGTTGATATCATCGGCCTTTGCTCCCATCACTCCAAAGAAGAGTGTAGCTAAGAATAAAAGTTTTCTCATATCGATTTTTTTTAATGTTTTTAAACTCATTTACGATTTTCTCGAGGTTTTACACTCAAGCTGCTTCCATAAGTTTTTTAATATTTACCCTGCTAATTTTATAGTTTTTTGCTAAATTTTAATTAAAAGACTTGATTAAACACTATTTTTGAATGTGCAAATATACAAATTTATTTCAAAACGGCGAACCAATTGGGGCTTTTTTTGCACATTTTAACACACAAAACGTGCAAATGAGCGAAACAAAGTACATTTCGTACATTTTATTTGCTGAAAGACTACATAAAATGATTCCACTTGAGCCAGTAATGATGCCATATTTTCCACAAGGGCGTCCATATCACCTCGCTGGGATAATGACTTAGAAAATGGCCGTTCCTACGGGTAAGCATCCAGAACTTTTTGAACGACCCATTGCGTGCCTCCTGGTTGATACGTTCGTCGTACTGTCCGAAGTTTCCTGCCAGCATTATCTCGGACAGGAGGAAGGTGCCCTCCTTTTCATCGCAGGGGCAAAGCAAGTCTGCTTCGGGCATACCCAGATGAGCATGCATGACCCACATCACCGCACGGACAAAACGTATCATGCCCAGCGAGCGAAGCACCTTGAGGGCAGGCGCCACGTCGATACCCTCCTCCCGGCAACGCTTCAGCACGAAATAGTAGTCGATGACCTGTCGCAGCCCCACCCCCTCGCGAAAGAGATGCCTGTAGAGATGAATCATCATGTACACCAGGTTGAACTGCAGGGAAGAGAACTCATGCGCCATCTCTGTGGGAGCACATTGCCGGAACCAGCGCTGCAGCTTGCGGTCGTTGAAAGGCGAGTGCATCCAGGAGGGCGTGTAATGCGCCTCAATGAGTACGCCATTGGCGGGTGAGAACTCGATATGATGATAGCTGGGTGCCTCCTTCGCCCCACTCTTGCGGGCAAAGGCTATGACACGCCTCATGCGGTCCTTGTGCGCCATCTGCCAACTGTCCTTAGGCCACATCCAGACGTCGATGTCGCCCGTCTGACGTAGAAGCGTCATGTCAACCTCCTCGTCGTTGGGATAGAGGCTCGCCACGCCCTGTCCCTTGAGGATGCACGTCTCAAAGCCCATCTTTCTCATGACATGCGTCACATGGTGGCAACGGCGGTTGGCATCGTCGTTGTCCTGCTGAAGGGTGGCTGCCACCCCATACCACTCCCAATAAAGGCTGTCGGAGATGCCGCATTCCGCTTCACGGGCCTTGAGGCGCAGTATGCCAGCCATACCCACACCCATTAGTGTCTGCTTCTCAGACATGGCATACAGTTCCCTCCACTCATCCTCCGTGAAGGGACGTGACAATGCTTGCTGCGTGCCTAACGCCACGCGAAGAAGTTCAAAGAACAAAGAAGAATACATTTTCCCTTTTTTTAAGGAGTTAAAGGAGTCAAAGGAGTTAAAGGAGTCAAAGAAGTTAAGGGAGTTAAGGGAGTTAAAGACGTTAGATATGCATTGTGAAGGCCGAAAGGCTCGTCGAAGTCCGCTCGGCATCCCGAAGGGTGACGCTTCGCTCGAATGGGCAGAAGAATTGTGAATTAATACGCTTGTTTATCGTCGGCCTTGAGCAGGTTCCAGAAAGTCTTGAAGAAGATGTCGAAGTCGAGGAGCAGGGTCCAATGCTCGATGTACCAGATGTCGAGGTTGACACGGCGTGCCATATCCTCTACGGTCTTGGTCTCTCCACGACTGCCATTGATCTGCGCCCATCCCGTGATGCCGGGCTTAGCCAGATGGCGTACCATGTAGTCATTGATGAGTTCGCTGTACATCTCGGTATGATGCTCCATGTGCGGACGAGGTCCGATGACGGACATGTCGCCCAGCAAGACATTGATGAACTGCGGCAGTTCGTCGATGCTGCTGCGACGGAGGAAGTTGCCAAACTTGGTCTTTCGGGGATCGTCCTTGGTGGCTTGCACCTTGTCGGCATCCTTGTTGACCGCCATAGAGCGGAACTTATAGATTGTAAACGACTTTCCATTGTACCCAGTACGCTTCTGGCGGAAGAAGAGAGGACCAGGGGAGGTAAGCGTCGTACCAATCCACACGAAGAGCAGCACAAACGGGAACAGGGTGCACAGGAACAGGGTGCTGACAACCACGTCGAACACACGCTTCTTGATGCGCGCAAAGATGCTGGTAAGAGGTTCCTCGCGCAAGCGCAGCAGCAGCACATTGCCCATCTTGTCCATCACCATGTGGCGACGCGGATAGCCATCCATGGAGGGCACGAAGCAGAAGTCGATGAATCTGTCGTTGCACTCCTTCACCACCCTGGCAATGGTTTTGCCGTATTCATCGGGCGAAAGGGCACAATACAGTTCGTCGGGACGGTTTTCCGCCAGCCATTCGTCCAGCTGTTCCACACGTCCCAGATTAGCGCATCCATCGGGAAGGACAGCCTCATCGCTTGTGGTAAAGATGCCCGTCACCCTGTAACCGGTGACATCACGTCCCATGGACAGTTCCCTGTAAAGGTCGAACGCGTTCCTGCCACCTCCCACGATGACCACATCACGCTGGTTACGTCCCAAGCGGCGCAGGCGCTTCACCATGCGATGAGCCACATAGTGCCACAATCCCATAAGGGGAGAAGCCGTAAGGGCGCACCAGAAGATGAACTGTCGGGGTACTACTTTGTAGGACACAGACACCAGGGCTATCATGATGACGAAGGTGAGCAAGGACAGGATGAAACCACGCCAGAAGATGGCAAATGAGCGCGCTTGCCGCTCATGCAGGATGATCTTGATATGCGACACCGCGATGAGCAAGGACATGGTGAGGAACACGTACAATCCTATCTCATACTTACGTCCGATAAGTCCCGACAGATGGTCTAAAGGGAGAACACGGAAGTAAACAAACAGTATCGTGCAGCAGATAAGCAGATCTACCAAGAAGACGGGCAACTTGAAATAGAAAAATTCTCTTGAACTCTGGTAGCTCATTGTTTGAAGTTAAAACAGAACTAAAAAATGCTTTCATACACCTCAGCCACTTGGTCGGCAATATGATCCCAGTTGTAGCGAGTCATGTCATACTCCATCTTCTGAGGACCGGCATTGAGCACACGCTCAAGTTGCGCAGCCAAGCCTTCCACGTCGCCACAATGGAAATAGCATCCCTGAGGCAATCCCACCTCTGCGTTGGCAGGGATGTCGCTCACAATCACAGGAGCCTTATAGCTCATGGCTTCGAGCAGCGAGATGGGCAAGCCCTCGTGGCTGGAAGGCAGCACATAGCAAGCCGTATGCGAGAGGAGCGAATGCAGCTCACGTCCCTTGACGAAACCCGTCAGCACTACGCCATTCTTGCGTGCAAGGTCCTTGAGCATGGCGATATAGTCATCCTCGAAGACGGCATCACCCGCCAGCACAAGCTTGATGTCGGGATTGATCTTTCCCTTCAGCTTGGCAAAAGCCTCGATGAGGTGGTGCAGATTCTTCTCGCGCACAAAGCGACACATGCCCAGCACATACTTGCCCTCCTCTATCTCGAGTTCCTTGAAGTAACCGGGATAAGAGCATGGCCTACCCTCGTTCACGCCATTGTAGATAAGGCTTACGCGCTTGGTGCGATGACGCTTCTCGGCAATGAGTCGCTTGATGACGTCGGATATGACGATGACGTGGTGTGCGAACTTGCACCCGATTATCTCGCCCAGCCGAAGCATCATCTTGGCAGCCTTTCCCCACTTGTCGCGGTTGTAATCTGGTCCGTGGTGGGTCATGACCACCTTCATGCCACGCAACCGTGCATAGAGTGCCAGCAGGTTAGGACCAATGGTATGGATGTGCACCACATCGGCATGCAGCGCCTTGGCCTTGTTGATGGCCCGCCAAGTGTGCACGATAGCCTCAAACTGCTTCTTCTTGGGAGCAGGGATGTCCACAAGTTTTACGCCCTTCCACTCATCGTTGGGGGTATCAATGCGCACGTAGCTGCTTCGGCGGATGACCGTAATGTCGTAGCCCTTCTTCACCAGACGAGGGTACAGCTCCTCGCAATGTGTCTCCACACCCCCCATTATCTGAGGTATGCCTCGGGTTCCTATAACTACTATCTTCATAAATTCCAGTTATGTCCAAACACCTTATGCCACAACCTGCGGAAGAACTGATGGACGAAACGAGGCATCCATCTTGTAAGCCATACCAGGCGTGGTGAGTTGGAATGATAAAAATTCAGAGTATAATGCTCCGTGTATGCTTTAAAGTTAGTGACAAGATGCTGCTTCGTGGTCATCTTGACATCATTATCCACATTGTTGTCGTGGATGATTTCCACCCACATCATTTCAGGTTTTGTCTCTATGATTTCCACATGGGTTCTTGTATCCTTCAGTATATGATAATGCCCTCCAAACCCATACACGGTACGGAATGGCTTTCCTACCTGCACGTCCTCCACCAAACTGATAAAATGGTTGTTTCGATAATCCATGCTGATGCCAATGCCCAGTTCGGTGTAATACTGCAATCCGGGTGTAAAGGAGAGAATGGTGTTGTGCTCCACCTCGGCAGCCTTCTGCTGCAACTTGGCCACGAAGTCACGATGCAAGGCGTCATCGTTGTCCAGATAGGTGGTGATGATGCGCTGGTTCTCCTTGACGTG
>JAKSLO010000120.1 GCA_024401185.1 Bacteroidaceae bacterium | reverse complement strand
GTTGAAGAATCTTACCCAGCATCGCTGGTCCGTCGCACCCACGGCCAGCCTCGCCACCCAGTACATAGGCGTCAAGAGCGACCTGCAACATCCCGAGGTCAGCCAGGGACAGCTTGGCGATATGCATTACACCCACTCTACGCTCAGTGCCGGAGCCACAGCCCGCTATGTCAAGGGTGGACTGTCCCTGTCCTTTGATTTACCGTTGGTTTTGGGATTCACCACACTGAACAATGCCCCATACCCTGGAGAGGACACTGATGCTCAGCGATTGAAGCTATGCCTCTCTCCCGACTTCTCGCTCCTTTGGCGCATGCACGACAACTGGACGCTGCACGGCGATGCCTCGTACGCTGCTAGTGAGAACGGATGGAGCCAGATGCTCACCTCCTACATCATGAGCAACTACCGCACCCTCACTCGCTACCAAGCCCATATCTACGACTCGCACTCACTCGACGGTCGGTTGAAGCTTGACTTCAAGGATATCTTTGCTGAGGTCTTTGCCTACCTTGAAGCCAAGGCAGGACGCAACTGGAGCGACGTGATGTACGGCTCCACGCTCGATGCCCAGGGTCACAGCGTGATGCAGGCCGAACTGGTGCCGCATCACAGCACCTCGTATAGCGTCAATGCCAATCTGCGCAAAGACATCAACTGGCAGACGCTCTCGCTGGAGGTGAATGGGGGTTATGGACGTGCTAACAGTCAGTACCTGCGTCAGGGCATCGTCACACAGTACCAGGGCGATACATACTCCGTCACGGGTAAGGCTGGCCTCGATCTTTGGAAGGGTACCCGTCTGGCCTATGACATCAACTGGAGTAACACCCAGCAGCACAGCAGCGTGGGTAATAGCCACATTGCCACGTACCGTCAGCATGCCAGGTTGGATGTCACCTTGTTGCCCAACCGCATCTTCCTGCACATCGATGGTTCGCATATTCACAACGCACTACTCCCTGGTCGCAGCAACTATGGCTTGCTGGATGCCGGTCTTCGCTTGAAGGTGTGGAAGCCTGTCGAGATAGAGCTAACTGCCAACAATCTGCTGGGTACCCGTACTTTTGTCACCCGTCAGACCACCGACATGGTAGAGCACTATGCCGAGTACCACCTGCGTCCACGTTCCTTCATGGCCAGCATTCGATTTAATCTTGGAAAAAAAGTAAAATGACTCGATGGAAAGTTCTATCTCTTTACTCGTATTTGGTACAATATTTATAGCCCAGATGCTGGTATAGCTGTTCGAGACGGCTCAGGCGCTGGGTGAAGGCATCGAAGTTCTTCGACTGGGGCAAGAGCCATTGCACCTCGCTCATGGCTGCCAGGCGGGGCAGGAGCATGTATTGCACGTGGTCGGGACTGAGCACGTATTCGGTCCACAGATTGACCTGCACTCCCCAGATGTACTTCTGCTCTTCCTCCGTGAGTTGGTCGGGCACAGGCTCCATGCCATACACCTTGCTCACGGGCACATAGCCACCAATGCCAAGTGGCTGCGTCTGTGTTTCGCCCCTTAGCTGGTAATAGTCAATGTAGCAGTGGCTTGTGGGGGACATGATGACGCGGTGGTGCTGGTGTGCTGCCTCGCGTCCACCCTCGTATCCGCGCCACGACATTACGATGGCATTCTCGGATAGTCCCCCTTCGAGTGTCTCGTCCCAGCCAATCAGCGTGCGCCCTCTGTCGGCAAGAAATTTGTCGAGTTCCTTGTTGATGTAGGTTTGCAGCTGAGCTTCCTTGCTGAGCCCCAGCTCTTTCATCTTGGCCTGGCACTTGGGGCAAGCCTTCCAGCGTGTGCGTGGGCTTTCATCGCCACCAATGTGTATGTACGGGCTGGGGAACACGTCGCACAGCTCACCCAGTACGGTCTTGAGGAATTCCATGGTCTTGGGATTGCCGGCACAAAGCACGTCGTCCGACACTCCCCAGATGGGCCACACGTCATACGGCCCACCCGTGCAACCCAGTTCGGGCATGACGTGCAGGGCTGCCACCATGTGACCGGGCAGGTCTATTTCGGGGATGATGTTGATATAGCGGTCTTGTGCATATCTCACAATGTCGCGAATCTGTTCCTGTGTGTAATAGCATTCACGACCATACTCTGTTCCATCGTATAGGTAGGCACCCTTGGTGAAGCAGTTGTGACCCAGCACGGTGTGCTTGCGGATGCAGGCTTTCTTGGCCAGTTCGGGCAAAGCCTTGACCTCGAAGCGCCAGCCTTGGTCGTCGGTAATGTGCCAATGGAACTGGTTCACGCCATGTAGTGCCAGGATGTCGAGGTGCTGCTTGATGTATTCCACGGAGAAGAAATGCCGTGCGCAGTCGAGGTGCTGGCCACGATAGGCAAAACGAGGTTCATCGTGAATGGTGACCCATGGAACTCTCACCTCTGGTCCTTGGTATTGATTGTCAAGGCAATGCCCCAGCAGACGTTTTCGCTCGGCTTCGCATTCTGCATCGGCAATGGGGAGTGCCTTGCGGAGTGTCTGTATGCCACGGAAGATGCCTTCGCCCTTGTTGGCCTGCAGGCTGATGCCCTTCTTCCCCACCGTGATGGTGTAGGCCTCCTGTTGGCTGGTGCGCTGCTTTTCTGGGTAAAGAGACAGCACGATGTCCGCCTTCTTGGCGTTGGGAACCAATGTGAGTTGTATCCCGGTACTTTGCTCTACATACTGTTGCAGAAACTCTGCATTGCGTGCCATTTCGGCATCCCCTTTGGGGAATGCTATGGTGGCACCATTGCGCAGCACGAAGCTGCTGGTGGAATCCTTTACCTCAATGTGACGAGGCAGGGGAACTACATTAAAGTCTGCCTTTTGCTGGGCAAAAGTGACAAGCGACAAACCGATTAGTGCAAGTGAAAGGAATCTTCTCATGGGGAATGTAATGTGATCAAAATTATTATTATAATGACTAAGCAAGTGATTCGGGTATTATCTTGTTCACTTACTTTTTTTAGTATTTCAATTCGGCAAACACCTCGAAACTTCGGCCTGCCATGGGATGCGACAAGACGGTTACGTATGCGCTGCCGAGCAGATTGCTGACTACCCCCTTGACGGAGAGGGTGACATGACGGAATCTCTGCGTCTTAGCTAACGAGGCGTCGCTCATGTAGTAAGGCAGTAGGTGCCCTGTGATGTAGCCTACCTCGTTGCTGGTAGTGGTACTTCGCTCGCTGTAGTGCACCCATTGATAGGTGAGGCTCCAGGTGCGGTAATGCAGGGAGGCGGCAAGGTTGGCAGAACGAAGTGGGACGTAGCATAGCTGCTTGCCATAAGAGGCATCGTTGGAGTTAACCCTCTCTCCCTTGTTGATGGACGGGGTGTAAGCTGCGTTTGCTGACACATCTATCAGCCAGTCTTTATGCGGTTGCCATGTGGCTTGAAGCATGGCTTCGAAGCCGTAGTTGTGCACCTTTTTTACGTTTGAGGGCTGCCAGTAGCCCTTCGTGTTGGGTGTCCAAAGTATCCAGTCGTTGATGTATGAGTCGAAGGCAGAGAGGTTGCCCTTGCATGACCAGTTTCTCTTCCTCAACGAGAACTCCACACCTCCGTCATAGCTGAAACCTCGTTCAGGCTTTAGTGAGGCATTGCCTCCAGGTTGGTAGTAGAGGTCGTCCATGGTGGGGTAACGGTAATTGCGTGTTGTGCTGGCTTTTAGCACCAGATTCCACGGCTTATAGAGCACGTAGTCGATAAACAGGGCAGGGATGGGAGTCGTGACATCATTTTTGTAAACCGCATCGCGCAGCATGGCGTGGATGGTGAGCAACTGGGTGGGTCGCCATTTGGCAGATACCGCAAAGTGTTCCTCCATACGTCCAAGGTCGTAGTTTTGTCCTATGTGGAAGGGTGAGCGATCCCAACTGCGAACGTGGTTGTAGTTGACAGAAGTTTGCACGTTTAGAAAGAGTCCGTCTGCGGGTTGGTAGTCGAGGCAGGCTTGCAGATGCCCTGTCTGCGAGTAACTGCGAGAGTGGGTGATGTCTGTACTTGTTTCCTGTCGTGTGGTAGAGTAGTCATAAGCGATGTCCTGATAGGTGTATCCTGCTTTGACGCTGAGGTTGCATCTGCTTGTGGTGTGGTCCCAACTGACCAACGAACGCAGGTTTTGCTGTTTGTGCTCGTTGGTGAAGTTGCTGTCGTCCTTGTAGTCAACACTCAGGAATGGGAGCCCGCGAAGCGAATAACCATACCACAGCATGGCTGCAAGACGGTTGCCGTGAAGGTCGCGGAAATAAACGTCCTGCATCAGATTGACGTCGTCAAAGTATCCGCTTTTGTTGTGCTCTGTGGGGTGGTACGAATGGATGATCTGTCCCAGTTCGTTGCGTTCATCCACCTTCTTGTCATAATTGGTGTAAGGGAAGTTGTTTTTTGAATGCCCATACGACAGACGGGTACTACTACTCCATTGCTCGTTGGCATATTGAAAGCGCAGAAACTGATCGTAGGTGTGGAATGAACCTATACCTTGAGTGTACTGCACTCCCCACTTGCCATTGTCCTGTGTGAAGTTAGGTCGCGTACTGAGTTCTATGGCTCCTCCCAATCCTCCATCGGTAAGGGTGACGGAAGAAGGACCGTGAAACAAGGTGGCTTCATCGACAAAATAGGCAGGGATGTAAGAGAAATCCACGGTACCCAGCATAGGTGAGTTGATGCGCATACCGTTCCACGTCACTTGTGTGTGACTGGGACTTGTGCCACGGAATTCTGCCGTTGACTCAGTGGCTCTGCCATAGCTTTTAATGAATAAGGTGGAATGCTTGGTCAGGATGTCGGACATGGAGTAGGCCAGATTTTCGTGCAGCATGGCGCTGTCTATCGTGGTCTTTTGAATGCCGGCATCTTTCATTAAGCGATGGGCAGCTACTTCCACTTCATGCATAGAGCTTATGCTGTCGCCTACTTCCCCTTGCCAGGAAGTGGTGACTTCAGCTTTTGCCAAAGTGCCTGCAAACAGGCACATGCATATTGCTATGATGAAGCTACGTGTCATGTTATCTTGTTGATGGTTGACGTATAGCCCAAATGCCATACACCTCTGTACTTATCTCACCCAGGTTGGGCGTCCATCCAGTTTGTCCTGTCTGTACCTTGATGAAATTGATGTAGGGCAGGTTGGCCGGTGTGCCATCAGCCTTGACGGCGTTGGCCATTTTGAAGTAGCCGAGCATGTTGGGGTAGTCAACCTCCTTGTTGCGGAAATAGTCGCTACCATTGTTGTCGGCGTATCCCCACTCAAAGGGTGGCATCATGGAGAAACCGTCTTCGTAGGTGTGGGTGTCTTTGAGGCGAGAACCGTGGTAGGTGTAATATTCACGTCCTTGGGCATCGGTCTCAGTAGGAATCCAATCCTGAAAATAAGAGGCGTGCGTGTTCCAGCTTGCCATGTAGGGAATGATGCCTTTGCCACCCTGGTTGTCAGTCCATTCTATGCTGCTCTGTGCAGAGGTAGGCTTGTAGTAGGTAATGGCATAATTGAGTGTCTCGTTAGCGGTTCCGTACTCGCTTCCAGCCAGTTCGTACCAGGTTTCGTTGGGTATGCCATCCCCGTTTTCATCCATGCTTACCCACACTATGCCAGGTTCCGACTGATAGCTATAGGGGTTACCTTTAATGGCAATCTCGTAGTTGCCGCTGGTGTTGGTCACCTTTTCTTTGAAGCCAGCTACGATGTATCCACCTTGACCGCCCAGACTTACCGACCACACGTTGCGGAAGTGGTTCATGGCCTCGGAGCAAGCCTCTTGCATGGTAGCACCATCGTGGATGAAATCACCCACCACAGAATAGCCGTTTACCTGATGGCCAGGGGCGGGCATATAGGTAAATACGGTATCAACCAACTCCAGTTGGCAGAGATTCTCCTCTTTCTTGTTGTCGTTGTTTTGTGGAATATCCTGTACGGCATCTGTAAAGACAAACTGGGTGGGAAGGATGCCTACACGGAAGTTGTCGATAGGTGTGCCATTCTTGTCGTAGCGATACACCACACCCGACTGCCGATAATCCACAGCATCGGCCACATAGATTTCGCCATTCGTGGGATTGATACCAATGCCATAGAGTTTGTGGCGCTTTCCATTGCTGTCCACGGGTGCTAACAGAAATGGTTCATGGGGCAGTTGATGGCTGGTGACGCTCATTTGATAGACATCGTTGTTGAGGATGTACAGGGTCTTTTTGTCTGGTGAGAGGGCTATCTGCACCGTGCTCTCGTCGGTCTCCAAAGACAGGTCTAATTCCACCTCGCGTGTCTTGGGATTGATGCGATACAGGTGTGGCACATTATCGCTGAAGCTCTCGCTTTCTGTGCTGTAGCCTCCATCGGTAATAACCCACAACTGCTTGTTAGTGTCCACCACCATCGACTTGGGTTGCCAGCTGCCTAACACGATGCTGTCGCACACCGCATCTTTCTGGGTGTCGATGATCAATATGTTTCTACTATACGACCAGCAATTGGTAAACACCTCGTTGTCTATTTGTACCATTTCCTCCGTCGAGCAGTAGCCATTCGTGCTGGCTTGTTCTGTGCTGATACTGGTCTTGTATTGCATGTTCTGCGGATTGAAGACGGTGATGTAAGGAGCATAGAGGTCGGTAATGTATGCCTTTTCGCTGTTGACGATGTGGACGAAGCGTGGGTTGATCATGTGCTCGGTATCGTTGGCGGTGAGTTGCCCCATTACCCGGAATGTCTTGGTATCGATTTTCCACACGATACCACTATTCTCCATGGCAATATAGGCCGCTCCATCATGCAAAGTAATGGACTGGCCTGTATCGCCCAGTTTGCGATCGTTGGCACGTTGAAAAATTCCGTTCTCTACCTGCTTTGTCTCGGTGTCATAGTAAGAGAGGCTGGCATTGCCGCTATTGTAGTTGCCCTCGCAGAGTATGATTACCCCCTTGCCTGTTTGCTCAAACAGTTCCTCGGCGATCTCATTGGTGCTATTGCACGAAGAAAGCACAAAACTCACCCCGACAATTGCCAGGGTGAGTCGTGCTTTTGTACCTATCTTTTTGATAATGTGCATTTACAACTCCAATATTATTTAGTGATGACAATGTTGTCGATGGCGATGTACTTGGGTGTAACCAAACCATATTCATTCTTGTCGGAACCATCAAAGGTGAAGGTAATGCTCTTTGCTTTTTGGAAGAGCTGTATGGTAGCAAAGCCTTCCTGTACCACATCGTCCTTGGCAATGTCAACCTTGACGGTCTGGTTTGCGCCGTTGGCAGTCTCAAAGGTCATGATTACCTGGAATGAATACCCCTTGCCACAAGCCTTCTTCATGTCGTTGTATGCATAAGCCACAGGAGCCAAGTCGATGCTTTGAATCTCATGCTCCTGACCGTCGGCGAAGGTCAACTTGCTGCCGTCGTTGTAAGCTACTGCAAAGTTACCCTTAGCCTTAGATACCGAGAGCTGTTCGTTGAAATCCTTTGCATTGGCGTTCACATAGTTTGAGATGGCAAAGCCGTAATCCCAGCCATAGCCCATTCCCCATTGAGACCAATCGGCCTTTACAACCTCGCCGCTCAGGGTAGTGTTAGCATCGGTCCACTTGTACTCAGCGCTGCTGTAGATGAGGCTACCCTGGTACTGCTTGTCATCAATCAGTTTGTTCCAGTAGTCACCCTCAAAGTCAACGATACTTTTGGGGTAGATGAGGGGTTCTTCATCACATGATGTAAAGGCAAAGCCTGCGCAAAGCATCATTGCCAAGAAATACAATTTCTTCATTTTTCTTCTTTGTTTTTTGTATTATTAATAATGTTATACACGTTCTCCTCGGTTCGTGAATACCTTGGTGCCATCCTGTTATGGTGGCTTTTAGCGAAATGCGGCAGGTCTTCTGACTTGTCTCAGGCTATTCCTGCCACGTCTTCCCAGCTGTTTCCTTCTCTTCGTCTTGAGGTGAGAAACAAAATTGGCCAGTGACCAAATGTGGCTGCCTTTAAGTGAGACTTACAGCTGCGGGACAGTTCAGGATTTTCACCCGATTCCCTTATCCGATTTCGGATGCAAAGTTACAAATAAATGTGTTATTATCCAAATAAAAACCCCAATAACAAA
>JAKSLO010000012.1 GCA_024401185.1 Bacteroidaceae bacterium | reverse complement strand
TACTTCACGCAGTTCTCGTGGATGTTCTCCATGATCCAGAGCAACTTAGCGTCAACCTCCTCAGAAGTCCAAGAGAGGCGCTGGCTGTTCTGAGCCATCTCGAGACCAGATACTGATACACCACCAGCGTTAGAAGCCTTACCGGGAGAGTAGAGGATCTTAGCATCCTGGAATACCTTGATAGCATCGGGAGTGGTAGGCATGTTAGCACCCTCGGCAACAGCGATACAGCCGTTAGCAACCAAAGCCTTAGCCTGCTCCTCGTTCAACTCGTTCTGAGTAGCGCAGGGAAGAGCGATATCAGCCTTCTCGTTCCAGGGCTTAGCACCCTCAACGTACTTAGCGTTGGGATATTCGTTAACATACTCCTTGATACGGCCACGCTGTACCTGCTTGAGGTCGAAGATGTAGTCGAGCTTAGCGCGATCGATACCTTCGGGATCGTAGATGTAACCGTCAGAGTCAGACATAGTCATTACGGTACCACCGAGCTGCAGAACCTTCTCAGCAGCATACTGAGCTACGTTACCTGAACCAGAGATCAGCACCTTCTTGCCAGCAACCTCCAAGCCCTTAGTCTTCAACATAGCACGGAGGAAATATACGGTACCATAACCGGTTGCCTCGGGACGGATGAGTGAACCGCCGAACTCGAGAGCCTTACCAGTGAGGACACCCTCGAACTGACGAGTGTACTTCTTGTAAGCACCGAACATGTAACCTACCTCACGGCCACCAACACCGATGTCACCAGCGGGAACATCGCAGTCAGCACCAATGTGACGATAGAGCTCCAACATGAATGCCTGGCAGAAACGCATTACCTCGGCGTTAGACTTGCCACGGGGGCTGAAGTCAGAACCACCCTTAGCACCACCCATAGCGAGGGTTGTCAGAGAGTTCTTGAAGGTCTGCTCGAAAGCAAGGAACTTCAGGATGCTGAGGTTAACGCTGCGGTGGAAACGGATACCACCCTTGTAGGGGCCAATGGCATTGTTGTGCTGGATACGGTAACCCATGTTGGTCTGCACGTTACCCTGGTCGTCCATCCAGCTAACACGGAACTGATATACGCGATCGGGGATGCAAAGACGCTCGATCAAATTAACCTTGTCAAACTCGGGGTGCTTGTTGTACTCCTCTTCGATAGTGCCAAGTACCTCTTCTACTGCCTGATGATACTCAGGCTCATTGGGGAAGCGTCTTTTCAGATCTTCCAAAACCTTTTTTGCGTCCATAGTCGGAATCTTTTGTTGGTTTTAGTTAAACTTGTTGTTTTTTGATTTTTATCTTAATTGATGTTGCAAAGGTAGCAAAAAACAAGTAACCACCCAAGAAAAAATAGAAAAAAGTTTGTATTTAGCTAAAAAAAACGTGAATTTGCTACTTTTTACCTATTCGTGCTTACTTTTTTCGACTTTTCTGCACCTATAATGACGCTTTGTAGCAAAATGTAAGCAAATGGCACCATATTGTTGGAAAAATGATATGCGCAACTGGCAATTCACAATTCATAATTCACAATGCAGAATTCACAATACAGAAGAACTCGTGGAAGTTATGCGCTTTTGGAGAATAACTCATGTCACTATTTGCATGCCCTCTTTTATATATAATAAGGTGTAGCTCTTTCTGCCGCGTTTTGGCAAAGGGCTGCCTATTGTTGCATTGTGAGGGCCAAAGGGCTCGACGAAGTCAGTTGCGTATTGTCAATTGTCAATTATACATTATCAATTGTATTTTTGCATTGCCAATTGTCAATTATAAGAAAAGGCACTCTTTCGTGTCTGCATTCGTCCCGAATGGCACCCAAAAAGGCATATTTTGGCCCAAATTAGTGCCAATGTTACAATTTACAATAGTTTTTGTATCAAAATCCAAAGTGTTATAAGGCGCTTTTTTTGTACCTTTGTAGCCGATATCATGATACTATGTGAAAATCATCGTGAAACTAATATCATAAGTACAAAATGAAAAAACTATTTGTGGGAGTGCTTTTGGCCCTCAGTTGCATGTCGGCTAATGCACAAGAGAAGTACTTCCTTCCTGCAGGAACGGAAGCAGTATCGCCCGATGGCGAAGGATTTATCAGGAGATGGACTGTTTTGGAGCCCATTAGTAAAACAAACCGCTCGAATACCGTTTTCGTGGATTCATATTTGCGTGAGGTCTTCGCAAAGGAGTATTTCAAGAATCAGATGACCATTCTGCCCAAGGATGGCCAGAAGGTGAAGGTAACCTTCGACAAGCAGGTGGAGCAACCCCGTCCTGCCGGTCAGCCTATGGACTTCCGTCGCATGTCAATGGAGCCCCCAAAGTTTGAGAAGGCTACCGAGACCCTGAAGTGGCACAAGCTGGATAGCAAGAACTACAACTTCAAGCTGATGCGCTTTGGCGAGCACGAGATCAAGCGTGTGTATGGTGTGATCTACTGGGCCGTTACCGTAATCAACTGCGATGAGGACATGAACAACGTGCGCCTCTCTGTAGGTTCAAACTCTGCCTCTCAATGGTGGGTGAATGGCGAGGATGTGCTGCTGATGTCGAGCGACCGCCGTATGGTGGCTGACGATTGCATGTCGCGTCGCATCAACCTCAAGAAGGGCGAGAACGTTATCCGTGGTGCCATCATCAATGGTCCCGGTATGAGTGATTTCTGTGTTCGCATTGTTGACGAGAACGGAAAAGTTATCAAGAGTGGTTACACAATCAAATAAAATACGGCAATGAAAAAGTTCTTATTATTATCTATAGCTGCTTGCGGCTCACTTCTGAATGCTAATGCACAGACAGGCAATCCCTATATTCACGACCCATCTACCCTGGTAGAGTGTGATGGCAAGTATTACACCTTTGGTACCGGTGGCGGCGGTTTGATTTCTGCCGATGGCGGTTGGACCTGGGACAGCGGTGCTGAGCGCCCCGGTGGTGGTGCGGCTCCCGATGCCATGAAGATTGGCGACCGCTACCTCATTGCCTATGGTGCTACCGGTGGTGGTTTGGGTGGTTCTCACAGCGGCCGAATGCTGACCATGTGGAACAAGACACTCGACCCCAAGTCGCCCGACTTCAAGTTCAGCGAGCCTGTGGAGGTGGCTGGTAGTGTGGATGGCGATGACTTCGACTGCATCGACCCCTGCCTGTTCCTCGACCCCACTACCGGTCGTCTGTGGCTGACCTGTGGTACCTACTTCGGCCACATCCGTCTGTTCGAGCTCGACCCCAAGACCGGCAAGCGTGTTGAGGGCAACAAGGAGCTGGACGTTGCCATCGACTGCGAAGCATCGGCACTCTTCTACAAGGATGGCTGGTACTACCTGCTCGGCACACACGGCACCTGCTGCGATGGTGTGAACTCTACCTATAATATTGTATGTGGCCGCTCAAAGACCGTAACGGGTCCTTATCTTGACAATGTGGGTCGCCCCATGTTGCAGGGTGGTGGCAAGATGGTTGTCAAGGGTGGTTTGCGCCAGGTAGGTGCTGGTCACTTTGGCCGTACCGTCGTGGCCGATGGTCTTGAGAAGATGTCATTCCACTGGGAGGCCGACTTCGAGCGTTCTGGCATGAGCACCCTGGCTATCCGCCCCATCGTATGGAAGAACGGATGGCCCGAGGCTGGCAAGAACGTGGCAGAGGGTGTGTACGACATCGAGTCGCAGCGCCATGGCTACTCATTGGAGCTGGCTGTTGACTTTGAGCGTCTGAACGTGGCTCGCCGTGGTGGCTTTGGCCGTCGTGACCCCAACCAGAAGATTGAGCCTATTGCAAACCAGGCACTTGCTGACGTGCAGGGTAAGTGGGCAGCAGGTGAGATTGGCGTTCGCAACGGCGACTTCCTGGCTCGTCCTCACCAGCAGTGGAAGATTACTCCCGTGGATGGCGTAGGTGGCTTCCTGGGTCAGCCCTATTTCAAGATTACCATCAACGGCACCAACCGTGCCTTGGCAGCAACTGCCGACAAGGAGGTTACCACCGTGGCTGAGTACACCGGTGCTCCTGAGCAGCTGTGGCAGATCGACCAGCTGACCGATGGTACCTATCGCATCATGCCTAAGGCTATCCCCGGTTGCAGCGAGAAGCTCTGCCTTATCTCTATTGCCGACAGTACCCCCACCCTGGGTGCCTTCGACTTCAACAGCGATAACAGCAAGTGGCAGCTCAACGGCATTAAGTAAGAGACGGTTCATTACACACGAATAATGAATTGAAAATGAAATAAATGACGCGTGGAGGCTTCCGAAAGGGTTCTCCGCGCGTTATTTTTTCTTACATTTTTTTGTCAAGCAAAATAAACCATTTTTACATTTTGAGGTCATAATATAATATAACGTATATAAAAATTTATATTCAAAATTATAGATATTAATATGAAAAAGTTTTTTTTAGGAGCGCTTCTCTTCTCTGCACTCAACGCTAATGCCCAGTTTGGCTTTGGTGGTCAGCAGATTAAGGTAGAAGACATGCATTGTTCGCAGAAAATTGCTGACGTCAACTATGCTGACGACGGCCAGGCCTTCCACACCATGGACATCTACCTGCCCGACACCAAGGCAGACAAGTACCCCGTGGTGGTACACATCTATGGTAGTGCCTGGATGAGCAACAACAGTAAGGGTGCTGCCGACCTCGGCACCATCGTAACAGCCCTGCTGAAGGCTGGCTATGCTGTGGTTTGCCCGAACCACCGTTCTATCCAGGATGCTCAATGGCCTGCACAGAGCCATGACATCAAGGCTGTAATCCGTTGGATTCGCGGTAATGCCGAGAAGTATCACTTCGATGCTCAATGGATTGCTACCAGCGGTTTCTCAAGCGGTGGTCATCTGTCATCCTTCATGGGTGCTACCTCTGGCACTATGGACGGCAAGATCGGCAAGGAGACTGTTGACATCGAGGGTAAGCTCGGTAAGTACACCGACCAGAGCAGCAAGGTGTTTGCCTCTGTGGATTGGAGTGGTCCTATCGACCTCCTGAACATGGATTGTGGCGAGGCCATGAACATGGGCGACAATCCCCCCGAGCGTGCCTTGCTGGGTGGTGCATCCAAGAAGGATAACCCAGACAAGTACAAGACGCTCAGCCCCATCTCGTTCCTCGACAAGAACGACCCTGCCATCATCGTGTTCCATGGCACCAAGGACAACGTGGTTCCTTTCTGCCAGGGTGAGGAGTTTGCCGGCGAGATCAAGGCTGCTGGCATCACTACCGAGTTCTATCCTGTTGAGGGTGGTGGCCATGGTTTCAACATGTACACCGAGGAGAATCTGACCCGCATGGTCAACTTCCTCAACAAGGCTCGTGGTGCCAAGCCCATCCCCGTAGTGGACAAGGCCATGCTTGAGGCTGCTGCCAAGGCCCCCTCGGCTTCCACCAACATCCCCGCCTCTGAATTCCCCAAGGTTACCGCCGACAGCCGTGGTATCTTCAAGGTAAAGGCTCCCGGAGCACAGAGCGTGGTGGTGGACATCTGCAACAAGAAGTACAACATGACAGATGACGGCCAGGGCAACTGGATGGCTATGACCGATCCCCTGGTAGTAGGTCCCCACTACTACTTCATCGAGGTTGATGGTGCTCGTGTGAGCGACCCAAGCAGCGAGTCGGTATATGGTTGTGGTCTTTTTGCCAGTCAGATTGAGATTCCCGAGTCGGCTGAAGAAGCTGCCTACTATACCTTCAACAAGGACGTCCTGCATGGTCAGGTGCGTATGTGCCAGTATTGGAGCAGCGTAGAGAATCGTGTTCGCCAATGCTATGTGTACACTCCTGCCGAGTATGAGAAGAACCCCAAGAAGCGTTACCCCGTGCTCTATCTCCAGCATGGTATGGCTGAGAACCAAACCGGCTGGCATCGTCAGGGCAAGATGGCCGACATCCTGGACAACAACATCGCCCAGGGCAAGGCTACTCCTATGATTGTGGTAATGGACAATGGTAACTGCGACTATGGCTTCGGTTCCAAGCCCGGTGAGTCGATGGCCGACTTCGGTACTTCTTTCACCAAGGTGCTTACCGACGACATCATCCCCTTCATCGACCAGACTTTCCGTACCAAGGCTAATCGTGAGGGCCGTGCCATGGCAGGTCTTTCATGGGGTGGCAAGCAGTCGTTCGACATCGCTCTGACCAACCTCGACAAGTTCGCTCATCTGGGTGCTTTCAGCGGAGCCATCTTCTCTTTGGCTAATGGTGACATCACCAAGCCCTACGATGGTGTGTTTGGTAATGCTGCCAATGTCAACAAGCAGCTCAAGACCATCTTCATCGGTACTGGCACCGAGGAGAACCTGGGTAGCAAGGCTGTTCATGAGAAGCTGGATGCTGCAGGCGTGAAGAACGTGTATTACGAGTCACAGGGTACCGCTCACGAGTGGCTTACCTGGCGTCGTTGTCTCAACCAGTTCGTGCCCCTCATCTTTAAGTAAATTCAACTCTCGCAGGTTCTTCTGCAAGCGAGCTGCGTAGCGGCAAGCCGAGCAGAGTTTGCGAGGCGTGGCTTTCGAATCATACATCCCCCAACGGGTGAGATTTCATCATAGTCTCTCTTGTTGGGGGATTTTTTTGTCTGTTTTTGTTTTTCCAATAGAGAGATGACTGGAGATGACGGGCGCTTGGAGCAACAGATAGGCGGCAAAATGGCAACAGGTGTGAGTTATAAGTGCCATAAATGCCCGTTTTAGTGGCAATTATTGCAGTTTAAGACCTAAATTTTACTTTTTTTATGCTTTTTTTTGCTTTTTTTTCATTTTTTTTTGTTCACATAATAATAATATGCTAAATTTGCCACCGTATATGTTGAGTACGCCTGGTCGTTAAGAACATTAATGCCTGGCTACATGGAAGGGTTCAGTTGTGCTTTCTTAGTAATCTGTGAAAAACTAAAAATATGAACTATTATGAAGAATTTAAAATTATGTGTTGTTGCGATCTTGCTATCGTTATCTAATGCTATGTCCGCGCAGAGTTATGGTGATTTACCAAAAAACATGCACGAAATCATGTGTGACCTTGTTACAACGGCTGGAGATATCCCAGAAGCCGATTTGAAGACCATTGAGTTTAAGGCAAACAGTTTCCTGACTCCAGGTAGAATGGTTTCAGACGGCATTCATCCTGTGTATGCAGTTTACGACAAGAAAAAGAAGAAGATAACCATCCACACTTCTGGCATGGCATTCCTTGCTCCTTCAATATTTGATTATGAAGCAGAAGGGGGTAATGGACGTGGACTTTTCCATGGTTTTTACTCCCTAAAGGAGATTGACAACCTCAACTCCCTGAATACTATAAACATGACGGACATGAGCTATATGTTTTCAGACTGCACGTCGCTTGAGAAAGTAAATGTCAGCAATTTGAACACATATAATGTAACCACTTTGCAGTACATGTTCCAAGGATGTGTGTCTCTTACCTCTCTCGACTTGAGTAACTTCAATACGGATAAGGTGAGCTGCATGAATGCTGTCTTTCTGGGATGCTCGTCACTTAAAACTCTTGATGTCAGCCATTTCAGCACCCAGTCGGCAGACAACCTCAGCTGGATGTTTTCTGGTTGCTCCTCGCTCACATCGCTGGATTGCTCAAGTTTCAGTTCTGTAGCTGAGCATGCCGAGCTTACAGGTATGTTTGCGGGATGTGATCATCTCACCACTCTGAACCTGACCTCGTTTGACACAGAAAATGCCTATACTATGGCAAGTATGTTCTCGGGTTGCTCCAGCCTTACATCCTTGGATTTGAGCAGCTTCAATACAAGTAATGTGGAGAACATGGGCGATGGTGCAAGTAGGGGTATGTTTAGCAACTGTAGTTCTCTCACCTCTCTTGACCTGAGCAATTTCAATACAAGCAAGGTGACTACTATGTATGACATGTTTTCAGGATGTAACGATCTTGATTTTGTCATTCTCTCATCTTTTGACACACAGAACGTTACCAACATGAAGGGTATGTTCTACAATTGCCATTCGCTCAAGAATCTCAACGTGGGCAATTTTAACACAAGCCAGGTAGAAAGCATGGAAGGAATGTTCTCTGGTTGCTCGTCTCTTACCTCTCTTGATGCAAGCGGTTTCGACACGCAGAACGTAACTGCCATGAACTCTATGTTCTTAAGTTGCTGCAGTCTTACTTCTCTTGACGTGAGCAATTTTGTTACAAGCAAGGTGGTAAGCATGCAGAACATGTTTCAGAATTGCAACAAGCTGACTTCCATCGATTTGAAGAACTTTAATACTGAAAGTGCAGAATGGATGGGTTCAATGTTTCGTGATTGTGCAAGTCTTACTACCCTTGATCTGAGCAGTTTCAACACAAGTAAGGTGAAAACCATGGATACAATGTTTGCATGGTGTACTTCACTTGAGTCTGTTGACCTGAGCAGCTTCAATACAGAGAGCGTAGAGGCATTCGGACATCCTGAGTATTGTGGTATGTTTGAGGGCTGTGAGTCGCTGGAGTCGCTCGACCTGAGCCATTTCAATACCAGTAGTGCAACTTGCCTGAAGGGCATGTTTAAGGGTTGCACAAGTCTTGCCTCTCTCGACATTAGCAAATTTAACGTGAAAAACACGGCAAACGTGGCTGGCATGTTTGAGGACTGTACCTCTCTCTCTTACGTAAGTGTTTCTCCAAACATATTCGTCCCTGGTGCTGGTAGCACCCTTAGCGCAAATGCCATCATCACCTGCCCAGAGCTGTTGTACGACGCATATAGCACATGCGAGTTCTGGAACAACTATTATGTGGTAAAACGCGAGCCCTCATCAGGCATCTACATCAGGGGTGATGTCAATAACGATTCTGACGTGGATGTGGCAGACCTCTACCATGTAGCCAAGGGCATCATGATGTATAAGGACGAGGATCTTTTCTTCATGGCTGCCGACGTCAATGGTGACAAGGCTATCACCGCCGCAGATTTTGTGGGCGTGGCCAACATCGGTTTGGGCGTGGCTGAAGTTCGCGCCATGAGAAAGGCTAAGTCGGCAGAGAAGGCTGGCCATGTAGCCATAACGGCAGAAATGCAAGAGGGTTGCCTGATGCTTAGCCTTGCCGGCGGACGTGACTATACGGCTCTGCAGATGGACGTCACCTTGCCCGAGAATGTGACGATCAATAGCGTGATGCGTGGTGAGTGTCTTTCTGGTTCACACAGCATTAGCTATCGTGAGATGGCCAATGGAGTATGGCGTGTGCTGGTAACTTCCATGCAGAGTGCTCTCTTTGAACGTGAGAATGGTGAACTGCTGGGCTTGGTGCTGAGCGGTGAAGGTAGCGAGGGTATTCTCGTCGATAACATACAGCTTGTTGAACCCTCTATGGCTACTGTCTGTGCCTCTGCCGTCTCATTTGACGACACCGTGACTGGCATAGAAAGCTTTGCCGATGGCAAGGGTGCAGAAGGCATCTATAGCCTCTCTGGCGTAAAGATGGCCGACAAAAACATGAAGGCTGGCATCTATGTAGTGGGTGGCAAGAAAGTGGTTGTGAAGTAAGTTAGAAGTACCCATAAAAAAACAAAAGACAGAATACCATGATCAAGAATTATATACGAATGTTCGCCCTGTGCCTTATCGGATTGCTCTATCCGGCACAATGGGCATTATCGGCAACGTCTGCGCTGGTTGCCAATGGCTTAGTGGCTTCGTCTGGCACTTCGGGTACGATAACCCTACAGTTGGGTAGCTGGGGAAACGAAACGACCATGTTTCAGACAGACTTGTATCTGCCTTCGGGAGTTACCATCGACGCTTTCTCCATCCCCAGTTGCAAAACCGACCATCAGGTAAGCTGTGTTCAAAAATCGGATGGCTCATACCGTGTCATGGTTAGCTCTCAGCAACTGCAGGCTTTTGGTTCTCAGCAAGTTCTGTGTCAGATTAAGATATCCGATCCTTCATCTGTCAATTTGACTCTTGCGATGAAGAATACCGTGTTGGTAAGTATAAGTGGTGTCAAGACAAAGCATGCTGACAGTAAGTCGTACATCGTGGACGAGGGAAATGCTTTGGTGGGTGCCGAGAT
The DNA here is from genome assembly GCA_024401185.1 of Bacteroidaceae bacterium. Taxonomy (GTDB): domain Bacteria; phylum Bacteroidota; class Bacteroidia; order Bacteroidales; family Bacteroidaceae; genus Physcousia. The sequence continues at coordinate 28,378 of JAKSLO010000012.1, read as the reverse complement.
GGAAGGCTCTGCCAACACTTACTACCTCGCCCTGCAATGCAAGGAGGGCATGAAGCCAGTAGTGGGTGTGCAGTTAGACCTTTATTTTGATGGAGCCATAAAGCCCGTAATAAAGGAAGGAAAACTGGATGCGTCGCCCCTGAACGGCCATCAGAACTTGATGAGCGCAAAGCAGAAGGATGGTTCGTATCGTGTCATGATTGGTTCCATGACCAACAATAAGTTCAGCAATTCCAAGGTTCTCAGCTTCTCTTACGAGGTCGATTCGTATGACGATGATAACATAGCCTCCTTCCAATGGAAGAACGTAATCTTCGTGCTCGAGGATGGCACAAAGGTACACGTTCGTGATGGTGAGGGTGCCATACGCAAGTTTGACCTTGAAGAGGGAACTTACTTCCTCAAGAATTCACAGACGGGCCATTTCCTGCAACCTGGAGCCTTTTGGGGTACCCATGCCGTGGCCGCCGACTATCCCGTTATGGATGTCAAGGTAACAAATACCATGGACGGAACCTCTTTTGATACCGGTCTTTACCTGGAGAATGACGGAAGCCGCTCTGCACATTACCTATGTGCTGTTGACAACGTGCTGAGCAACGTATATTGCGACCAGACTCTCTACTACTATCAGGTAGATCGTGCGTTTGGCAACCTGTATATGATATCCGTCAAGAAGGATGGCGTAAGATACTATCTTACAGAGGCAAACAACGGATTGGTTGAGCTGAATATGTTCTCAGGAAAGTCATACTGGGAATTCGTCAAGGCAGAGGATCTGATGAAGGAATTGAGCAACGGAGCTTCGTTCACTTCTCCAAAGGATGTCACCTTTGTCATAAAAGGCGCTAACTGTTCGCGAGTAGATTCAAGAAACTCTTTGTGGCAGAACAGCCAACCCGCTATAGGTGGCGTTACGGGTAGCGATTCTGAGTATGGCGATTATTGTGCAGAATTCTATGACTGTACCTTTGATGCCTACCAGATTATCACAGGCTTGCCCGAAGGCATCTATCGCATAGATGTGCAAGGATTCTATCGCAAAGGCTTAGACGAGAAGAGCAGCGAGAGTAATGTCTATCTCTACGGTAATGACAACCAGATACCTTTGATGTCCATAGCAAGCGACCTAAGCGAGTCGAGCCTTGATGAAAGCGACCACTATGTGGATGGCTTGGGGTACTGCCCTAACAGCATGAGCGGCGCTGTGAGACATTTTCAGGCAAGCGCCTACAACAACTCCCTGAAGGTAAGAGTGGGCAGCGATGGCGTGCTGAAACTGGGCTTCAAGAAGGATGTGGCTGTTAGTAGCGACTGGATGGCTTTCGACAACCTGCGTCTTTCGTATTTGGGTACTCCCATCCCTGAGGACATCAATATGGATGGCGTGTCTGACATAAATGATGTGCAGTTCTTGCGCGATGCGTTGTTGCAGAACGATAATGCTCCTCTTTGCGACAAATTGGCTGCAGATATCGATGGCAATGGCAAGATTACCATCAAGGACTGTACGGAGCTTCTGAGGATAATGTTGATGAAGAAGTAAACCTGAAAATCATGACTTGCATGCGCCATGCAAGTTGACCATACCGGCTATCGTTTCCGTAGGGAGGCGATAGCCGTTTTTTTTCCATTTCTGTTGTTTCTTGCATCAATAGACATTAATTCCTTCTCTCCAATTAAACCAAATGCAGTTTCTTTCGTCATATTAAAAGAAATTTACATGAAAAATAATGAAAAAGACAGTATTTGGTTTCATACTCTTTGCGAGTTTGCTCGGCAGCATGAATGCTAAAGCCGATGATGTGGTGGTGACTTTCAAAGGCAACAAGGTGGATGTGAAGAACAACTGCAAGGATAGCGTGACGGTACAAACCAAGGGCGCTCTTGTCAACATCCTTAGTCGTTATAAGGCACATGAGGTAAGTGTTGAGCTTAAGGGTAAGAGCGATAACGGTCGCCTTGTAATCAACACGAAAGACAAGCTGAAAGTTACGCTCAATGGTGTTAGCCTTACCAGTAAGGAAGGGGCTACTTTGTGGCTCAAGAACAAGAAGCGTGCCCATATTGTAGCTAAGGCAGGTACGGAAAATTTACTTTGTGTGGAGGCTTGCCCTGACACGGCTACCATGAAGGCTGCCGTAATATTCACCAAGGATAAGATCAAGATTTCGGGTAAGGGAAAACTAAACGTACTGGCAAAGGCTGATGGCGTGAAGGGTATCAATGCCAAGAAGGATATTGTAGTAAATGATTTGACACTTGATGTCACAACGCTCGGGCAGAACCTGGGTCGTGATACGACTTCGTTTGGTGGCTTTGGCGGTTTCCCTGGGGGTGGTTTCCCCGACTTTGGTGGCTTCCCCGGCTTTGGTGGCGGCGAGGGTGACAGTACTGCTCATCATGGTTTTGGCGGCCCTGGTGGTTTCCCCGGCTTCAACATGGATGAGATGCCCGAAGAGATGAAGGCACATTTCGAAGAGATGCGTAAGCAGTTTGGCGGTGGCGAGAATGGCGGTATGCCTCCTTTTGGCGGCGGTTTCCCTGACTTTGGCGGCGGCATGCCCGATTTCGGTGGTGGCTTTGGTGGCTTCGGCGGTTTTGGCGGGGGCGACTCTGGTGATCCCGATCGTGAAGGCGGCTGGGGCGGTAAGCAGCGCTACATTGGCAAGACAAAGGCCATCAAGTCATTGACAACGGTCACCATCAATAGCGGTAAGGTGAATGTAAAGACCGTCTCGGCAGGTGCCGAAGGCATTGAGGGTAAGCAAGGCGTCATCATCAATGGTGGTGAGGTAACTGTAAGTGCCATCGATGATGCTATCAACGCGAATGCTCCCATCCAGTTTAATGGCGGTAAGGTTATTTCTGAGAGTTACGATAATGATGCCGTAGATGCTAATTATGGTAGTGGTATGATGGGCTTCGGCTTTGGAGGTTTCGGACAGAGTCAGCAATCGGACGAGAAGAAGGATCCCGATCCCGCTATCATCATACGTGGTGGCGAGGTGTATGCCTGGAGTCATGTCGGCTCACCCGAGGAGGGTCTTGACTGCGATTTCTCACCCATTGAGGTTTCGGGTGGAACCATCTTCTCTATGGGTGCGGGCATGGGCGAGATGCCTTCCGTTCCCACAGCCGAGACGGCAAAGCAACCCACGGTGCTGTTGGTAGGTCTTAACCTTTTGAAGGGCGAAAAGATACAGTTGTTTGAGGGCAACAAGGTGGTGTTTGAGATGAATGCTCCCTTCTCGTTCAACAACAGTTCAAGTTTGCTCACCCACCCCTCGTTCAAGATGAATGGCACTTACAAGGTGGTGACCAAAGATTATGAGCGTACCTTTACCATCTCAGAGCCTTTTGCCGTAATCAGGTAATACGGTTTTGGTGATCAAAAAGAACATGGTGGACAAGTAATGCAAAGTTGCTTGTCCACCATTTTCGTAGCTTGCATGCCAAAAGAGCAGCAAGGCTTATTGTTTTGTAAGGCTCCAGATTACGGTCCAATCCATGCTGTCGCCGGGGTGCAATAGTGTGTATGCGCCCTGTTCCTCAAGCTCGCAATAGAGTGCGTCCTGATGCACGTAAACCTGAATCTCGTCCTCGCCAGGTGCTGGTTCGCCTTCCTTCAGGTCGGGGAAGAGTTTGGTAAGAAGCAAACCATTGTGACTGTAACGCAGAACACTCATGGCGTTGTAGGGTTTCTTCAGCTTCGACTTCTTGTCGGGTGCACCATTGGCATTTATCTTGCGTTGCTTGTCCACCTTGTCGATGGCGAATACCGACTCGTCCTTTACCTGCTTGAAGTCCATCAAGTCGGCGGGCCAGATGCTTTGTGCTGCGGCATTGAAAGATATCACTCCTTCGCCCGGCACACGCGTTACCTCCCAGGGAGCCACTTTGCGGTCTTCCTTTCCCTCATTGGTTATGGTGTAGGTAATGCATATCCAGTCGTTCTTTTTGTCCACCTCAAAGGTCTTGCGTATGCGCAAGGGTATCTTCTCCGACAGCTGACTGGTCATTATAATCTTTCCGTCGGTCTGTTCCACGGCATAGCGTGCCATGTCGTGCTCACGTACGGGAGGCCAGTTCCACTCCTTCTGCGGACTTGTCCAGAACGTGCTGCCATACATGTTGGGTTGTGGGTTTTGCGAAAGCACCTCCGTGTCGTCGTATTTGAGCGACATGATGCGTGCTCCGTTGGCGGCATCGATGGTCATAGTCACGTGCCCTGCGGCAGCCTTCAGTTCATAGTTCTCAGCGGGCTCCTTCTGTGGGCGTCGCATGCCCGGCCATTGTGCCATGCTGCTCATCGACGTTATCAGCAGAGCGCCTAATAAAAAGACTTTCTTCATGGTTACGTTTTTTGTTTTTATCCGATTTATGTTTTTGTTTTGCAAAGATAAGTATAATGGTTGAAATAAGCAACAGTTAGCTCATTCATTTTACACTTGTCATGTGAGTTTTGGAAAACTAACGCTTGGATTGGGCAAAACGTGAGATGGTGGAAGCAATTAAGTGTAGCCTTAATAACAGATTTTTCCCACCTCTTTGAGAGTGGTCGCTATGTCGTGATGTTAATGTTAATACGTAGTACAATACATACTACGTATTTTTCTTTTTACCTTGCTTGCCAATTAAGTGACACAAAGGAGATAGTTCCAAATAAATAGAACATTTTGTTTACTTCAGAATGGAGGCAAAGAGCCTTAGACTTGATGCGAAGAGTTGATAGACTCTAAGCCGAATTTCGGACAGAGAATGTGAAATAAAGTAGCATTCTCTGTTTTTTGCAGTTATCAAAACAAACATATTGTAAAGCGAAGTTATCCGTGTATCTGAATCCATTGTATGTTAGCGTTTTGCCTATTTGTAATTTGTGGAAGCAATGCGCATGGTGAATCTAACCATTTGGTTACGTTTGCACACATATAGTCAAGGTCAGTACTTTCACTTCCTCTTGATAAGATTTCTAATCGTTCTCCTGTCTCGATTACAAAACTAACATTCCATCCATTACGCATAATATGGAAGTGAGGAGGGTTATGGTCATCACTCCATATTTTAATTTCCCAAGCGTTAGATGGAAATATAAACTTCTTTCCATTCTCATTCATGTTGATTCGCGCCATTTCGACTATCATTTCTGAATTGTCAACTAATGGCGTTGCAAGATTACCCTCAATGTACTCATTTATTACATTTTTTATTGTTTTGGCAATTTGCTTTTCGGTTATAATATTCATGTTATTCTTTTCCATATCTATAAATATCTATTAGTTCTTATTTCTTTCTGCAAATATACAGATATTTTTTCAAACGGCAAGATATTTAGTAATGGTAAAAAAATAACTTCCTAAAGTTCATAGTACGATGCTTCCTTCAGCTTTGTTTGTCTTTTTGACTATTTTTGCCCTGTCCTTCTGCTTTCGTCCCGTAGGAGAAAGTCACATAGCCCGCTGCTTTGCAGACGTGCAAAATGCCGTCCTTCAAGACAGCGCAAACTATCTCAAAAATACATACCAAATCTTTCGGAACTTATTATTTCATAATTACTTAATGACCTCTGTAGCATAGGCTATGTAGTTAGTATAAGCTCACGTTTGGCAAGTAGATAGGTGTGCTCATATTTGGTTGAAATAATTGAAATTTATGAAATGACGAACTCATTTCAACAATTTCAATAATTTCACGCGAAAAGATGCACGCACATTGGGGGGTGATGAGAAAGTGAGAATGAAATTCTAATATATATATAAATATTTATATATAATATTAGACCTCAATTCGCACCACTATGCGTGTCCAAATTTCACTGAAATAATTGAAATTAGTGAAATGGGTGAGATGGGCGAGTAGAATACGCATATAGGGGTGTGTGTTCACTTTCATTGTGGGGATTAGACGGTGATACATGCAATCATTTTGAGCTACATATAGGTGAACCGTAAAGGGACAGCACATTTTTCCGTCGGTATAAGTAATACGGTAGCGCTACTAAAACAAAACAAAATGCCCTGACACGCCAAATTCTCCCACACTCGATATAGACGGATTATAGACTGAATATAGAGCCATCAAATAACCCTTAGTAAGGGTGAAATAATAAACTTGGCTCCCTTATCCTTTAATTTAGGGAACGATATACGATTATGCACAGAATGCATTTTTTGAACGCAAAGACGATTATCAGTTCGTGCCAAATTGTATATCATTGCCTAATATTTGTGTTACATAGCTAAATTTGTGCTATTACATATTTGTGGGTTGAAAATAAATTGCTATATTTGCAAAAGTTACGATGTGAGAGTTTCATTTTTATGCAAAAGAAATTGATTGTATAGTTGTTTCTTCTTTGCTTTTTGTAAAGTGGTACAGCATCTCTTAGTCGTAGCTTCTTCGAGTTCTATCAAAACATTTTAACCTTTTAAACTAACTTTAAAAATATGCCTTTTTGCAAGTTTTGTGGTTCTGAAATACCTTTGGGTGCCAAGTTTTGCAGAAACTGTGGCCAAGCTGTAGTGATGCCTTCTCAACCTCAGCCCGAACCTGTAGTGGAAGCTCCAGCTCCACAACCCACACCTGAGCCAGTGGCAGTTCCTCCTGTTGTGCCTCAACCAGAGCCTGTAGTAGAAGCACCTGCTCCACAACCCACACCTGAGCCAGTAGCAGTTCCTCCTGTTGTGCCTCAACCAGAGCCTGTAGTGGAAGCTCCAGCTCCACAACCCACACCAGAGCCAGTAGCGATTCCTCCTATCGTAAATCAGCCACAACAAGAGTTTCGGTCACCATTCGAGAGTGATACGCGTAAGACAAGTCGCTTGCCGCTCATCATCATCCTGTCAGTATTGATTCTGGCAGGAGTGGGTGCAGCTTTATGGCTTTTCGTTTTTGATAAGAAGACGGATGACGTAGAATTGACTTATACGCCCAAAACGGAACAAATGGATGCCGAGAAAGGTAGTAGCGCTCAAAAGGAAGAAGTAAAGGAGATTTCTAAAACTGATGCTGTGGCGGAAAATGAACCTGTGGCAGAATCTTCCACATCATCGTTGAGCACTCTGGACACTCCTAAAGAGTCAGATTTCCAGGGTTGGTTTATCAATGGAGCATCCAAGAGTGGTATGCCTAAGAATGTGAAAGCGCTAAATGACCTTGGTAGTATTTCGGGTTCATGGAAAGCTCTTTTCTATCAGGATCCCAATAATAAATATGATGTGAAGGCGTATGGCTTTGCAAATGTAAATGTGTCGGGTACTAAGGACAATCTGAAGTTTGGCATCAAGCGTCACACCACTCGTTTCCTCTCTTCTGGCGAAGTTATCAATGAAGAAGGTGAGTCAGAAGACATCTTCATGGGTAAGTGGCAGAATGGAAAGATTACTGCCAGTGGTGCAGGTTCGCTCAGTATCACATCATTCTGGGAGCAGAATGGTAAGCAGTATGCCATCGGTACCTTTGACAGCCCTGACGGAATACCCGTTAAGATAGGTATGGTTAGACCCTGATTTGCAATCAGTAGTTCATGATAAATGCAGAGAGAGCGTGTCAGTAAGCACATCTGACACGCTCTCTTTTATTGTGTATTTTTTTTGATTCTAATTAAATCCTACCTTTTGGGGTAATTGATTATGGATTTACTTTTCCATCGAAGCTTAGTATGTGGTGTTCAGTACGTTTTCACGCATTGCCTCAATGTCATCCATGTCGATCTTACCATCGCGGTTTGCATCCAAGGCATGCACGTAAACAACTTCCTCTGCCTGCAATGCCTTAACCAGCAAGATAATGTCTGAGATGGTATATTTCTCATCGTTATTGGCATCACCATAATTGAAAGGCAACAGAATGCAAACCTTATGGTCGATCTCGTTTGTAGTTTCTTCCAAATCTATGCTAACGAGGTATTTTTCGCTTGCGTCATAAAGTACATTTCCAACCAGATTGATATCACTCCAGTTTGCTGCGTTGTAAATGCTACTGTAGTTACCACCACGCAGGATAATGTTGTTATCAATCTCTGTTGCAGAGATTTCCAATCCGTATGAACCTTCTTTTTTAGTGTTGAATTCGCCCTCATTGATAGTCAATTTTCCATCAGTAAATGTGATGGCATTACCATATGCGGCGATTAACTTACCATTCTTGGCCTTAGAATTGTCCACGATAGTAACTTGTGCGCCGTTAATGCAAAGTGCATCCTGACTGGGCTGTTCATTGGTGATGTTGAATCCGTTCAAGTCAATTACCACCTCACCTTTGGTGAGGCTGATGGTGTTCTGTATTATACCATCGCTTAACAATTTCAAGGTTATGATACCTTCATCTGTGGTATTGACAACTGCGTTTACTGCTTCCTGAATAGTTTCAAAACCATAGTTTTTGTCGGTTGTCTTTACAATAGCGGCAAGTTCAGTACCACACACGGGACAAGTAGAGTCGTCATCTGCACTATGCATGTCGCAGAAGTTACCAAAGCCTTCACCTTCTGCAAAGACAGTACCACCTTTAAATGCTACTAATGATGGGGCTTTGTCACTACCGATAGCTTGATACCAAGCTTGTGAACCATCTGTTACACCATTGTTGAGGATATATGCAATCTCACCGCTTGTGATTTCGGTAGTTGACTTAGCCCCGCTGTTTGTGTCGCATTTTGTTGTGGATGCATTGTTTCCAAAAAGACCATTGCTCTTCTCCTGTTCGTAGTAGCAGTTCTCCACGTTAGCATAGGCTATGTTGGAAGCAATGGCATAGTCTGTTTCTGAAAGGCTAAGACAGCTACTGATGGCAGCTAATGCATTTATGCCTGTACCAACTTCTGAGCTGTTGATGATTGCTACAATGCCTGCGCTACCACCATTTTTGCTCGAAATGGTACCAGTAGTCAGACAGTTGGAGATGGTAACATTAGCATCCGTAGTGGTGTTCTTCTCCAATATGCGTCCCACGATGCCTGCCGTGCTCGAAGTACCTTCTACGTTGCCGCTGAACGCACAACGGTCTATTGTCACATGTCCTTTTTCGTTGGCACCGCTGCTGACGTTACCTGGTAATACACCTGTCATTTCACCAATGATGCCACCTACATTTGTGCTACCATTGATGGTGGCATTGGTAGCACAGTTTCTGATGACAGTCTCCTTGCCAGCATCTGTCTTGCTGTAACCCACAATAGCACCTACATTGCTCTTACCAGTAATAGCTCCACTCACAACAAGGTTTTCAATGCTGCTATTACTTATATAACCGAATAGTCCGATATTGTCATTACCGCTCATGTTGATGTTGACGGTAATGGTGTAGTTCTTTCCGTCAAAAGTACCCTGATAGGGGTTATCCTTAGTGCCTATTACAACATCGTTGCCCAACTCAGTAGCATCGATGTCTGCTGTAAGTTGTGCATTGAATTGTTCATTGGTTTTTACGTTGTTGTTAACTGCTTCGATGAATGCTTTTAATTCATCTATTGTGCCTATCTTTTTGGTTTGTGCCGTTGCGTTTTGAGGCATGACCATGGTTACCACGAGCAGCATGGCTGCCCACCAACCCTTAATTGAATTCTGAATTCTGTTCATAGTTATTTTCTTTGTAGGTTGTTACCTATATGTAATAAAAATAACTTGGCACAATTGTTTTTCCGGCATTGTTGTTTGCCCCGAATTATGCCAAGTTATTCTCTTATATTACACTTCTAATTTCCCTGATACCTTAAAATCTATCTGTAAAGCTTTGTCTATCTTTACTTAACAATCTTCTTGCCGTTGACGATGTTCACACCCTTACGTGCAACGTCCAACTTGCGTCCGTTGAGGTCGAAGATGCCATTGGCGTTGTATGTCTTCTGCTCATTTGCAGGATAGATGGTGCGAATGCCGGTTTCCTGATCCTCTTCACCGATAACAAGAATCTGCAGAGCCTTCACGTTGTTTGCCTCGTCAGCGATAATCTGACCGTTGGTTTGCTTGATTGCCCAGCGATAGGGTGCAAGCGCGTCCTCGGCTACGTTCATCATACCCTCCTCGTCCAATGTGAAGTTTGTATTTGCTGTCATCTCGCTGGCATCAATACCACAGTAAGAACCAATGATGTCGAAGGTGTGAGAAGCTGACTTCATGCGAATGTTCTTAACGTCATCTGCTGCAGCCATTGTGGTTTTACCCAACTCAATCTTGTCGAGGTTGCAATCAGCCATTACCAGGTAGGGAGTACCGGCATGGATGTTACCATTGCTGAGAGTCATAACGTTGAGCACGGTGCGATCGTAAGTGCCATCCTTGTCATCGTCATAGTTGTGAACGCTCTCAATGTAGGCAGCCTTGACATAGCTCTCAGCCAGTTTCTCAACCGAAGTCTCGAAGGGAACGTACCAAGTGTTCCAGATGCCACCATTGAAGCTGCGGTTGTAAATCATGCCATCTACTACGTGTGAAGCTACTGCTTCGTAAACCTCATCCTCGTTCAACTCAAAGATTTCAGGATCCTTGAATGAGGTACCACAATGTGTGCACTGGCTGTTCTCGTCGATATCGTGACCAAATGCGAGGATTACATACTCCTTGCTGCTTGTACCACTATATTTAGCTCTGCTGAACCCAGGTTCGATGAACTCGCCGCTTACGCTGAACTTAGCGTGACCGTCCTCCTCGCAGGTAGCGTCTACATGCTCTTCCTCATCCTCAACGAGTTCGAGTGACTTATTGTCGATGACCTTCTTGTTACAAGCCAAGCAAACTACTGTGAGTGAGCAAGCACGATCCTCATAGTTCTCTGCCCATGTATAGTCAGCCTTGTAACCCTTCAAGCCATGTCCCTTACGTCTGATGCTGAATGTGTGCTTGTTTGTCTCCTTGAAAGAGGCGTCCTTGGTTGTGCTATAGTTTCCAGTTACGCTGAAATCAATAGAACCTAAGTCCTCACAGGTGGGTTCAACGCGGCTACCCTCTACCAATGCGGGAGTCACCTTTTGTGCATTTACCACTACCTTGCTACAATCGTTACACTTAAGTGTAAAGTCACAGAGAGGCTCAATCTCGTTTCCTGTCCAACTGAAAGTGGGAGTATAACCTTCTGTGTGTCCGTGACCACATGCAGCCAACTCATAGGTTCTGTCTGATTTAGCAGCGTATCTTCTGCTTTCGTACACTCTCTCAGTGAATGTGTACTTAGCGTTATACACAGCTTGACCTGCTTTCTCGCAACCGGGCTCAACGCGTGAAGCCTCTGCCTCGACGACTGTCATGGGATAATTTTCCAACACATTGTTGTGACAATCGTTACACATAAGCGTCAGCTTACAAGTGGGGTTGCTGGCGTTGGTGGACCAAGTATAGGTAGGGGTGTAGTTCAATGTGTTACCGTGTCCGTTACAAGGAGTTGCAAAGGCCTTGGAGTTTTGACTTTTATATGTAACATAACCCTTCATGTCAATATCAAATGTTGCAACCCATGTTTCTTTGCCTTCGAGTGTACATGTAGGCTCTTTGTGACCATTTGGATCCTTCTCAACTGTGTTTGCGGCTATGTTGCACACCATTTGACGGCAGTCAAGGCAGGTCAATTGCATAAAGCAATGGGCATCCATATAGTTGCCGGTCCAGCTGTACACAGCGTTGTAACCTTTTGTACCATGACCTTTCTTTCCCCAAGTATATGTAGTACTCTCAGAATAATAGGTGATGCTGGGGTATTTTGTACTCTTACCGGTTGCCTTCCAGATCTGCTCATCCTCTGTTTCACAGGTAGGTTCAATGTATGACTTTGAACTTACGGTGAGCGTTACGGTTTCGAGCAGAGCCTTGCACTTGCTGCAATAAAGCTTAGCTACGCACTTACCTACTTTTACATTTGAACCAGCCCAATCGTATGTTGCGTTTTCTGCTGTGGCAGTATGACTACATGCTGCCGAAGCGTTCTGAGGCATTGCTATTGCAATCATCATCAGGATGACTGCCATTAGATTTTTAACTGAAAAATGTATGTTGTTCATAATCGTAATAATCTTGTTTCCTTATTTAATGTTTCTTACCTAATACCTATTTTGAAGATTTTGATTACTTAAGAACCTTTCTTCCGTTGATAATGTTGATGCCCTTCTGGGTTGTGTTCATTTTGCGTCCGCTCAGGTCGAAGATGCCATTAGCGCTGACTGTCTTCTGCTGAGACTGGGGATAGATGGTGCGGATGCCGGTCTCAAGGTTCTCCTCACCTACAAGCTGGAGCGAGAACTCACGAACCATGGCAGCAGGAGTTTCGATGTAGGGATTCTCTCTGCCCTCCACCTCCATGTACCAACGCTGGGGCTGAATCTTTCTTGCCTCTGTGATGGCATTCTCTGAGACGATGTATTTTGTATCTTCGGGATACATAGTGCTGTATGTGCCGCGGAAAGTATAGGTTGTTGTGGCAGACTCAATGACTACGTCGTTGGTATTGTCAGCCGACTTCAAATCTACGTTTTCGAGTTCAATCTCCACCATAGCAGTCTTGCTGGAGTATATAATATAAGGTGTGTTGGCGTTGAGGTTTCCACCGTTAACCTTGATGACCTCAAGCACGGTACGATCGATTTCTCCATCCTCGTCATCGTCGTAGTTGCGGATATTCTCGATGGCAGATACCTCAATATCATTTTTGGTAAGTATGTTGACGTCGATAGAGAAGGGGGTGAACCATGAACTCCACTCGTTAGCGTTGATTGAACGGCGATAGGTGAATTTCTCTACTTTGCTGTCTACGACGTTTTCGTAGGCGGTTGCATCAGTGATAGTAAGGTTTTTCAAATTTTCAATCTCTGCCGATGCCTTGGTGGGGAGCAGAGCCATCATAGCACTTGCCATGACGATTACATCCAACATTTTACCTTTAAGTTTCATATATCCTTAGTTAAATTAAATTTACTAATTCTTGCTTCACACCTTCTTTTGCCCTGTATCATTACATGAACTGAGGCAAAGGCCGATGCTCGGCGAAATTCTTGGCTTTGAAAGTACTGTCCCTAATACCTAATAATTTTTTTGTTTTATACGATCAATGTAATTTCGCTATCCGTTTCTAAACCTCTTATGAGGTTGATTATCCTTTCGTAAAGAAGATCGTATATTGTAATTTTGATACATCCTTTCTTAATACCGCTGCAAAGGTACAAAAAATTTATGAATTGTATCTTTTTAACACATAAAAATGTGATGTTTAACATGTTTTTAACATTAGTTACCCTTAAAAGTTCGATTTATTACATGTTTTATGTGCAAATTGATAAAACTGAGGCACTTTGTGATATGTGCCAAGAAGTTTGGAGTTTCTGGAGTTGAAGAAGTTAAAGGACGATATGACATGCCTGGCAATGGGCTAATACATTCGTCCTATTCGTCTTAAACTCCTTTAACTTCCAAATCTCTTTGTCCCCCTTACGTATGCGATACCTTTTAACAGAAAAGCGGGCGTAACTTTTTGGGGTTACGTCCGCTTGTATGTATTGTATGATGCTGTTTCTTATTCAATGACAACGCGTGTCCATCCATGGATGTCGGGCTCAATGCCATACTGGATGCCACGAAGCTTGTTGAACAACTTCTCTGATACAGGACCAGGATTTTTTCCATCTCCGAAGACATAGCTCTTGCCTGTCTCTACATCATCAATGCGGCAGATGGGAGAGATTACGGCTGCGGTACCGCAAGCACCAGCCTCCTCGAATGTTTCGAGCTCATCCTCAGGAATGGCACGGCGCTCCACCTTGATGCCCAGATCCTCTGCCAACTGCATCAATGACTTATTGGTGATAGAGGGCAAGATAGAACTTGACTTAGGAGTGATGTATGTATTGTTCTTGATACCGAAGAAGTTGGCTGCACCAGCCTCATCGATGTACTTCTTTTCCTTGGCATCGAGGTAGAACTCGCAAGCGTAACCCATGTCATGAGCTTTCTTGTTAGCTTGCAGAGAGGCAGCATAGTTGCCACCTACCTTGTAGATACCAGTACCTAAAGGAGCAGAGCGGTCGAACTCACGGATAATGACGTAGGGATTGGCAGAGAAACCACCCTTGAAGTAAGGACCTACGGGTGTTACGAAGATGACGAACAGGTATTCGTTGGCAGGATGTACACCTACCTGAGCACCAGTACCCACCATCAAGGGACGGATATACAGGGTTGCACCACTCTCATAGGGGGGGATGAAACGCTCGTTGAGACGTACTACCTTCTCAACCATTTCAATGAACTTGTCGGTAGGCATCTCGGGCATCAGGATGCCACGTGAGGTGCTCTGCATACGAGCTGCATTTTCATCGGGACGGAACACACGTACCTTGCCGTCGGGGCAACGGTATGCCTTCAAACCCTCAAAACTCTCCTGTCCATAGTGCAGACAGGTGGCTGCCATGTGCATGGGAATTGTCTCCTCGCTACATACTTCAATCTCACCCCACGCACCATTGCGATAGTAACATCTTACGTTATAGTCGGTCTTGCGATAGCCAAAACCGAGATTTGACCAATCCAACTCTTCCATATTTCTATATCTGTTTTGTAATTAAACGTTTTATTTTTTCTGTCTTACAAGTTCTCCTACAAGTTCTCCACTTGCCTTTTCCAATCGGTACATCCTTGCTGTCGTCCCTTTGCTTTCATACAGTTATGATGACAAAAGTATGCTGAAACTCCATACCGAGTTACCGACCTTCAAAATGCAAAGTTACACATTTTTAGGTAAAGCACAAATATTTCATGAAAATATTCTACCAAAATGTGACAGATTGTAAGTTGACTATGTGAAATAGACTCTTTGCCTAAACCGTTTTCATCTTACCATCTTCCTCCTTCACGAGTCCTTCCTTTACCAATTCATCCACGGCTATGCGGAAGGCCGCGTCCACATTGTTGCCACGACGGGTGAAGCCTAACTTCTTGACGGCAATGAGAGAGAGGTTGTCGGTAGCTATGCTGAATTGTTCGGTGATGGCCTCCAGCACGGCATTCTTAATCTCAATCATGGGTATGTCGGCAATGTCGCGCATCGTGTCAGGACGATACCAGGGATAGTTCATGCTGCTGGCTTGGTCGAGCCACACCACTTGTCCTTGACGATCGGCCTGCGTGTAGAGGTTGTTGGCGCAATAGTTGGCCACCTCGCTTTGCAGGGTGGGTGTTACGCGTTGCATCTCACGCAGTGCACACACCTTGCGGCATAGCTGCATCATCGAGATGGGTTGCTCGGCAGCCACGATGTCCTTGCAGATGCTCTCTTTCTGCACCTTGGCCTTGCTGGCAGCGTTGGCTTTGAACTCAATGTAGGGCTTGGCCTTCGATACCGTTTCCTCTACCTTCTCTTTCGAGATGTCAAAATGCAGCTTCTGTGCAGGCTTCTCTTTAGCAGGTTCTGCCTCCAGCTGTTCCACGATGCGGTTGATGACACGCTCAGGGTTGTTAAACCAATCTACGCTCCAGATGCGCATTACCTTCCATTTCAAACCAGTCAGGACGGATGGCTGCACGATTTCGCGGTCGCGGGTGGTTTGCGTATCACGATAGCCTTCGCCGTCGAGCAGGAGTCCCATACTATACACCTCTGGGTTCTGCTTGTCGCAGATGGCCACATCAACCTTAAACATAGAGCGTCCGATGTAGGTTTGTGTCTTATATCCACGTTGTTGCAAAGCCTCGGCAATCTTCTCTGCCACCATCGACTTTTTATCTTGTTGTACCGATGCGGCGTTTCCTGACAGGGTTTGTGTCTGGGCAAACTCAAGGAAGTGCTTCAGCCCTTCCACGCCTTTTGCCTTGCTGCGACGCAGGTCAATCTGCGATGCCTTGAGAGTTGAGAATACCATCATCTCGCAGCGTGCACGGCTTACTGCCACATTCAGACGTCGTTCGCCACCCACGTTGTTCAGCGGACCGAAGTTCATAGACACAACGCCCTCTTTGTTAGGGCCATAGCCTATGCTGAACAGTATGACGTCGCGCTCATCACCCTGGGCATTCTCCAGGTTCTTGATGAAGATGGGTTCATACATCTCGTCAGCGGCATCGTGCAACGTCTTGTCGTTGTCCATTCTGTCCACAAGAAGGTCTTCGATGAGTGCCTGCTGCACCACGCTGAAGGCGATGACGCCAATGCTCTGCTGGCGCAGCTTCTCATCCTTCAGTCGACGTTCTATCTCGTTGACGATGGCCTCTGCCTCAGCACGGTTCGAACGCTTGCCTCCCTTGTCATAGTATCCATCCACGGGGATGTAGCTTACCTTCGTCTTTTGGTCGTCCACCGATGGGAAGGTGATGAGCGAGCCGTCGTAGTATTCACGGTTTGAGAAGGCAATCAGACTCTCATGGCGTGAACGGTAGTGCCAGTTGAGCTGCAATGATGGCATCTCCAGCGTGCGACAGTCTTCCAGGATGCTTTCCATATCATCGATGTTGGCTTCTTCCTCATCCACGTTGGTTGACGAGAAGAAGCTGGTGGGAGGCATCTGCTTCGGGTCACCCACCACGATGAGAGCCTTGCCACGGGCGATGGCGCCTACTGCCTCGCTGGTAGGCATCTGCGATGCTTCGTCGAAGACCACGAGGTCGAACTTCTCCTGTGACAGGTCGAGATACTGTGCCACGCTCATAGGGCTCATCAGCATGCAGGGACAGATGCGGGGTAGCAACGTGGGTATCTGCTTCAGAAGTTCGCGCAGAGACATGCCACGGCCGCCATTCGAGATGTTGCGGTTCAGCAGACCTATCTCGCTGCTGCTGTCAAGGTTTTCGCCCACACGGGGTATGCGTGCCGCCAGTCGGGCATAAAGCTCTTTCTGGGTAAGCATCTGGAACTCCTCCGTGAGTCGCTTGTAGCTGTTCACTTTCTCGTCGAATATCATGCCCTCGAAAGTGGTCAGCAGAGGTGCCTTGTCCATCTTTCGCTCAGCCTTATGCTTGAAGAGTGCCTTGAAGAACGATTTCCTGATAGCGTCTGGCTCACAGTTCTCTGCCTCCAGCGCCTTCTGCACACATTCCATACCCATCTCCTTGAGAAGGCTGTTGTAGTTGCAGTAATGCAGCCAGTCGCGCATCTTGTCCTTGTTAGCAATCCAGCGCTCCATCTTCTCCTCTGCATCTTGCAGCAGATAGTCTTCGGGCATTACGTCCGAGGGTGTGTCAATGCCAAGGTGGGTTGACAGGATAAGGCGCAGCTCTTCGATTGACTTATGCTTCTCCTGATACTGCATGAGGTTGTCGAGCGTCTTGTCAACATCAGCATCGGTGATGAGCTTGTTAAACTCACGCAGTTTGTTGAGGTAGTTCTTCTTGGCAAAGAAGCGTGGAAGGAACCACTTGGTCTTAACGCTTCTCCATTCGTCGTAGAGCGCCTTGGCATTTTGTTTCAGAAGTGCCTCGCTGTTGTCGCGCAGAAGGGCGGCGCGCAGGCTTTTTACCTGTTGCAGGTCGGCAGCTTGCTTGCGACTTCCGCTTACTATAGCCTTTGCCTTCTGCAACTTGGCCACCAACTCGTCGGGAGCAAAGTTGCTTTGTTCCAGCACGAGTCCCTTCAGCGGACTTTCCGAAGGCTGTCCCACCAGTTTTGTCACGGTGTCCAGCTTTCCGTTCAGTATGTCCTCCAGTTCGTCCAATCCATGCTGCACCAGCGCTGCGTCGAGCTTGGCATTGGGAGCAAAGGTTGCCATTGGCTCGGCATCGATGGCTTCATAGTGCTTGATGCAGTCGTAAAGCGACAGGTTGTCGTTGCCATCTACGTTATGAAGCGCCTTGAGGTACTCGATGAGTTCCTTGCGCAGGGCGAATATCTTTTCGGCCTTGTCTTTGTATTCTGCCGGCGACACGATGTGGGTCACGCCCAAAGCCTTGCTGAACTGCTCCAGGATGTGCTTCTTGGTTACCTTGTTCGAGTGCATCTCCAGGCAGAAGGGGTCAAGCCCTATCTTGGCCAGACGACTCTGTACCACACTCAGGGCGGCCATCTTCTCGGCCACAAAGAGTACGCGCTTGCCTTGGAACAAGGCGTTGGCGATGAGGTTGGTGATGGTTTGCGACTTACCGGTTCCGGGAGGGCCGTATAGAATAAACGAGTGGCCCTTGCCCGCCTCAATGACGGCTGCCATCTGAGACGAATCCACGGCTACAGGCAACGCCAGTTCGGTGGGAGGTGTCACGCTGTCCATCTCCTTGAGGTTGACGTTTACGGGGTCGGGCGTCCAGGTCAGTCGGTTCTCTACCAAGCTGCTTACCACCTGGCTCTGCATCATCTCCTCTCGGTGGTTGTGCACGTCATTCCACATCAGGAACTTGCTGAACGAGAAGGTGCCGAGTATGCACTCCTCCTCGATGTCCCATGTGGGATGTTCCTTCAGCGACTCGCGTAGTATGGTGAATATCAGGTTCACGTCGATGCCATGCTCATCCTTGGGCAGCGTGTCGAGATTCTCCACGCGTATGTTGTAGTTCTGGCGCAGAAACTCCATCAGGGTGATGTTGAGGTTGGTCTCCTCGTCGCGTGTACGTATGAAGTACTGCCCCTTCTTGTACACCATCTCCACGGGCAGCAGGATGACGGGGGCGTAGCGTGGCGTGTCGCTTTGTCCTTCCTCGTACCAGCGCAGAGTACCTATGGAGAGGAAGAGTGAGTTGGCACCCGTCTCCTCTATGGCATTGCGTGCTCCGCGGTAGATGTTCTTCAGCGTATTCTTCGTCTCTGTTTCCGTTTGGTAGGTATGCAGACGGTGATGCTCTATGCCGTCGCTTATCAGGTCGTGAAGCGACTCTGCCAGCTTCTTCGAGTGTATCAGTCGCTCCTCGCTGTTTATCTTGAAGTCCACCTCGGGCTTGGGCATGATGCAGTATTCCTCTCCGCTTGCCAGGTGGTCTTCTATCTTGCTTACGTCGAACGAGATGAACTGTATGGCACGGGTACGCAGATAGAGGTTGAGCAGAGAATTGCGCAATGAGAAGTCGAGCAGCTTACGCTCCCAGATGTCCATCTTGGTCAGTTCGCGCTTGCCGTTGCTTATCATGTTCAGGTCATAGTGGTCGTGCACCAACTCCAGTTCAAAGTCTTGCTCGCCCACGCAGTCGCCTTGCTCCATCACGCGTATCTTGAAACTTGTGGTGGTGTGTTCGGGCAGGGTCAGCATCTCCTGTACATCCAGCAGTATGTCCATGTTGGGCACCTGCATGGTTTGCCCTGCTTCCAGCGTCTCTGTCAGGTTGCTCACACAGGGCTTGATGTATTCGCCGGTGCACATCACCTGCAGCCCGCTGACGGCCGCTTCGGTGCTGTTTGTCAGCTCCAATAGCTTGCAGATGGGTATTCTGCCATTTACAAGGGCGTAGTTGACCGTCTTGATGTATTCCGCACTAATCTCTATCTTTGTCATATAGGGTTATTTGTTTTTGAGAGTTATACTTTGGTGTATCATGGCAAGCTTGTCCACGTTGAGGCTGCGTGCCGAGGCATCAATGATGTCCTTGTAGATGCCGCCCTTCTGGTAGAGGCTGTCTGGCGCTCCGCTCTGCTCCACGTGTCCGTCGCGCAAGGCGTATATCACGTCCGAGTCGATGATCTGCGACACGGAGTGTGAGATGATGATGACGGTGCGCCCCTGCTTGATGGCGTCGAGCGAGGCCTTGATCTGCTCGGTAGCGATGGCGTCGAGCGAGGCAGTTGGCTCGTCAAGGAAGATGATGGGAGGATTCTTCAGGAACATGCGTGCTATGGCGATGCGTTGCTGCTGTCCGCCGCTCAGCATGGAGGCTTGCGACTGGAAGCCCTTGGGCAGGTGCATCACCTGGTCGTAGATGTAGGCGCTGCGTGCTGCCTGCTCCACCTCCTCCTGTGTGGCGTTGGGACGCCCGTAGCGTATGTTCTCCTCGATGGTGCCGTCAAAGATGTGGTTTTTCTGCAACACAAGACCGATGTTGTCGCGCAGGAACTGTGTGTCGTATTCCTTGAGGTCTATGCCATCGAGCAGGATGGTGCCCTTGTCGGGCGTGTAGAACTTGTCGAGCAGATTGACAATGGTGGACTTTCCCGCTCCCGACAGACCCACGAAGGCGGTAATCTTTCCCGGTTCGATGTTCATGTTGATGTCGTGCAAGGCCTTTGTGCCGTTGGGGTATGTAAAGTCAACGCCCCTTATCTCGATCTTTCCCTCCACTCGTTCGGGCCGGTAGCTTCCGCTTTCCTCCACCTCTCCGTCTGCCTCCACCACGCTAAAGTAGCCCTCGGCATAGATGAGCGCGTCGTTGAGCGTGTCGAACACGCGTTGCAACTGGGTGATGGGTGCTGTTACGTTGGCAAAGAGCATCACGTGGTACATAATCTTACCGATGGTCATGCCGGGATAGTCGATGAGCACAAGGTAGGCTGTGATGATGATGATGATGACGGTGCCTATCTGCTGAACGAACCGCTTCCAGCCGTCGAAGAAGAGCATCACCTTGCGTGTGCGCAACTGGTTGTCGGTCAGCTGTGTCTGGATGTCCATCTGCTTGTCGCTCTCTATCTCCTCGCGGTTGAACGACTTGATGACGCTTATCGACTCGATGATGTTCACTATGCCGTGGCTCTTCTGCTCGCGGTGCTTCCGCATCTCCTGCCGCCATCCTTTCAGGCGCTTGGCTTGCCGCACCGTGATGAAGATGTAAACAGGTACGATGAGCAAGGCTGCAAGTCCCACATATACGTTGGCGAGAAACATCAGCACGAGTGCCAGGAAGGCCGACGTGAACAGGGGCAGCAGGTCTATGAAGATGCTCTGCACGGTGGTTGACAAGCTGCCCACGCCCTGGTCGATGCGCGACTGAAGGCGACCTGCCTCGTTGCCACTCCGCGTAAAGAATGCCATCCGGTAGCGCAGTATGCGGTCAACGGCATTCTGGGCAAGATCCTTCGACACATGTACTCGCATCCTCTCCCCATAGTAGTTCTGCGCATACGAGATGATGACACTAAGCACCTCCTTGCCAAGCAGTATGGCGGTTATCGTGGTCAGAATGCGTGCCGTGGTGCCCCAGGCAAAGTGCTGCTCCCCGATGTCGCCCGTTCCGTTGTGCACAATAAGTCCGTTGATGGTATCGACGGTCCAATCGAGCACCACCGCATTGACCTGTGCAATGAGCGACCCCACCAGCGTGAGTGCCAGCGTGGCCACCACCAACCCCTTGTATGGCTTGACAAAAGGTGATATCTTCCTTATTAGTTGGAACAATGTCATTAGATTCAGGATAGAACATAAAACCTATTTTGCAAAGATAGCAATTTTATGGTTTACAAACAAGTTTTTGTGTGTTTTATTTTTGTTTTTCTCCTCCTGACACGCTATTTCCGCCTTTTGTGTGTCTTATATCTGGTTTTTGGACGTATTTAGATGTATTTTAACGCGAAGACGCAAAGGCGTAAAGTTCATATTTGTGCCTTATGAAAGCCGATGGGCTCGACGAAGTCAATTGCCATTTGCGTCATCGTGCCAGCTAATTGTGAATCGTGAATTATGCAACACCAGATAATCGTGAATTATGAATTGTGCATTGTGCATTATTCTGCACCAGCCAGTTGAAAATTATGCATTGTGCATTGCAAATTGTAAAACACTTTTATTTCCCTCTTATGATCTTACTCCCTGCACTCAGTCTTCACTCAGTTTGCTTACGTCTGGCTTACGTCAAAACACGTAAGCCAGACGTAAGCCAATTGTGCGCTCATAGGGTGCTGATAGGAGGAAAAACGTAGGGAAACTGCGTCTTTCTTCTCTCTGCAAAGACACAAACTGATTGTTCGTTTTGTAAATATTTTCAAGAAAAATGATTTTGGCAACACCCCCTACATTAACCAAGGAAGTGCCAGTACTTACTGAGCCAGCCGCACGAGGCGCAAATTATGAGCATCGCTACGAAAGCCGTTGACAGTACGAATGTGATCTGCATAAGTTTCTAATTGACTCGCACGACACGATTCACTCGGAGCAGGCGTAGCCCACCAATAGGTGCTCCACTGCTCTATGCCGTAAAAGCTCGAACCATCGCGGTAGCCCGCAGCGGGCAGACAAACCAGGCCAAGAGAACTCAGTTCATCCAAAGTGTACGATGACTTGAGTGTATCGCTGAAGTTGTCGGGGGCAATAATAAGACAGTTCTTCTTGCTATCTGTCATGGCATCCACCGTCACGCCATGTTTGCAGAGATTGCTTGCATTGTTACGGCTTGAGATAAGGTAATCCCACTCGCTCTGGCTCAAGGCGAAAAAGCCGCTGATGCCCTCCACGGTAAGAGGATTGCTCTCGTCACAGAAGAACTTGTCGCTGGTGCTCTGGTTTGAGAATGAGTAATACTCTGCGTAAGGCATGTAAGCGGCATTGCCCGACTGATAGTCGGTGAGATTGGTCCAGTAGAAATAGCCTACATGGTTAGCATTCCACGAGGTGGGATAGTCCGTCTGGTTGGCCTCGAAGTGGTAGGCAGAGCCATCCCACCAGAGGTTGCCTTTGCTGAACTCCACCTTCTTGCTTGAGCTTACGCTGAAGTAGCCTTCTATCATGTTATCAGCAATATTCACTTTGGCACTTTTCACAATGCTGCTTGAACCTGCCACAGTAGCCGTGACCGTGGCTGTACCGCTAATGTTAGGAATGGTGGGCATTTCCTTCTTTTTCTTTTCGGACATACTATAGAGTAATATGAAAGTGGTGAGTAATACAAGAACTGATGCCAGTAATGTTTTCTTAGCATTGTCAGATATTGAGTTCAACTGACAGAGAGCTTCGTTGGCGCTTGCAGGACGTTTATCACGGTCTTGTGCCAATAAGCGCCTTGTTAATGGGGTGCTCGTACCGTACACCAATTCCAGCATCTTACCTGCGGCGTAGAGGTCCGTACGTTCGTCGTATGGCCGTTGCCCCTCCAACTGTTCTGGAGCAGCGTATAGAGGAGTGTGGCCTGTGCTGAGGTCGAAAATACTGGTATAGGCATAGCCGAAATCAAGCAACTTTACGTCATTTCCTATGCGTGTAAGCATAATGTTGCTTGGAGAAATGTCGAGATGCAAGATGTGGTGTGAATGTAAGTAAGCGAGAGCCTGAAGTAGTTGCTGGGCGAACTTCTTGCGTGTACTCTTTTTATTGAAATAGTCGGGTGATTCTTTTAGAAAGCGATCCAGTGGGGTACCATCAATATACTCCATGAGAAGGAAAGGTCCGTTTTCGTCTTCTCCTTTCTGGACATATCGTGCCAGTGTGGGGTGTTCCAGATTGAAGCCTATTTCAAACTCTTTCTCGATTAAATCGCGATAAAAGCTATTGTTAACGTATGCGTCACGAAGTTGCTTTTTTATTAGTAGTTTGCCGTGTTCACGAACTAATGTTGTTACACAAGTACTCCCTTCTGCAATTTTTTTTGCAGAAGGGGTATCCAAAGAACTATCCTCGTGAGAGAATCTCGACGACTCGATTTTTTCAAATACAGACACTTCCGATATTTGTTGTTTTTTCATTTGCATTTCAAAGAAGTAAGTCCTCCTATTTTTCCTGCTGTTAAGTTGCCAAGCGTGACCCCATCTCGTTGTACGATACAATAAAGCAGTTGCCCTAAAATGAATTGTTGCGTACGTACTATGTCGCCTGTCTGCATTTTACTTAGCAGGCTTTCGGTGACGCAGAATGTGCCATCTCCTATGTATTTAAGAGTAACTTTCCGCTTTGGCTCGTAGGTTAGGATGACATGTTGTCCCACTTTTAGCTCACATGTGATAATTTGTGGGATACTGTCAAAATCTGAGTTACCTTCGCCATCAGCAATCAGCTTTAACACGTTCCAGTTTGCATATCCCAAATATTGAGCTATGAGATTGAGTGTGCTGGTACGTGGTTCTACCTCATCGCCTAAGATTCCAAGCATTCGTTTTATCGTGTTGACGCCCAGATGCTGTCCAGTGCGCTTCTCGATGTCTATAGAAAGTGCATGGCAATCACTGGGGCTGCAAATCTGCTGCCCCAGCCTTTCTTCTAGTTTTGCTTTTATTTGTGGTAGTATCATTTTCATTAGGATGCCAAAGTGAGTGCAAAGTTAACCATTTTCCTGAATATAGCAAATTGAATTATAATCTTTGTGCCTAAATGTGTTGAAAGAATTTAGAAGACAAATCCCACATTAAATGTCATGCCTTTAAATCCGCAAGGCTTCCGAGGTGGAGAGCCTTGCGGATGATTGCAGGTGATAATGTTTTTCTGCGTAATCGTATAATGTGGAAATCAAATACCTCTTTCGGTGTTGCTATTTGCCACCTTATACCTGCAGATAAGTAATGTTGTATTATACAATATTTCAGATAATCATGTGCTTAGAAACTGTAACCAACTCCTACACGAAAGCCATTTGTTGTAATTTTAGCATCCTCTTCGCTATACAGCTTGCCATCCCACTGGTATCCAAAAGAGATGCTAAGCTTTTTGTAACCAATAGTTGCACCTACCTGAGCTCCTATTTGAACTTTGTTGCACGAATCTTCGTCATCTTCGCCATTTAACCAGTCTTCGCTATAACTTTCACCATCGTATTTGTAGATGCTCTTTCCTATCATATTATAAGCCAAGCGCGCACCTGCAAATGGAGAAACGTACATGCCATTTTTGAAAGACAACTTGTAGGTTAGGTTCACAGGAATGGTGAGGCGCATCAATTCGTCTTTTTGGGTTGCATCGCTATACTTGTCTTCAGTATAGAAACGTGCTGAAAACTCCAAACCAGCCTCAACAAAGACGGGCAGTTTCTTTCCTGTTACATTAAATGCTCTTAAAGCACCAATGTTGAAACCTTTCATGGCATTATCGTCGGTTGCACTAAAGCCATCTTCGCTTTCTTTAAAAGTTGTTGTTCCATAATCTGCATAAACGCGTGTATAGTTATCACACTCATTTGCATAAATGGAGGTCGCAGAACTTTTTACCATTTGGGCATTAGCCACAGTTGCCATAAACATTGTTGCTGCAACTGTCATAATCTTTGTAACTTTCATAATGATCTCTTTTTTGAATGTTAAACAATTTTTACATATAACTTCTGTCAATATGGGGTTTTAGTCATCTTCAGAATCCCAACAGAAGGATGAAGTGTCAAAGAATTCTTCTTTTACGTCGAAATCTCCTTTTCCACCTATGTCAATGTTGCCTCCGCTAATTTCCATTAGATTATGGGAAGTGTTTAGCTTGATGCACCTTGTGTTGGGACGGCAATATGCTTTTTTCATGTAGTTCACTTTTAACACTTTTAATGTATAACGATTTTCTTTCCGTTCTTTATATAGATACCTTTCGCAGCTTTGTTTACTCTGCGTCCACTCAGATCAAACACTTTGTCGTTTTCTTTTTCTGCTGACTGTATCGTCATACCTGTTTCTTCTTCGTCAAAGTCGAATACGCAGACTTTCACCTCGTTGATGTTCTTGGTGTTGCCGTTTCTATCTGTAACACTCATGTACCATCTGAACGCATTGAGATTGCTGCTTCCTGATGCTGCCTGTTTCAAGGAACCACCGCCAAGTGCATAGTAGCCTTGTGCTACCATCTCTGCGCCGTTGATGGTCTTGTATGTACCTATGATATTATAATCGGTATCCCAACTTGATACATTGTACCTTTTCTCTGTGGACGTATATAAAGTGGAATTGCTGAGCACTATTGACTTCCTACCAGTATTCTTAGCCCTTATGAGGTATGGCGTATTTGGGGCTATACTACCACTCTTCACTTTGAAGAATTCCATTTCTGTCTTGTCTGCAATGCCGTCATCATTGTTGTCCCATTGGTGAACATCATTGATTCTTGCTATTTCAAATTTGTCGCTCCAATCAGAGTGGTTCATGGGGAACGGCACATAGAATGCCTGCCAGTTTGTATTGTTGAATGTGCGGTTGTAGATAATCTTCTTGTAGCCCGTGTTTTTGTAGTTGGCAAAATTTGTCTGGCTATCTTCGATAGTGCACTCTTCGTGAATGGCATCTTCTTCGTCAAGGTCTTCTACAATGACAAAGTAGTTCCAGTATTCAGTATCTTCATAGATGTCTGCACAACCCTTCTTGACATGAAGAGTGCCATATTCGGAAAAAGTATTTTCGGTAATGGCTTGTGGAATACTTGCGTAATTATAGACCTCCTCTAAGTTTCTTGAGCATTCAAATGCATTGTCACTTATTTCTGTTATTGTTGAAGGTATAATTACTTTTTTTGTGTACATGCCGTCCCAACTGCCAAAACATCTGCCTGGCAGCTTTTCTATTTTGCTATTTGTCGTGTAATCAAGAGTTCCTCCACAACAAACGAAGTCTTCCCCAAGAAAGCGCACATTTTCTGGAACTTTGAATTCCTCATACGGGTTGCCGTGAGCCCATAATCCTGCACTTTCTATAATTCGCAAATTTGAATCTAATGGAATGTTTACTCTTATACTTGTTTGCCAAAAAGCACCTCCGCCAATGCATACAATGCATTTTGGGAGACTTATCTCGTCTTTTTGGTAGTGATAATAAAATGCATGCGGACCAATGTACCTTAACTTGGAATCACTTGGCAAATTTAATTTTGAAAATTCGGTTCCTTCAAAAACCTCATCACCCCTTATAAACACCAAAGAAGCGGGTAGATTGATAACACCAAATCCCTGTGTGTTATGAAAAGCTGCACCTTCAATGGAAATTAGTCCTTCTGGGAATTTGACCCCATTGACTTTCTTGTCTTCAAATAGTCTTTCTCCTATTGCTAATACTGGATATTCTGTGCCGTCATAAGTCACGGTATTGGGGAAGTATATGTATTGCCCTTCTTCACCTAAGTAACTGGTAATCTTGGCACCTTGCATGACGCAATCGCCAGCAAATACGTCGAGTATTTCGTATGTGTAGTTGCCTATCGTGCCGCTTCCTGTTGTACCCATATCAAAGGTGTTTTCCTTGACATCATAGAGTACAGGCACGTTAAGTGCTTGGAGATTTTTGCAGTTTTGGAATGCTTTCTCATCTGCTTTCTCAAGATTCACCATATTCACTTTGGCAAGCTTTACGCAGTTGTAGAATGTTTGTTTTCCAACGGATAAACATTTAGGCGCATAGATAGAGGGCAGGTTTTTGCAACCGGCGAATACGAACTCACCAATGGATTCAATATTCTCTAATCCCGAAACAGAAGTCAGTTTTATGCAGTTTTGAAACGCCCCTTTGCCGATTTTCTTCAATGTAGTAGGCAGTTTTATTGTTTCCAATTTGCTGAATCCTTTGAACACCTCATCTGCAATTTCAGTAATATTGCATACTTGCCCATCAATGATGATAGAAGAAGATAAATCTATTGTTGTAAGTGTTTTGTTCGTGGATGAAACAAGCGTTAGTTCATTGCCGTATCGTTGGTATGTGTTGCCTGCTACGGTGTATTCTAAAAAGATTCCATAGTCAAGACAACGTCCACCATAATAATCTTCAATAGATACAGCAAATAGGTTTTTACCTTTTTTAAAATATGCTTTATCTATTTCAAAGAAGTTTTCTCCGACGTATTCTATATCGCGAACAAGAACTCCGTTTATGTAGAATTTCGCGTGGTTGTCAATATTATAACGTACTTTGAAACTTGCATATTCTCCTATGTTGTTAATGTTGATTGTTCTTCTTGTGAAGAAAGTCGTACTTTCTGGGAAAAATGTGTTGACTCCGTTATCAAATAATGGACCATGCATAGTGGGCCAACTACTATCATCGAAATCTGTGGCATACCAGTTTTCTGCAGGAGGTGTGTTGTCTCCTTGAATTCCGCTGGTGTAATACTTGGCATACCAGTCACCTGTGCGCCAATCGTTTTCTTCTGTTGCATGGGCAAAAAAGGGCACAAACAACGAGAATAAATAAAAGAGAAACTTTTTCATTCTGTATCTTATTAAGTAATGATAAAAAAATAACTTGGTACGATTTTGTCGTACCGTTCATCTTAAATTTCAGCCCTTATACATTGGTCTGTAAGGATATGATAGGCCACTTGCTGTCACTTGCTGCAAGTAGATTCTCTCTAACAATAATTAATCTGGCAGATGGAAGCAATTCCCCATTTGCAATTAAAAACATATCGACTTTTGAAGGTTCCATTTTGTAACAAAGGTATTCTGAATTAACTTTAATTTTTGCAAAGTTAGCATTTTCAAGTTGTCTATGCTATCACAATTGTGTCCATTTTGTCCATTCGTGAAAACGATATAATGGTTAAAATGGCAAAACAATTACTGTTTTCTCTAGATTAGATTTTTTAGATGGAAATGATTCTCCATTTCTCATCAGAAACATTTAGTCTTTCGATGGTTTCATAATGTAAATAACCTCTATGGCTCTAAGAGGGACTCTAAGG
>JAKSLO010000119.1 GCA_024401185.1 Bacteroidaceae bacterium | reverse complement strand
TGGGGAAGGGTGCACGTGAGTGTACCCTTTCTTTTTTTTGCGTCTTCACGCCTTTTCATTCAAAAAACCAATTTTCAGAAATGATTTTGATTAACAAGTTGCGCTATTATGTCGTTGTTTTTTTGTAAATTTGCACTCGCAAAGTCATTGCACCGATTATGGTGCTTTCATGAACGCAGATTAGAATACCAAAATACAATATAATAATGATTACCATGAGATGTAAGAATCTTTGTCTGTTGACTGCATTTTCGTTGTTGGGTGGTGTGAGCGCAATTGCCCAGACGGGAAAAGAGTGGGACGATATCAAGGTGACGAGTGTGAACCGCGAACTGGCACATGCGCTTGCCGTGCCCGAGGGGTATTCCCTTTCGCTCGATGGCACGTGGAAGTTCAAGTGGGTGGGTACACCCACGTCTGCCAAGGCAGAATGGTGTGCAGAGGATTATGCCGATGCTGCATGGGACAATATCAGCGTGCCCAGCAGCTGGCAGGTGTATGGCTTGAATAACAAGAAGAACTGGGACAAGCCCCTCTACGTCAATGTGGGTTATCCCTTCAGCTATGACGACAAGACCTACAGCATCATGGCTGGCCGTCCCGGATGGTTTACCTATAAGGATGCTATGACCAATCCCGTGGGAACCTATCGCCGTAAGTTCACACTTCCAGAGGAGTGGAAGGATCGTGAGGTTTATGCTCGCTTCAATGGCGTGGGGCACGGCTACTATCTCTGGATCAATGGCAAGCGCATAGGCTATAGTGAGGACTCTTATACCCCCAGCGAGTTTCGCATTACCGATTACCTGAAGGAGGGCGAGAATGTCATAGCCCTGCAGGTGTATCGCTTTACCGGAGGCTCGTTCCTGGAGTGCCAGGATTACTGGCGTCTTACCGGCATACAGCGCCATTGCATGCTGTGGTCGGCTCCCAAGACGCAGATACGCGACTACTTCTTCACCACCGACCTCGACGACAACTACGTGAATGCCAAGGCTAATGTGGAGGCTCGTCTGCAAGGTGCTGCCGTGAGCGGAGCCAGGTTGCAGGTTCGCATCATGGACGGCAGCAAGCTCCTGGCCGAGAACGAGGCAGAGGTGACCAGCATGAAGAAGGTCAACGTGGCTATCGACGTCAAGGCTCCACGTCTGTGGAGTGCCGAGACGCCCAACCTTTATGACCTTCATGTCATCCTGAAGGATGGCAA
The DNA here is from genome assembly GCA_024401185.1 of Bacteroidaceae bacterium. GTDB lineage: Bacteria > Bacteroidota > Bacteroidia > Bacteroidales > Bacteroidaceae > Physcousia. Next base: position 6,913 of record JAKSLO010000119.1, on the reverse strand, counting down.
GGGCAATACCGTTGACGAACGCATCCAGAAGGTGGGTTTCCGCGAGGTGAGCGTGCGCAAGGATGGTGCTTTGCTCATCAATGGCAGGCGTATGGTGTTCCATGGTGTTGACCGTCACGACATCAGCCCTGTCAATGGTCGTGCCATTACCGACGAGGAGATTGAGAAGGACATTATCTGCATGAAGCGCCTCAACATCAATGCTGTCCGTACCAGTCACTATCCCAACGACCCCGTCTTCTACGAGCTCTGCAACAAGTACGGCATCTATGTCTTGGCAGAAGCCAATGTGGAGTGCCATGCCAATACCGGACTCTCGAGCGTGGAGGTGTTCCGCAAGGCGATGAGCGAGCGTTCTGCCAACCATGTGCGCTGGTATCGCAATTTCCCCTGTATCTTCATGTGGTCGCTGGGCAACGAGTCGGGTGGTGGAAACAACTTTGCTACGGCTCGCGACAGCATCAAGAACCTCGACAAGACACGTTTGGTGCACTACGAGGGCAACAGCGGTTATGGCGACGTGAACAGCAACATGTACCCCAGTACGGGTACGGTGGAGTGGATGGCCAAGCAGGGCAAGCCCTACATCGTGTGCGAGAACAGTCACTCTATGGGTAACTCGATGGGCAACCAGCGTGAGTACTTCGACCTCTACGAGAAATATCCCGCCTTGACGGGTGAGTTCATCTGGGACTTCAAGGATCAGGGCATCCTGACCAAGAGCAGCAACGGCAAGCAGTATTGGGCCTACGGTGGCGACTTTGGCGATAACCCCAACAGCGGAAACTTCTGTATCAACGGCATCGTGCAGCCCGACCTCTCATGGACGGCAAAGACCTACAATGTGAAGAAGATCTACCAGCCTATTGAGTTCAAGATAAAGGCTTCACCCGACAAGGCGGTGCAGAATGGCATGATTTCTGTGCTCCTTAAGAACAAGCTTGCCTTCGAGAGCTCTGAATACTTGCATCTCAATTTTGCTTTCTATGAAGAGAACAGATTAGTGGGTACGGGCGAACTCGACAATGTGGTGAATGCCGGCGACAGCATCACGGTAAGCATCAAGGCGCCCGAAGCGATGGATCCTGCAAAAGAGTATTTTATAGAGTTTGGTGCCACCTTGCGGCAGAGCACCCTGTGGGCAGAGGCAGGCTATGTGGTGGCTAACGAGAAGTTGCCCATCAACGTGGCACGCAAGCCTATGTACAAGGCTCCCGATGAGGGCGAGCTGAGTGTGTCTGCCACCACATCGCTCCTCACGGTCAAGGGTGAGTCGTTCACCGCTCAGTTCAGCAAGACCTCAGGCACCTTGAGCTCATACAAGCTGGGTGCGACAAGCATCATCGACAAGCCTCTGGCTCTCAACCTGTTCCGTCTGCCTACCGACAACGACGGACACATGACCAGTACCTGGGACAACATGGGAATTGTGAAGCTTAGTGTCAAGGTCAACAGCTTTGATTATAAGGTGAGCGAGGATGGCAAGACGGTGGATGTCAGCATCGTGGATACCTACACCACCTCCAAGAGTGGCGATAAGTTCAGCGTGCAGCATCTCTTCAAGGTGAGTGCCGATGGTGTCATCATGGCCAATACCCTCATCCTTCCTGCCACCGACGGAGCCATCCTTCCCAAGATAGGTCTGCGCACCGAGATGCCTTCAGCCATGGAGAACCTCACATGGTTCGGACGTGGTCCGTGGGACAACTACCGCGACCGCAAGGAGAGCTGTCTGCCAGGCATCTATCAGAGTACCGTCAAGGATCAGTATGAGAACTACATCATGCCTCAGGAGCATGGCACCAAGCAGGAGGTGCGTTGGATGGCGCTGACCAATGATAAGGGCGAAGGAATGCTCTTTGTGGCTCCCGACCAGATGGCTGCCTCTGCCGTGCATTTCCGTGCCGAGGACAACTATACCAATGGCGGTTCGCGCACCAAGCATAGCTATGAGTTCAAGTCGTGTGCCCCCACCATTGTCTCTCTCGATGCCCGTACCCGTGGCTTGGGCAATGCAAGTTGCGGTCCTGAGGTGCTCGACAAGTACGAGCTCAAGGCAAGCCGAACGGAGTTCCGCTACATCCTGATGCCTCTTGATGGCAGTCATAGGGTGAATGGTGACGACAACCTTACGCTGGACAGGCTGTGCCAGAAGGCTCGTGTGGATATGCCCATCTGCCAGCCCGTGAGCTGTGCGCGCAATGAGAGTACGGGTAAGATCTCACTCTCTACCCAGACGCAGGGTGCCAAGATATTCTACAGTATCGATGGGGGAGAAACCTACCAGCCTTATACCACTGCCTTTGCCTTGAACAACGGGGGAACCGTGATGTGCTACTGCGAGGCAGACGGACTCTATCAGAGTGCCGTGACCAGCTATTCGTTTAGCGTGTTCATCAACCGTTCTGCCTGGAAGCTGGTGAGCTACGACAGTCAGCATGGCGGTAATGAAGCCAGCAAGGCTTTCGACGGAAACTTCGGCACCTTCTGGCATACTGAGTATTCGGGTTCTACGCCCGCCTATCCTCATCAGCTTGTCATCGATATGGCCAAGACCTACGAGATTACTGGCTTCACCTATACCGGACGTAGTGATGGCAGCGAGAACGGCATGGTCAAGGACTACGAGGTGTATGTAAGCAACAGTCAGTACGTCTGGGGACAACCTGTGGCGAAGGGCTCGTTTGCCAAGACCTCGTCCACGCAGAAGGTCAACTTCTCCAAGCCTGTGGAGGGACGCTATCTCATGTTCACCGCCAAGAGCGAGGTCAACGGCAATGCCTATGCCTCGGCAAGCGACATCAACATCATAACCAACGGCGTGGTGGAGTCGCCCACCGAGACAGCGTGCACCCGCATCACCTCTGGCTCTACCTATCTCATCCAGGATGTGTCTTCTGGTTTGTACCTCTGCTACAATGCCAGCACGAAGCTGTATGAGCTGCAGCCACTGGATGCCGACAACATCAGCGCCACGTTCCTCTTCAAGCCTACGGCTGTGGCTGGCTTCCGCAACTACTACACGCTCTATACCAACAAGCTCTACATGCAGAAGAGTGCTGCCAACGACTGGGACATCACCGCAGCCACTTCGGCTGGTCGTGTTGATGCCTGGATTCAGTTTGAGCAGGTCAACAAAGAGCGTGAGACCTACCTCCGCTGCGTGTGGAAGGGCAGTAACTACGTCAACCTGGACAAGCATACGGCAGGTTCGCAGATCTTCAGCAACAAGTCCACGCCCAACCTCTTCCGCCTGGTCACCAAGGCAGAGGCGACAGCCATCGACGTGGTTCCTTCTGCCCTTGACGCAAATGCTCCCTACTTTAACCTTCAGGGTGTAAAGGTGGGAACTGATGCAAGCAAGTTGCCCGGTGGCATCTACATCCATAATGGCAAGAAGGTAATGGTCAAGTAAGTGAAGACGGAGGAACGCATACAACGCCAGTTCAACAAGGCATGTGTTGACTACCATCTGCTTGAGGATGGTGACCGCATCCTGTTGGCTCTCTCGGGTGGCAAGGACTCCTTGGAGCTGTGCCGCCTGATGGCAAGGCGTGCGCGCATCTTTCGTCCGAAGATAGAGGTCGAGGCCGCTCATGTGGTGATGGATAACATACCCTACGAAACCGACCGCTGCTATCTGCAACGCTTCTGCGATGACTTGGGCATCAAGCTGCATCTCTTGCACAGTCGTTTTGACGAGAGTACCGACCCGCGAAAGACCAAGTGTTTTCTCTGTGCCTGGAACCGTCGCAAGACACTCTTCCAGTTTGCCGGGGCGAATGGTTTCAACAAGGTAGCGCTGGGTCATCATCAGGACGATATCCTTACCACCTGGCTCATGAACGTCACCTTCGAAGGCAATGCGGGCACTATGCAACCCAAGTTGCAGATGCAGCATTACAACCTGCAGATCATTCGTCCCCTGTGCCTGGTGCAAGAGGCATGGATCAAGGAGGTTGCCTTGCAAGAAGGGTTTGAGAAACAGAAGACCCCTTGTCCGTATGAGGAAGTTACGCGGCGTAGTGATATCAATAAAGTATTTCATCAGCTTGAGACCCTCAATCCAGAGGCAAGGTACTCTATGTGGAAGGCTGTAATAGGAAACCCTTAAAAATATGGAACAGAAAGAATTTATTCAGAAATACGAGAGTGAGTTGATGCAACATCTCCTGCGCATGCTCACCTCTATGGAACTACTCGACGGGCAGTTGTTAGAGTCGCCCGACATTACGGACAAGTGGCAGGAGATAGGTCAGTCATACATAGCCGATGCCGTGAAGGAGATAGCCGCCTATCCCTCTGTGTCGTTAGGTTGGGCTATGTATCTGGGCATGGCTGTGGCTCGTTATTGGGACGACGACTGGAAAATCTATGGTAAGGTGCCCAACCTCTATGAGCACATCCGCAACAAGCGCGGTTTCGACTATATGGATGAGGTAGTGCGTGGCGAGATACTCATGCTCAAGGATGAAGCCTTCGACCGTATGGAGAAGGTGGTGCAGAGCTGTGCACAGCAGGCACTCTCACGCATCCGTCATGAGCAGATAGAGCCACAGAGTGCACTTGCCTTCCACGTCTATGCCAGTAGCGTACTCGTGCTTTACAGGCTCGGTGCCGCCATCGAGCTGAAGGCATTAGGCTATAAGTTTGAGAAGATGTAACAGGGTACGGATTATGAATGCAATGAAAAAAGGTATTTTCTTCTTCTTCTTGATGTTTTCGTTGCACCTCATGGCACAGACGCCCATGAAGAAGGTGTATGACGAGACGCTCGACCCGATGGCTCAGATTGACGAGGCTTTGCAGAAGGCCAAGTCCTCAGGCAAGTATGTGGTGTGTCAGTTGGGTGGCAACTGGTGCTCATGGTGCTTGCGCTTTGCCCAGTTTGTGACGAGCGACGAGGAGATTCACAAAGTGATAGACGACAATTTCGTTTTTATTCATGTCAACTATTCCCGCCGAGCCTCAGAACAGAGTGCACAAACGCCTGCCATGCTCAAGCGTCTGGGCAATCCCGTTCGTTTCGGGTTCCCTGTCTTTGTCGTCCTTGATACCAAGGGTAAGGTCATCCATACCCAGGACTCCAGTTTCCTGGAAGAAGGCAGTGGCTACAGCAAGGATAAGGTGCTCCGCTTCTTCAATGCCTGGACACCCAAAGCCTGTGAGTTTTAGGGGGGCAGGTAAGTTCCTTACCTCAAAACCCTGAAGTTTTGAAGGAGGATGCACTCACACCCGATTTCGCTCGCGCGAAAATCACGTCGCCCACGTCATCCTTTTCGCCTGTGCCCATCTTTTCCTGGTTCACCACAAAGTTGGCAAGGTCGTTCATGCCCGCCAGCTTCTGGCTCCATTCCTCTATGGCATCGTTGTCGGGGAAAACCATCACATTCCTGCCCCTCAACGGCTCCAGCACGGAGCGTTTCAGCATGCCCTTGTTGCCTGTGGCCACCCACAGCAGCTGTGGGTAGGCACAAGCCCCGAGGACGGCATTCTTGGGGCTTTCCACCAATGCCACCTGCCTGTCGGGATATTTGGGTAGCAGATGCTCACCGAAAAGCACCTCGTTGTCGAAGACCATGCCGGGTGCAAACTGCCCTTCCTTCTGCAACATACTGCCCAGCCATAGTATGTTGCGCTTGTCGCTGTGCCCAAATGCCTCGCTCATGGGGTTCGTCTCATAGTGCTGTGCCTTGATGTTGTGGCATCGCCCCTGCACGTCGATGATGGGGAAGGTGGTCCAGTCGCAGTACCTCCTGTTGCAATAGCTGCCCAGCTGGTACATATATGTCACACGCTCCACGTCGGCCTTGTCGAAGAGCCTTGCCAAGCAGCTCATCAGCGAGCTTCGCACGGTGATGCGTGCCCTCACATAGGCCGCATTGAAGTACGCCGTGTTGCCCTTGTCGGCTGTCGCTGCACGGGGTTGCCGTACCTTCAAGGCTTGTATTTTCTCCCTGGGGGTGTTACTCAGCTCCTCCAGCCACCTCATGGCATCCTTTAGGTCGAAATGCTTCACCTCCATGACAAGCGACACCGCATTGCACGACTTGTTGCACACATAGCAATGGCAGAGGTTGTAAGCACCTCCCACTTGCATACTGGGGTGCTTGTCATCATGCCAGATGCACGATGCCTTGTAGCGCCCCTTACTCTCCACAAGTGTCATCTGCAGGGCTTTGGCCACGTCAACGATGTCAATATCGATATTATTCATAAGAACTTGCTAAACTGTCCTATTCTGCTTTCTTCATTACGTTCAAGTACCAATTGCCATTAGTCTTATACTTTTTCACCCCTATCGTTTGTATCTGTTGCAGGAAGTTGTTGCGCCCATAGCGGTTACTGATATACTCCTCATGGCAGAACGTCAGATACTCGGCATAGAGTTCTTTCAGCGTATAGCGCCCTTCATTACTCACCACATAACCCTCCTCCATAAATCGCAATGCACTGTTGCAGTTCAGTTTGTATTCTTCCAAAGCCTTGTTGCACACGGGACTTTCGGTGAATGCTTTCTGACTAAGCAGGTTCTTCAGGCAATCCAACACCCAGTTGAGGATGCCGGGTAGTTCCTGGCACAGCTTATCCTTGAGCCTCACGTCACGCTGTTCCTCGCTGATGGTCACATTGAAGGGGAAGAGCAGCCAGCGACGGAAGAAGCCATACGTGTTTTCCGTCTTGGGCAGCGTGTTGTACGAGGCAATCAGCTTGCCGTAGTTCGTCATCAGGCGCGCATCCCTGTACAGGTTCTTCACCATCACGGGTTCACCGCTCACCATGTTCTTTAGCGTGGAGTATTGCACGTTTACGCCATTCTCCTGACTGATGTTTGCTAACTTGCCCTCTATCTGGAAGCGGTGGTTCTCGTCCGTGGTCAGCTTCTCCAAATCTACATGGCTTACGTTCATCC
>JAKSLO010000118.1 GCA_024401185.1 Bacteroidaceae bacterium | reverse complement strand
GTTGGTCCTATTAAAATAATAGGTGCTGTCTATGAGCCTGTCGTTGGTATGGGGCGGGTTGGCCGAGGCGATGATGCATACCAGCCATAGGATGATATGTGAAAAGATTCTCTTCATGAATGTTTTTTGCTGTTTTGGCGGTGTTCCGGCATCCCGGTATGCCGTTGTTCCGTTGTTTTTGGCGGTATTCCGGCATTCCGGTATCCCGGTGTTCCGCTGTTTCTTTGGCGGTATTCCGCAGTTTTTGGGCGTTATACATCCCGTGTGCCTTGGCATTGCGGGTATCCACTGCAGCTCCAGAATTCTCGTCCTGCATGGATGCCTTTCTTGCACATGCGCTTTATCATGGGTTTGCCGCACTGTGGGCATGATGGTGCTCCTTTTTGTTGGCTTTGCTGTGTGCGGGCTGCCAAGCGTTCTGCTGTCATGGCCTCTGTGAATCCACCTTCCTGCCGGAAGTCTTCCATCAGTCTTTCCATCTGTCTGATGAGCATGCTATGCAGACGCATGCAAAGGATAAGGATGCAGTTGGCTGCTATGTTCGGGTCATCGGAGTTGATCCACTCATCGAACTTTTCCTTTTGTCTAATGATATGAAGGCTGCTGTTGTGGATAACGTTGTCCGTATAGTCGGCTTTGTCGAGATCGATGCGATCGATGTGCTGGTACAAGCTGTCATGGATTGACCAGGGAACAATGCCTTGTGCCAGGAGCCAGTTGATGTAGTCACCTGCCAATTCACTGATGCTGGCGCGTGCCACATCAAGGAGCTTAAGCTCCGTCTCGCGCGAGGTGGAGTGGCGAGAGTTGCCTTCCGCAATATTGGCTTGTCCCGACCGAGCACTCTGTGTCATCTGGTCGTACTGGCGGCCACAAGGGTCGTTAGTCCGGTTCAGAAACCGCTTACAGAAGCTTTGTGTGGCCAGCTGGACGATGTTTGACATCACCCAGCTGTTGAGCCAATAATAGCTCGGTGTGGTGAAGGTAATCATGGTTTGTTTGCTTTTTTGTCTTTTGCGGCGTTCCGGGGGGCGGTATTCCGGTGTTCCGCTGTTTTGGCGGTATCCCGGCATCCCGGTATTCCGGTGTTCCGTTGTTTTGGCGGTATTCCGGCATCCCGGTGTTCCGCTGTTCCGCTGTTTTGGCGGTATCCCGGTATTCCGGTATTCCGGTGTTCCGCTAATTTGAATTATTCTGCTTTCCTCTCTTTTCTTTTAGAACAAATGCATTTGTCCGTTTATCTCGTCTGCCACGTCGCTTTGCGACTTCTCCGCATCTTCTTCAGCAAGTGCGGATGGGTCGTTGCCATTAGTGCCTTGTGAACCATCGTCCTCCTGTGAGGATGGGGTAGGCTGCTTGGTGGGCTCCAGTTCTTCAATGCTGGCCACTTCAAAGGTCGTGATGCGCTTACCCTTGGCCTTGTAGCTCTTGACGCCAATGAACTCGTCTGCCTCGATGTCGAGAGGCTCGCGGAAGGCATCGGCACCACCCAAGGTAACCTTGATGTGCGGATATACCGTGTCGGTAAGCAGAATGAGTCGGCTCTCGGCATTCTCGCCCATGAAGGTTTGGTGCTGACGTGCGGAGGCATCGAGCATGAAACGCTTCATGTAGGGGAAGTTCTGCTGATCGGCATCGAAGAGGCAAGCTGTCCATACCTTGTCTGCCTGATACTTCTCGATGCGCTGGATGTGATCCTCGTAATGGTTGTTGAGATCGTATGTGGAGATGTAATACTCTCCATTCTCAAGGATGACGAGAATCTTGTCGTCATCGACGAACTCACCCAGGTAGGTGCCATGCTCGTCGTAGTTGAGGCGCTTGACGTCGGGGTCGAACCATACCTTGCGTCCGCCCAGCGTACTGTTGCCGTGACTCTTGAGCTGTATGCGCAGGATGTCGTTCTTGGAGAGTATGTTGCCCATGGAGGCACGTCCTTTGATGGCTATCTCGCTAAGATCCTTGTCAAAGAATACGCGCTTGAGCTTGGGGTTAGGTTTGAGTGTGACCTTGATGACTTCTGCCTCACCGTTAGGGTTGGCCGTGAAGTAGGTCACGCGGCTGCTGGGCTTGCCCTGCGTGAGGTCGTACTCGCGGTCGCGTGTGACGCTGGTGACGTTGAAGCGCTTCACATACGAGGCGCCTCCCTTGCCATCCTTATATACTACGTTGTAGATGGTGCGTGTGTCGCTCTTCTTGAAGATGGCCAGGTGGATGACCTCTGCCTTCTTCTTCTCTGCCTTCGAACGTTCCGTCTCGCCGATGAAGAGTTTCTCGGCAATACGTACCACCTTGTAGGTGCCATCCTTATAGAAGATGATGACGTCGTCGATGTCGCTACAGTTGCACACATACTCGTCCTTCTTCAGGCTGGTGCCGATGAATCCCTCCTCGCGGTTGATGTAGAGTTTCTGATTGGCCTCAACTACCTTGGCTGCCACGATGGTGTCGAAATTCTTTATCTCGGTAAGGCGTGGGTGGTCCTTGCCGTATTTCTCCTTGATGAAACGGAACCAGTCGCAGGTTACCTCGACCATGTTGTTGAGTTCCTTGTCAATCTGTGCTATCTCGTCCTTGATGCGGGCGATGTTCTCCTCGGCCTTCTCCTTGTTGAACTTGAGGATGCGTGCCATCTTGATCTCCATGAGTCGCAGGATGTCGTCCTTGGTGACCTCGCGTACGAACTTAGGGTACCATGGCGTGAGTCGCTCGTCGATGTGGGCGCAGGCTGCGTCCATGTTCTCGGCATTCTCGAATTTCTTGTCCTTATAGATACGCTCCTCGATGAATATCTGTTCGAGGCTGGCAAAGTGCAGCTGTTCGAGTAGCTCGCCACGGCGGATGAGTCGTTCCTGCTTGAGGAGTTCAAGGGTGTTGTCCACGGAGCGTCGCAGTACGTCGCTCACGCCCAGGAACTGAGGCTTGCGCTCGTCGATGACACAGCAGTTGGGCGAGATGCTCACCTCGCAGTCGGTACAGGCGTAGAGGGCATCGATGGTCTTGTCGCTCGATGCACCAGGCGTGAGGTGGATGAGTATCTCTGCCTTGGCGGCGGTAAGGTCTTCTACGTTGCGAATCTTGATTTTGCCCTTCTCATTGGCCTTGATGATGGAGTCGATGAAGGCGGAAGGCTTGGAAGCCGTTCCTGTAGTCTTGCCAAAGGGGATTTCGGTGATGGCAAGTGTCTTGTTGTCTCGCTTCTCAATCTTGGCGCGAACCCGCACGGCTCCACCGCGCTGTCCGTCGTTGTAGCGTGACACGTCGATGCTGCCTCCAGTAGGGAAGTCAGGGTAGAGCGCAAATGGCTCGTTATGCAGATAGCTGATGGCGGCATCGCATAGCTCATTGATGTTGTGAGGCAGAATCTTACAACTCAGTCCCACGGCAATACCCTCGGCACCTTGTGCCAGCAGTAGTGGGAACTTGACAGGTAGGGCGATAGGCTCCTTGTTGCGTCCGTCGTATGACAGTTTCCATTCAGTGGTCTTGGGGTTGAACACTACGTCGAGGGCAAACTTGGAGAGTCGTGCCTCGATGTAACGTCCGGCGGCGGCATCGTCGCCGGTGATGATGTTGCCCCAGTTACCTTGGCAGTCGATGAGCAAGTCCTTTTGTCCCAACTGCACAAGGGCATCCTTGATGCTGGCGTCGCCGTGGGGGTGGAACTGCATGGTGTGGCCCACGATGTTGGCCACCTTGTTGTATCGTCCGTCATCCATGCGCTTCATGGAGTGCAGGATGCGTCGTTGCACGGGTTTGAAGCCGTCGCCAATGTGAGGCACGGCACGTTCGAGAATCACATAGGATGCATAGTCCAGGAACCAGTTCTGGTACATCTGGTTCAGATGATGGGTGATGCCTTCTGGGGTTTGTGAGTTTTCGGCCATTATTTGTGTTATGTCGATTAAGAATTTCAGTCAAATATCTCGCAAAGATACAAATAAAAACGTCGTGTTTGTGTCATATTTGACTTTTTTTGTATCAAAATTGAAAAAAAAGCTGCAATTTCTTTTTGCGATAAATGCTTTTCGTTATCTTTGCATCGTGAAATGAAGTACATCCCGGTATTAAATCACCTATTATTTATATATTAGTGGATTTTTTTAATTGTCTTATCGTACAAAATCATACTAAAAGACCTTTTATAACTAACTATAATTAATCTTTAAAACCAAAACTATTATGAAGAAGAAATTACTTCTTATGTCAGCGGTGTCGTTATCATGGCTGGGCGCAAGTGCTCAGTGGGTGATGCCTAAGGCTCCGCAAAGTTCTTCTCCAGAGGAAATTGCTGCAGCAGGTACAAAGGTCAAGCTGCTCAATGTTGAGCAGGGCGGTTTCTTAACTGGCTCAAATGCATGGGGAACAAAGTCTTCATTGACAGCCACTGGTTGCCACTGGATTATCGAAAGATCTGACGATGGTGCCAACTTTAAACTGAAGAATGTAGATGGTCCTAAGTCAGGAAGTTACCTTTTCCGTGACAATGCTTCGGGCTGTTTCGTGGACATGGGTAACCAGAACAGAGGTTTCAACTGGACTTTCACAAAGACTGAAAATGGTTATTACACCATCAAGTCTCCTCAGGACGATCTCGTGTATGGTGAAGAGTCCTATGAGAACTGGCAGCATGAGTTCTTTGGATGGAACTCAACCGTTATCGAAGACGATAAAGTTCCCAACGTGGTGCTTGCAAACATTTCCGATATTCCCGAGGAGAATGTTGACGAAGAAGGTGAGCTTGTTGATTTCGGTATTGAATGGTCTATTGTTACCGATGAGGCTGTAGCTGAATATAGTGAGGCTGTTAAGCCCTATAATGCGGCTATGGACTTGAAGGCTGCAATCGAGAAAGCACAGGATGAATATCCTAACATCAACCTTGACGAGCAGCTGAAGGTTTACAACAATACTAATAGTACTGTTGAGGAGTTGGAGGCTGCCAAAAAGAGCATTGCCAACGCAATCGGCGCAATGCGCTCTCAGGAAGTTCTTGAAGGTGCAACAGAAGGTGATCCAAAGGATGGTACAGAGCTGATCGAGAATGCAGACTTCTCTGCTGGTAATATCAGTGGTTGGGTATGTACCTTCAAGAGTGGTTCTACTGCTACCAATGTGGGTTATCAGGGTGCTGCTTATCCCAAGGATGGCGTTGCTCCTACATTATGGGAGGATCCTGAGACTGGAGAGACTGGTGAATCACGTATTTCTCAGTTCATTGAGGCTTGGGCTAACAATGTGAATGAAATGAAGCGTGAGGACAGATCTTTTGCTACCGTGGGCGATGCTAAGTTGTGTCAGACTATCTATGGTCTGCCCGCTGGTAAGTATAAGTTGTCTTGTGATGCTATCGCTGTTCAGCAATGGGATGCAAGCCAGAATCCTGTAAGTGGTGTGCAACTTTACGTTATCGGTGGTGACATTGACAGCCATGAAGAAATCGCTTCTGCAAACGAAGTTCCCAATCATACCATCCTGACCTTCATTCACACAGGTGGTGATGTAGAGCTGGGTCTCCGCACTAAGAGTGCTACTGCCAACTGGATCAGTGCCGACAACTTCAAGTTAGTGTACTACGGTCCTATCTCAAAGAATCCTTATGAAATTTTGCTTGAGGACTATGTAGCCAGCACCGAGAAGAAGTATGGGGATATGGATGGCGTTCGTGCAAATGCCCAAACAAAGGCTGCACTTACAGGGGCATTGGAAAAGGCTTCTAATATGGAGAATGGTAAGGATGATGCTTATTATCAGGATCTTAAGAGCGAATTGGAAGCTGCTGTGAAGGCACTTGAGACTTCCGTAGCTGCTTACGAGACTCTTAACAAGGCCATCGAGACCACAACAGAAAAGAAGGCTCAGATTGAAGAGACTTGGGCTGACTTGGCAGGTGAGATTAGCGACGCTATCAATGATTGGAAGGAGAGCTATGAGAATGGTACATTCGACAACGAGGGTGCTATCTCTGTAGCTGACCAGCTCTCTAACATGATTGCTAACTACATCTCTAAGAACTGCAAAGCAGGTGACGATGTTACCATCTTGCTTGACAACCCCGGCTTTACCAAGGATTTCTCTGGTTGGACAATGGGTGGTGCTGGTGTAGTATGGCAGGACAACTATGGCAATGGTGAGAATATTGCTGAGGCTGCTGCTAACATTGAGGCTCCCTCTCGTGAGGATGGTTTGGCTGAGAGATGGCATGCTAAGTTCACCATGACTCAGACTATCAAGAACATGCCTCGTGGTTTGTACACCTTGAGCTGTCAGGGCTTCAACCGTCACGATGATGATGAGAATAATGCTGCTGCCGAGCTTTATGCTGTACTGCCCGACGGTAGCATCCAGACTGCTCCCTTCGCAAGCATTGAGGACTATGCAACAGATGAGATTCTGTTTGACAACACTGCAGGTGAGAATGTTGCTCCTACCGACCACTGGCGTAGCGATTCTGAGAGAGACGGCAAGTTCGTTCCCAACAGTATGACTGGTGCTGCATGGCACTTCATGAACAAGCTCGATGGTGAGAACTATGACTATGTTAGCAAGTTCAACATCGTATTGACAGAGCAGGGTGACCTTACCGTAGGTGCACGTTGTGAGTATGAGCATCAGTGGGTTATCTTTGATAACTTCCGTATCATCTACCAGGGTAATGGTCCCGAGGTATATGCAATGCCCATTGCTGATAAGATTAAGGAAGGTGACAAGATCCTTGAAAGCTACGAGAGCGAGAGCGAGCCTTATGCAGCTCTTGGCTTGACCACCGATATGGTTAATGCTTGGGGCGATTTGGCTAAGCGTGCTCAGGCAATCGTGGATAATCCTTCTTCTGCTGACGAGGAGACTTGCTTGGCAATGCTGAAGGAGTTCGATCAGATGTTTAAGGATATGAGAGCTTCTGGTGATGCTATCCTGAACCTCAAGAAGAAGGTGGATTATGTGAATGGCTATCGTCTGGACGAGGTAGGTGAGAGCAATGCTCTTGTTGACTGTCTGGAGACTATAGAGGAGGCTTATCTGAGCAATGAGATTGAAAGCGTTGAGGCAATCAACAAGTATATTGAGCAGATTGACGCTTTGTGCTCACTTGCTGCTATTGAGAACGCAGAGGGCGATATTGCTTCTGCTACTGAGGAAGAGCCCGTTGACGTTTCAAAGGCTATCGACAACCGTTCTGCTATTGATTTGACCGATAGCACTAAGGGTAGCACCTTCGCTTGGAATAAGACTGGCAATGTAGGTACATACTATGCTCAGGTTGATGGTGAGGATAATCCTCGCAGTGCATTCGAGGTTTACAACCAGGAGTCATTCGAGGTTTCTCAGGTTATCGCTTTAGTACCTGGTTACTATCGTTTGAAGGTTCAGGGCTTCCATCGCAATGGTTGGTCTGAGAACATCGCTAAGTGCCTGAGCGGTACTGTTGATGAGAAGGAAGTTGACAAGGTTGACGCTGAGGGTAATGTAGTTCTTGACGAGGAAGGCAATCCTGTAAAGGAAACTCAGAAGATTACTTATACTAACGATGCAAACGCAATCCTCTTCGTAGGTGATGCTCAGACTCCTTTGAAGACTATCGCCGCTGACCTTGAGGCTTACAACGCTATTGAGGGTGTTGCTGGTCAGGCATGGCCTGTAAATGGCGTATCAAGCAAGTTCCCCAACAATATGGCTGATGCTTGCAATGCATTCGCTAATGGCTTGTATGAGAATATTCTTCAGTTCCAGGTATCTGCTTCAGACGCTAAGAAGGTTGCTCCCATTGCAGGTGCTGGTGAGAAGGCTGTGAAGGTAGGTATCAAGAATGTTGGCCACAAGGATGGTGATTGGACAATCTACACTAACTTCCGTCTGGAGTACCTTGGTACTAAAGAGCCTGCTAATGATCTTACTACCACCGCTATCGCTGAGATTACCAACAACAATGCTGCTCGCGTAATCTTCGACCTCACTGGTCGTCAGGTTAGCAAGGTTGCTAAGGGCATCTACATTGTCAACGGCAAGAAGGTGGTTGTAAAGTAAGTGAACAGATATTCTTCCTGTTCAGACAGGATTGAATGAACATATTGAAGCGCTCCTCGTTCGAGGGGCGCTTCTTTTTTTGATGGACTTTTCTTATTTTCCTCCTATTGTTCTCCTATTGTTCTCCTATTGATGTCCTACTGTTCGCCTACTGTTCGCCTACTGTTCGCCTACGAAGGGCTTAAATTAGTTCATAGTTTATGGTTCATAGTGCATAGTTGGTTTTTGGGGTGGCAACATTATTCCTGTACTTTGAACCGAAGAAAAACTATGTACTATGCA
>JAKSLO010000117.1 GCA_024401185.1 Bacteroidaceae bacterium | reverse complement strand
ACTGGGCTTCGGGCAGATAATTTATGCTATTTTGAGTTTTACCGGACAGCAATATATGATTTTATCTCCTTCATGGTGCAAGGTTCCCATCCCCATGCATGATCTATTAAGACTTCTGCATGTACACCAAACATTTTGTAGAGTCTTTCTTCGTTTTGTTCTGACATACGTGCCAGTTTCCCCATTGTGTCTATGCCATAGGGTGCCAGTCTTTCTGCAACGCCTTTTCCTATCTGCCAGAAACTGGTCAGTGGCTTGTGATCCCATAGCTTTTCTCGATAGCTCCTTTCGTCCAGTTCGGCTATGCGTACACCGTCTTTGTCTGCTGGGATGTGCTTGGCCACAATGTCCATAGCTACTTTGCATAGATACAGGTTTGTGCCTATGCCTGCCGTGGCTGTGACACCGGTTTCGTTCAGCACTTCCTTTATGAGCATCTCTGCCAGTTCATGTGCTGTTTTCTTGTAGATTTTCAAGTAGTCGGTTGCATCAATGAATACCTCGTCAACACTATATATATGAATGTCTTCTGCAGATATGTATTTCATATAGATACTGTTGATTTGTGCACTTGTCTCCATGTATAATGCCATGCGTGGAGGTGCCACTATATAACTTACTGCCCAGTCAGGGTGTTCTTTCAGTTCTTCGTCCCTGAAAGACTCTTTTGTGAGCATGTGGTATGGTGATTTTTCCAACCTTTCCTGGTTTACTTCCTTGATGCGTTGACGTGCTTCAAACAGTCTTGCTCTTCCTCCAATGCCGTAACTTTTTAGTGAAGGTGAGACGGCCAGACAGATTGTTTTATCTGTACGGCTGGCATCTGCTACCAACAGGTTTGTTGTAAGCGGATTTAAGTTCCTTGCTACGCATTCCACAGATGCGTAGAAGGACTTTAAATCGATGGCTATGTAGGTTCGCATTTCTATTTTGGGTTATTGTTATCTGTTGTATCTGTTCATCGTCTCCAGCAACATGCCGATGATTTCATTTCTGAGATTCTCTGGTTCCAATATCTCTATGTTTTTACCTCTTGAAAGTATTTCCATTTTAAAGTCGTGAGTGGGATGAATACGTAAAGTGTAGTCATGATATTCTTTTGTTTTACTCACCTCTTTTTGGCTTGGATGTAATGGAAGCGTGTTCATGTAGTTCCATTCGCCGTTGTAAGTGCGTATTTTGATGATTTGTGGCTTTTCCTCTTTGTCTTGAGGTTGGAATACACCGAAGAGGTTGACAAAATGGTTGTTTGCGTCAAAATCGTCGGGCAGACAGAATCTTGTCTTGGTTTCCTGTGCCATTTCCATTCTGTCGAGTGCATAGATGGCAAGGTAATCCCTATCCGTTCTGCGAGCCAACATATACCATCGTTGTCGGAAAAGCTTTAGGCAGTAGGGCTCAAGTTCTGCCTCGTAGGCTTCTGCATCTATAAACTTCCGATAACGTATGATAAGTGTTACTTTGTGCTCCATTGCACGTGTAATCTCTGTCAAAAGCATATCGCCAGAAGGAACCTGCTCCAGTAGGATTCTGTCTTGCAGGTTTTTTGATTCCCTGACTACTCCTGCCACACTCATGGTACTTAGCAACCATCTTGCCATTGTGTTTTGTGTGAGCGATTTGCTGTCTGCTACGCTATATTTGTTTTCGTTGCGAAAGTCGCATACTATTTTCACGCCAAATGTTTCTTCAATAGCATCAAGTGTCTTGTAGAAGGTTGATCTTGGGATGGGTGTTCCTTCACTCATTTCTGTATGTACCCACCTTTGGTTTATTTCCTTCTGTGTGATGGGCCCATATCTGAAGATTACATCTAACAGCCAGATGTAGGTATTGAATAACTTGTGAATTTTTACCATAGAGTAAACGTGCTGACAAATAGTATGTTTGCTATTTCCTAACCTTGCAATTCCTTGTAAATATGTTCAATGACAAGACCTGCTAACGCAAATCCAAATGTGGCAGTAATATGGCTTAGCGAACCATTCACGCGCGCCTTGTTTTCGGGGCATTTCTCATCCGTTTCGCCTTGATTGCAGAGTGCTTGTTCCTCGCTATATACACATTGGAATTTTCGCGAAGGAAATGTCTTGTCGCGTTTGAAGCGGTTACGCAGGGCACGTGCCAGCGCATCGTTTTGCACTTTCCAGAATTCTGCTTTGCGTACCTTGAACGGGTCGATTCGGAGTGCTGCACCCATGCTGGAGAAGAGCGTCACGTTTTTCAACGAAGTGGCATGTAGAATGAGGTGTGCCTTGTCTTGCAACGAGTCAATGGCATCTATTACAAAGTCATAGTCTTCAAGACGAAAATCCGATGCAGTTTCTTGGTTGTAAACCATGGCTTTGGCTTCGATTTCTGCTTCTGGGTTTATTTCAAGCAGACGTTCTTTCATGGCCAGCACCTTTACCTGTCCTACTGTCCGGCTTGTTGCCATCAGTTGACGGTTGCGGTTTGTCTCGCACACCACATCGTTGTCCACTATAGTGAGATGGCGTATGCCGGTGCGAACCAGACTTTCTGCGCACCATGAGCCCACACCCCCTACACCAAAGATGATGACACGCACCTCATTGATGCGTGTCATTACTTTGTCTCCGAGCAACAATGATGCTCGTCCTAACATATCATTGTTCATTTTTGTTATAGATGACTTTTTTGTACCGCTAACTTTCGTTTGTTAATTGGTATTGTGTCACAAACTAAAGTTTCACGCTTACCTTCTTGCCGTTGTAGTTCACGGTGCGTGAGGTTCCATCGGGCAATTTCACGGTAAACTGACGCTGTTGCAACATTCCTGGGAAAGTGCCTTGGCGTTGGCCGATGGTCAGGGTGTGAGCCTTATCCGACCATGTCAGATTGATGGTTGAGCGCTGTCCCTTCTCATAGCCATAGCCGTCTCCTTCGTCCTCATAGAGGGTGAAGCTGCTATCTGCACCAGGATAAACGGCAATCGTAAGTTCCTTCCAGTCAGCTATGTTGGCGTGGTCAACATTACCCATGCACATGGGCACGATACTGCCTTCGCGAACGAAGATAGGCATGCGGTTGATAGGAGCATCTACCGTATATTTCTTTCCACTCGTAAGACGTTCGCCTGTGTAGAAGTTGTAGAAGGCACCGGCTTCGTTTGCGCTCTTGCCCTTTGCCTTATGATTATATGCAGGCAGGTAAACTTCGTATTTCTTGTTTTCCGACCAATCTACCTTGAAACCTTCCTGGAACAAGCTCTTCTTGTTGTTGTCCCATCCCGATATGGGGTCAGTGGTGTTGGCTGTCTCGGGGGTATAGAGTGCGTTCACCACAGGGCAAACCAAGAAGGCAGGGCCAAACATGTACTCGCGGTTGTTGTTCCATACTTCTTTGTCTTCGGGGAAGTCCATCATCAAGGCACGCATGAACGAATCGTCATTCTGGCTAACCTGCCAGCTTTGGCTGTAGATGTAGGGCAGAATCTGGTAGCGAAGTTTTACGGCGTCAAGAAGTGCGTCATAGACAGGCTCACCAGATTTTCCGAAATAATAGAGTTCGCGGAATACTTCTGTTCCATGGCTTCGCATCATGGGGCAGAAGGTTCCAAACTGCATCCATCGGATATACAGTTCCTGGTACAAGGGATTTCTTGTAGCTGAGTTATCGCCAAACGACTTGTTGTAAGCATTGGCAAAGAAGCCTCCCAGGTCGGTGTTTACGTTAGGATTGGCGGTAAGTGTGTAGTTCAGACAGATGGGTACCTGCTTGCGGAAGCTGTCCCATGATGAGCTGACGTCGCCACTCCATGTGTTGGCACCAGTGCGTTGCTGTCCGGCAAAGTAGCTTCGGGTGAGGATGAACACACGCTGGTTGGGGTATTCTGCACGCTGTTTGTTGTAGATTCCTTCCACGGTGCATAGTGGGAATGCATTGCGAACAGAGCGATATGAACCCATATAGTCCTTACCCGTCACGGGGTTGGTGATGGGGCGTACCTCGTCGAGGTCGCTTTCCTTGTATGAATGATGGTCGGGGTCGGTTGAGTCCATCCACCAAGCATCCACGCCAGCTTCTTTCAAGCGTTTCAGATTGTTCCAATAAATGTCGCGTGCTTCCTGGCTGTATGGATCATAGCAAACTACACCACTGGGATAATCCATACGAGGTGGCCAGTCGGGCAATCCACTTTGTGGCCATGTCTCAAAGCTGTAGAGCAGTCCCTTTTCCTTCAGTTCTCTGTAAGCCTTGGTTTGAGGGCCGAAGCTTGCCCAGATGCTGATGCTCATGTGCTTGCCAAGACCGTGCACATGGTCAATCATGTGTCGGTAGTCGCGGAAATCGTCGTTGAGGAACTCCATGGCATTCCATAGGTAGTTGTTGCCCCAATACTGCCAGTCTTGGATGATGCCGTCAAAGGGAACACCAGTCTTCTTGTATGTGTCCACCACTTCAAGCAACTCCTTGCTGGTCTTGTATCGCTCACGGCTTTGGTGGAAACCATAGGTCCAAAGTGGTAACATAGGTACCTTTCCTGTCAAGGAGCGCATCTCCTTGATTACGCCATCGGCGTTGCCACCATACATAAAGTAGTAGTCAACCTTTGTACCTACCTGGCTCTCCCATTGCAAACCCTCGTTTCCGTCATCGATGCGGGTGGGCGAGTAGTTGTCCCAATACACGCCGTAGCCCTTGATGCTTTGCCAGAAGTGTGCATAGTCTTCCAGGTTCGACTGTACCATCAGGCGATGCTCACCTCTCTGCGACATTTTCTCGTTTTGCAAAAGACCTACGCCATAGATGGGTTCATCCTTGTCGAGCATGTAGGCTTGCTTCACCTTGTAGCGTCCCTTGTCAGGACCATCATTTATCACATTGAAGGCACACTTACCCTCCTGCATCAGTATTTTTCCGTTCTTGTCCGAGAAGGTAACGGTTTGCACACCTTTGTCAACGGTCACGATAAGTTCGGAAGATGTGTAAGTTGTGACGTTTCCAACCGTCTTTTCGGTTATTTTCACGTTTTGGGGTTGAGCTGTCACCACAAGCGAGAGCCCTGTCTCCTTACTTGTATCGGGAGCTTGCTTTACAATGCGCACTGTACGTGGTGTGAAAAAGGTTACCTCTTGTGCTTGTGAGCTGGCATTTACTGCAAAGGTAACCATAAGCACACCTTTCCATCGCAGGTTAAGGCATTCCCTCAATCTGCGCGAAAAACCGTCAAATTTGTTCTTTTTCATTAGTTTAGTACTTTAAATGGTTATTAATTAGTTGGTTATGATTGTTTTTAAACCTATTTCGCGCCATTAAGTGTGCATTTAGTGACCTTTTACAGGCACTTCTAAGTGTGCATTTAGTGACGTTCTGCCTCTTTTCTGGTGGGAAAGGCCTGCACTTTGGTGTGCAAAGAGTGACGATTCCGCACTTCAAGGTGTGCAATTCGTTACCTAACCCGTGAGTTGTACCCTTCAAAAGGTGTGCATTTAGTGACATTTCTGCTTTGCTTCCTTGTTGCAGGCTTCAATTAGGTGTGCATTTGGTGACCATACTTACGCAAATGTCACCTTTTCCCCACCTTTTTGCACTACATCATGGGATGAATAACTTAATACGTCACCTTTTTACCACCTTTTATGTAGATTCCCTTCTTCAAGGTACTTGATGTCATCTTGCGACCCGAAAGGTCATAGATTGCACACCTTTCCTGAAGTTCCTCCGTTTGTGGGTTAATTGTTACGTTCTCTGCATCAATAATGTCGCTAATGCCGTCGGTCATCTCTTCTGCGCTCTTGATGCGTACAAACTGGAACTGACGGGTGTCGGCATCGGCAGATGTGCCGTAAGCCCATAGCCCTAAGGGAGTTCCGCTTACTGACGTTGCACCCTGAAGGTCCCATCCACGATGGTTGGCATCGCCATGCAGTATGATGCGTGAGAATATTCCGTCCACTTTATCAATGTCAAACAACTGTGTTTTGCTCTTATTGGTATTGCTCAGCGATAAGGCATACGAACTGCTGGTGGTAACATATTGACCTTTTCCGTTCTTTAGGCGAAGGCTTCCACTTGCATCTTCTTCGGGAATCCATTGCTGAGAGGGGTCGCTGGCGTCAATGGTCACCAATTTCACACCTGTTCCCACCACTCCCACGGCCTGGGTGGCATTGCTCTGCGGAATGATAAGATAGGTATCGCCAGCCACGAGTTCCTCGCTCTCTGCCATTTTCGTATAGATGGGTATAATCAAAGTGGTGAGGCTGGCCTCTGGCAGTTTGACTATCAGCACGCTGTCGCTCTCCTCTTTTATAATAGTACTTGCCGAGAGGCTTTTCAGCGATTCAGCGTTACTGGTTCGCCATGCCTTTACTTCCCCGTCCACCTTTGCCATGGGTAGGCTGATGCGGTGGTATGTTTCCGTACCCGTGTTGAGCAGGGCCACTACCAGGGTGTCGCCACTTGGGTTGATGGCCGAAAGCGATTGCTCGTTCAGGCTTGTAACGAAGGTATAGCCAGAAGGTATGAATCTTGTGACCTGTTGACGCACATAGTAGTTCTTTACCTTGCTGACCGTGGCGTTGGCAAAACTGCCTTTCACGAAGCACCATTGGTCGTTGGCTTCCTCCATGTATTGCCAGTCAATCCATGCGTCGGGACAGATGTAGCGTACGTCATCAAAGAGGCGTTGTGTCATGTTCAGATTGCCTCCAATACCCGTGCCACCGGCTCCCGTCTCACTCATCCAGCATGCCTTTCCGGCGGCTCTCGACAGCGAGCCAAACTGGCTGCGTGCCGCATGACTGGCTCCATAGGTGTGGGTGTTAAACTGTGCCACCTCGTTGGCAATTCCGTCCTTCATCATTTCGCGCATCGACCCGAGGGCATCCATCACGCTGGTTTCGTCGCTGGCACTAATCTTGGTGTTCAGGCCACTGGCTTTCAGTTTGGGGGCTAATACCTTGAGGAAGGCAATCTCGCTGGCCACGTTAAAGTGACACCCCTCCTGCACGCCGCTCTTATGCCAGTAGCTTGTCATGGCTTCGTTGAAGGGCTCCAGGGTCTTGAACTCTATGCCGTACTGCTCCTTGTAGTGCTTGCACACCTCCACCAGGTAGTCGGCAAAATCCTCATAGTATTCTTTCTTCAGATTGTCTTTTCCACCCTCGGCATTGCCTGCTACGCAACCGCTTACGGTCATCCACCATGGGGCGCTGTTGCTGAAGGCCTCAAACACGGCATCGGGACGTTTCTCCTTGATCTTGAGCATAATCTTGCGCTGTGCCGCGTCGCGCTCCCAATGGTATTCGCCTCCTCGCTCATCCTGGAATCCTTCCATCTCGGCTCTGCGTCCCTTGCCTGCGTCCATGTGGTGCTGGGTGCAGTTCTTCCAGTTGGGGTCGTCGCCACCGCCAATGTTGTAGCGGAAGAGGTTCCAGTTCAATCCCGTGGGGCTTACCATCCAATCCACCAGTTGGTCAATCTTCTTGTCGCTCCACTTGCCGCATTGACCTGCCCACCAGCACAGGCTTACGCCCCAGCCTTCGTTTTGCTGTCGCTTGGCATCTATCACAATGGGGTAGGAGATTGTATCGACGGGAATCTTGTAGTTTGGATCATCGGCCATGACCCACAGGTGCTTGGTGTCCGAACCCGACTTGTCCGAGAAGGTACTTGATCCGGCATTGTTGTCATCGGTGCCCAGATACTTGCCCGTATTGGCATTTTTCAGCTTGGTGTATTGGCCGTTTTTCTCCAGCGTGTAGCGAGCGCGGTTGGTGCTGGCATCTTTCAGGAAGAAGGTGCTCCATGCGTTGCTGGTGCCCAGGCTCAGATAGAGCCGGTCGGAATAGTCGTCCTCAATAGAGATGAGGTAGCTGCCATCACTCTGCCTCTCAAAGCTAAGTGGTTGAAGTGATTTGTCGTTGGGTGCCTTTAGTACGGCACGGCTGTCTGTTCCGCAACCCAGCACATTGCCGCTGCTGTGTATGAGGTAATAGCTCTCTGTTTGTGCCCATACATGTACGGACATGAAGAATCCGATGAGCGATAGTATTCCTTTTGAAACGCTTTTCATAGGTCTGTTGTATTTTGGTTTTTTCTTATGGCATTTTTGTTAGTTAATCCCGTTCTATCCTGGCAAAGATTGGTTGTTGCAACATTGCCTGTGCAAAAGTAACACATTATTATGAAACTACCAAATTATAAACTAAGAGTTTGTTCTTCTATTGGTTGATTTGTGATGAGTTTCTGCAAAAGTGATACCCCAGTTCGGGATAAGGAAGGTCTTTGCTTTAAGATAGTTTAACGAATATAACTATCTGAATATTTGGTAAATAGCGGTATTTTTAGTAACTTTGTAATATCCACAAAACAAGGAAACTAAAGAATACCGCTATGATTACCAAGGACAAAATTACTGAAATTTTCTGTATTATCGATGAGTTTTGCAAATATTTTGAGCAAGAGAA
>JAKSLO010000116.1 GCA_024401185.1 Bacteroidaceae bacterium | reverse complement strand
TGAAGGAGAGAATGGAGGAATTGCTGCGCAACACCACAGAAGAGCAGAAGGATGTCACCATAACCATCCATGACACAAGTGTGCGCGGAAACGACCTCCTGATTCCCATCAACAGCCTGCTCTACATTGAGGCGCAGAAGAACAACATCTCGGTCTGTTACCTGAAAGAGGACAAGCCTACCTTTGCTGAGATTCACACCACGCTGTCGAATGCCATTGAGGAGCTGAAAGAATACGAGAACATCTTCCAGTGCCATCGCTCGTTCGTGGTAAATGCAAACAACATCACCTCGGCACGAGGCAACTCAAACGGCTACCAACTCACACTGGGAGAAAACGTCCAAACCATACCTGTTTCCAGGTCATTCGTACCTAAGATGAAGTCATTCATTGCTTAGCCATTCGTCCTTTTTCTTAGTCATTCATCAGCTCAATTAGCTTTCAGTCAGCCTTTTTAGCCATCTATCACAAGAATTTGGAGGTATCAGATTCATGTCGTAACTTTGCGGCATGAAACATTTATTCACACATATCATTTTACTGCTTCTGGCAGTCTGTCATGCGAAAGCGCAGACAGTAGTTTCGGGCGTTGTGACCGACGGCAACGATCCTCTCGTGGGTACTAACGTATATATAGAAGGTACCATCGACGGATGCCTCGCCGACTCGCTGGGGCACTTCTCGTTCACCACATACGCCACCGGTGAGGTAACGCTTCGCTCTGCCTTTATCGGCTACGAGGACTACACGCTGACAACCAACGTCAGCCAGCTCTCTGGCATCACCATCCTGATGAGCGAACGTGCCTGTTCCATCAATGAGGTGGTGGTTACCGCCAGCACATACAGCTTTGGCAAGGGCAACAACTTCAAGACCATGGATGCCCTTGACGTGGTGATGACGGGCAACTCGTGCGGCGACATCGTGGCAGCCTTGCAGACATTGCCTGGCACACAGAAAGTAGGCGAAGACGGCAAGCTCTACGTGCGTGGCGGAGAGAGCGAGGAATGTCAGACTTTTATCAACGGTATGCACGTCCTCGTGCCCTACACCACCCACACGGAAAACACAGCCGTTCGTGGTCGCTTCTCTCCCTTCCTGTTCAAGGGCATCAACTTCTCGCTGGGTGGCTACAACGGTGAGTATGGCCAGGCGCTCTCGGCCGTGCTTCCCATGGAGACCACAGACGCAGTTACCAGCGACAAGATGGGCGTGAGCGCATCGTTGGTGGATTGGAACCTGGGTGGCACCAAGGCATACCAGCATAGCAGCCTCTCCTTCAATGCGGCGCTGACAAGCATGGGGCTATACGAGCGCTTGTTTCATGGCAGGGATAGTTTCAGCAGCCCATACCGCAAGCTGTCCTGTGAGTCGCAATACAAGGCAGAGCTCAACAAGGGAGTGATAAAGACATACGTTGGCTACGACCTGTCAACGGCAGGACAGCTCATCGATGACCGCAACCTCACGCTCAAGGAGCACAACGTCTATGCCAATGCCACCTACAAGGCATCGATGGGACACGGCTACACCTTCTTTGCCGGCATGGCAAACTCCTCGGTCATCAGCCACATCGACGATGCCAGAAAGGCTGGCGACCACTACTACGACTTCCGCAACGAGGTGCATCTTAAGGCTGAGGTGCAGAAGTCTTGTAACGACGTGCTGAAGCTATCTGCCGGGGCTGAGAGCTACATCCGCCACAGCAACATGCAATACGACGACTATGGCTACCAGCTCAACTACAACCTGCTGGCAGCGCACATGGATGCCCAGTGGCGCATCATCCCACACTTGTTCCTCAACATGTCGGCAAGGGCAGAGCAGATGCACTCCAACTGGACGCTGATGCCAAGAGCCACGCTGAGCTACATCCCCAACAAAAACTGGCAGGTCTCGCTCATCACGGGTCGCTACAGCCAAACCATAGCCGACGAATACCTCGCATACACCCCTCACGGTGCCGGTCAGAGCACAGCCGACCATGCCATTGCCTCGGTGCAATACAAATCGCAGGGCACCCTGCTGCGCATCGAATCCTACTGGAAGCGATACCACCAGCTGCCCTTGTGGCAGGAGGGCACATACCGGCTTCATGGCTTTGGTTCGAGCAAGGGCGTTGACGTCTTCCTGGAGAATCACTCGCTCCTTCGGAATCTCACTACCACGTTCTCCTATTCGCTGAACTTCTCAGAGCGTCTCTACCTCGACTACTCCGAGCTGTGCACCCCCCACTATGCCTCGCGCCACAACTTCAGGCTTACGGCCAAATACGCCATAGGCAAGGTCAACATCGGCGTGGCAGACACGTATGCGAGCGGACGTCATTTCGCCACGGGCACCACTCCCCCCTTGCACAGCGTAGATCTGAATCTCACCTATCTGCTCAGTCCCAAAATCATCATCTATTCTTCACTGAGCAACATCCTCGGACGCACCAACATCGTCCGCTATGAGGCTGACGGCAAACCCGTACACCTCTCTCGCGACCGTTTTCTTTACATAGGTATATTTGTTTCACTTAAAAATAATAAAGCGTATGACATTTCAAACTTTTAAGCAAACCGTGTTGTCCATTGCCATCCTTTTCATGGCATCAGTTTCCATCCATGCCCAGCAGAAGCCCAGCATGCAGGCTCTCATGGGGCAGTCGCTTGCCAAACTGCAGCAGCAGCCTACCCCACAGGCCATGCTCAACTGTGTGGCTGAGATGAAGCGCATCGAGACGATGTTTCCCGACAGCATCCAACCCAAGTACCAGATGACATTGCAGAGTCTCAGCTACTCCGTGTCCAACCCCCAGGCCCCACAGACCGAGGGTCTGCTGGAGGAGGCAGGACGCGTCATCGAAAAGATGGAGCAGATGCCTGGTGCCGACCAGTCGGACATCTGCACCCTGCGTGGCTTCCTCTACATGGTGCGCATCGTGCAGAATCCTGCCACGAACGGACAGCGTTACTACCTTGACGTGATGCAAAACTACGAGAAGGCACTCAAGCTCAACCCCGACAACCAGCTTGCCAAGCAGTTGCAGCAGAAGTTCTTCGAAGGCATGAAGCAGCACACAGGGAGGTAAGGGAAGTTAAGGAAGTTAGGGGAAGTTAAGGGAAGTTAAGGGACGAATGTCTTGCTTCTTGAATACATATAGCAAACGTATCGTCCTTTAACTTCCCAAGCGACGAAGGAGCGATAACTTCCTTTAACTTCCCTTAACTCCCCAAAAATCTTTAACTCCCAATTTTCCCCTCAAAGTTTGCTTCATCCAGAAAATCGTCTTATCTTTGCGCAGACAGTTTCGTCCCGGCACATCAAAGTGCTGGGACGTTTTCTTTCAGGACATCTCAAACAAACCAACAAACAAACTTTTCACCTTTAATACAAAATACACTTTTTTAGAAAACTTCAACCAACCAACCAACTAACTAACTAACTGAATAACAACATAGTTTTTATGCATTTTGGGAAACTTTTTTAAAAATCCACCCAAAAAAACACACAAAAACTAATAATAAATTCAAAAAAAGTTTTTTACTTTAAAATATAATAGCTACCTTTGCGTTATTAAACAGGAGATGAGTTTTTAAATCATATTATATATGTAATACAAACACACCTCTTAATATAAAATATTTTTTATATGATTAATGAAATTTACATATCAAACGCGAAGGGGATAACACAAGCACTTCAACCCAAAGAGGCAGAGCTGGCAGAAACAGCAAGGGTGCACAACAACCCCAAGCACCGATGGCTGCGCAGCCACAAACCCAACTGGCTGATGCCTATGCGTGGCATAATCATTGCAGGAAGAAGCTACGACGCCATAGGCAATGTCAACCTGCTGGCTCTTACACGGAGAGTGGTGCACGTAAGGTGCCATTTCTCTGAGCAGGAACGCCGACAGGAGTGCGTAACCCTAAACAACTACGCAGAGGAGATTGCAAATGAAGGTGATAACACAAAGTACAAACCAACTATTTTTCAAACATATTATGCAAGAAACAAAAAACATTAAAGAGCAATGCCTTAAGGCATATTACTACA
The DNA here is from genome assembly GCA_024401185.1 of Bacteroidaceae bacterium. Lineage (GTDB taxonomy): Bacteria > Bacteroidota > Bacteroidia > Bacteroidales > Bacteroidaceae > Physcousia. The sequence continues at coordinate 4,435 of JAKSLO010000116.1, read as the reverse complement.
GAGACATAGAGCCCAGCCTTATTAGGCTCAACGAAATAAAAGCGATAGTCAAGAATTTCGAGACACAAGGGGCAAGTCGTTTAGCCTGTGCACTAAACATGAAACACTTGGACCTTGAAGAAATAGAAACACTTGGCTCTTACATTGCTGAAGCCCGAGAGAAAATGGAAAAGGAATTGGAATACTTACGCAAATTCGAAAAGACTTTCAACGGTGATTTTTCGACAGACCATAACGACTATTACAATTCTGCGAGTGAAGTGCTAAGGCATGCACGCAGCCACATGTCGCCATTAAAGGCCATCTTCGCGAAATTCTGCACAAGAAAACACCCGTCCGCATCAAAATGCGCAGCATATGGAATAGAGCCAAAATCCGTATTTGAAAGTTCTGCGTTAGGAACGGACAGTTATCAATTGGATTTATTCGATTTGTCAACATATCCACTTGAAGCACAAGGACTTTTCACAGAAATGATCAAGTTCTTCCAAGCAGAGGAGGAAGGTTTGAACATCTGTACTAACATACTGGAAGAAGAGAAAGAAATCGCCAATGACCCTATAAAAAGCTTGTACGTATTGGACGTATACAGACGCAAAGCATACAAGCGCCTAAAAAATCAATTCTTTCTCTTCACGGAAGACGTTGTGGAAAATTTGAAAGCGGTTAACCCCGCCTATCAAAGCTATAGGACATACGCTTCAGAAGAAGGCTTTGCCCAAGGTGAGTTTCACAAACAGAACCGTGCCTCTATGGATCACTTTTTTATTATCGAAATATGTTCTGAAAAAAATGACATCACTACCGAGGAAAAGGAACTATGGGGAAATAACCCCATACTGGTCAAAAAGATCAGGTATGTTGTCAGTCACTTTGACGAAGTTTTACCTATAGGTTTCAATCATAGAGAAATGGGACTTTATGAATACATCTTTGGCAAATGGGCATTACCACATAACATCAAGAGAGCTACGGAATATTTCATAAAGAATTATAACGGCAAACATAAAACCACAAAATACGCAGGCGTTAGCAAGAATAGCAGTAAATACGACAAGGACTCAAAAATGGTCAAAAACTTCATTTCTGCTGTCAGCAACCTGCTTTTAAGTAGTAACGATGAGGATTTAGTTAATAATATAGCGTAAAAAAAGTAGATTTCTTATCGCACATTTTTACTCACACAGCCCTAAAAGTGTATTGGTTTTCAAACGCCAATACACTTTTTTGTTTTCTGAACACACCTGCAATCTACTATTTGAGAAAAGTAGATTGAGTTTCCACAAAAAGTAGATTGCAACTGTTAGAACAATCTACTTTTTCCTGATTTGCAATCTACTTTCATGCTTTTCAATCTACTTTTCAACATTTCTCACAAACTACAACGCGCTGTATTCTTGTTTATTACGAAAATACATAATCTACTTTTTTCTTTGTTAACACCACAGATTAGCCGTACCTTTGTACATCCTTCAAGAGGGAAAATGGTCATGCGATAGTTCCGAAGGCCGGTTTCACTTCCCTCGAGTCGGTCAGGCCCCCTTGTGTGAAACCGAGGGTAAAAGCCGAATTAAAATGTTTATGAACAATAAAGACTGGGCAACAACCCAAGACAATTTCATTTCAAGCGCCTGGCTTGACGGTCAGGAGGTGATGCTTTTGCTGCACATCAGTCAGCGCACATTGCAGACATGGCGTACCAACAGAAAGATTGGCTACTCCAAGCTCGGGAAAAAGATTTTCTACAAGGTTTCCGACATCAACAAGATGCTGGAGGAACGCTACACACCATGTGCAAAGGAGGGAGGCGATTATGGAAAGTAACCGTAATTTTTCATATTTCCCCACAGGACGTTTCAACCATACAAACGTCGCGGTGCCATGCAACAACCCCATCGGCACAATGGACATACAGTCGGTCTTTGACTACATCGTCGGCGAGCGCGCCAAGTACGCCACGGAGCAGCTTCGCAAGATTATCGACGAGAAGAAAAAGAAGGAGTTCAAAGTCATCGGCTTCGAATACGTTACCCCTGCCGGCACATTCAGCTACCGCAACTCCAGAAACCTTATCGCGGAAAGCGGTTTCATTGTGGCCGACGTGGACAACCTGGCAGATGACGGGGATGTGCAGCGCGTGCGCAACATCTTCATCCATGACAGGCACGTAGAGAGTGCCCTGGTGTTCACCTCACCCTCAGCACTTGGAGTGAAGGCTTTCCTTGTACGCAACGAAGCATGGGGGAGCACCCTCAAGGAACAGTTCCAGTGGCTCACCCGCTATTTCGTCTTTGAGCATGGCATCGAGCTGGATCAGAGCGGTTCTGACATTACACGCTCATGCTTCCTGCCCCACGACCCCACATGTTACATAAACCCAAAATATAAGAAGGAATATGACTGATAACGAAAAATTAGAAATCGTCGTAAGACGTATCGAGGAGGGCGGCATTGACGTCGCCCCCTCATTCAGTGAGTACCAGCAATTGTTCTTTGCCCTGGCCAACATCGGGGAGCAAGGCAGAGATTATCTGCACAGAGTTTGCCGGCTCCACCCCAACTACTCGGCCGAAGACTGCAACAAGCATTTTGACAACGTGCTGAAGACCTCGCTCGGACGCGTAAGCATCGGCACATTCTACCAGCTATGCAAAGACCATGGCGTGGATGTTTCAATGCCTCTGGGGCGACCCAGGAAGAGCAAGGAAGAGAAACGTGAGAGCACGGCAAACAAGATGCAGAAGGCTATCGACCACATCAAGGGTCAGTATCAGCTTCGCCACAACGTATGGACCGACCGCACGGAGATGATGGAGGAGGGCAAATGGCACCCCGTCAATGAAAGAGACGTGGACACCATCTACTGCAAGATGAAACTGGAAGGCATCAGTCTCAACAAGACGGACATCCTGTCAATCCTCAACAGCAAGCATGTGGTGAACGACTATGACGCCGTGAACATCTGGCTGGACAGCCTTCCTGCCTGGCAGCCTCACGAGGGTGATGACATCGAGAACGAAGTGTTCAAGGATGACCCCATCGCCGAGTTTTTCGGTCACATAAAAATTGTCAACGAGCAGGAGCGCGATGTCTGCATCCATTTTATGCGCAAATGGTTCATAGGGTTGGTGGGCATGATGAGCGGCCAGATAAGCGAGCATAACCTGATGCTTGTGCTTGTGGGCGAGCAGCACAAGGGAAAGACGTATTTCGTACGTCACATCCTGCCTCCCGGGCTTAGTGACTACCTCTACCAGGCAAATCCCAGCACCAAGGTCGATAAGGATTTCATCATCTCGCTGTCTGAATTTGCATTGATCTTCCTCGATGAGTTCTCGTTTGGCAACAATGCCAAGAGCGATGCCTGCAAGTATGTGGTGACGAGCACCATCAGCAATGAGCGCGACGCCTACGGGCACTTCCGCGAGCGCAGGGAACGACGTGCTGCCCTTATTGCCGCTGCCAACGAGACGCACTTCATCAAGGACATACAGGGCAGTCGCAGATACTTCCCCATAGAGATGGTGGGCTACGTCGATTTCCACGAGGTGCCGCTTCAGTATGAGCGTGCCTATGCCATGGCGTTATACCTCTTGAGGCATGGCTACAGCAGCAAGCCCACAGCACAAGAGAGCGAATTCATCACGCAGAGAAACATGAACTACATAGAGCCAGACGATGTGACAGAACTGATCAGTTCCTTCTTCCGCAAACCTATGGAGGAGGAGCGATGCATGGCATGGACGGCCGGGCAGATTCTCCAAGAGCTGGGCAACATGGGATTTCGCAGCAACAAGTATAATGCCTATGCCATCAGCCGGGCTTTGGCATTTCTTGGCTACGATGCCTACAAGCGGCATAATCAGAACTATTATCTCATTGTCAAGGAGGACCCCGAAAGACTGGAAATCAACCGCAAGTTCGAGGGCGAGATGATTCTTGACATGATCAACCGCGAGAAGGCACAAGAGCAATAGCCCCTACTGCGTCACGGACAACCGGCTCAACGCTGCCTGGAACACCCTTGCTCCAGTTGTTGGCGTTGAGAAGCCATCATGCGACCATAGTATTGAGTGGAAACATTCCGCTCCAAAGTGCGTGTACTCCACATCTGCTCGGATGCTTCCTTAAGATACCATTGTCTTCCTTCTGGAGTTGCTTCACGCATAATGATGCGTAAATGAGTCCATGTCAGATTACGAACGCGCGCGTTCGCAATTCCCAAATCTCTGAAACTTAAGTAGAAACGACGATATTGCTCTAAACTGCGCCTTCCATATCCCGCTCCAAACTCCAACGTGAGTTGCTGCTTTAGTTAAGATTTTAAACCTGATTTTTTACAGACGTATTCTCGCAAGCGAGAAGTGAAAAGGAAGACTCTCTTCTCTTTTCTCTCTGCTCTCCTCTCTTCTCTCTTTTACTTCTTCATCGCACC
>JAKSLO010000115.1 GCA_024401185.1 Bacteroidaceae bacterium | reverse complement strand
ATATTATGGCGTCTCGGACGCTGCGTGATTAATCAAATTTTAACGAACTATTGAACCTTAATAGTTTTCAAATAAAACAAGACAAGAATCATTATGCAGTTCTGCTGCAATGACCCTTTTCAACTTTTGCTTTTGCCTTTTCGCACGAAGTTGCCGTGCTAAGAACGATGCAAAATTAGCACTTTTCAGCGAATGCATGCCCTTCCTAAATCTTCCTAATCAAGGTTAATGGAGTAAACAGTTGTTTTTGTGGGGATTTATATGTAACTTTGCGTCGCTTTTAAGGAATAACATTTAAGAGAATGGACAAAAACATACATGAACAATATGCGTTGTTGCGTTCAGAGGTAGAGCGTGTGTTGGGGCTTCCACTTCGGCAATATGGTGATTTTGTCCGATTGGAGGAGAATATCATGCTGCGCCATCGTGAACACATCAGTAGCACCACCTTGCGTCGATTTTGGGGATACCAGAGTGATCAGGTGAGTGAACTGCGAGAGGCTTCGCTTGACATCCTGGCACACTATGTGGGTTATAAGGACTGGAAGCACTTTGTCTGCACAGACATAAGTGATGTGCAGAGTGGAAGAAGCGATGGAAGAAAGACGCATGTCAGTGAGTTGCGTAGCGGTGATATGCTGCGCCTGCTGTGGAATCCAGGACGTGATGTTGTGGTACGCTTTGAGGGGCAGGACCTCTTTACCGTGCTTGAATCGAAGAAGAGCAAGCTCCGCGAGGGCGACACATTTCATTGCCATACCTTTATTGACGATATGCCACTCGTCTTGACTTGTCTTGTAAGCCAGGGGCTGCCACCCACCAATTACGTTTGTGGACAAAAAAATGGCATACGTTTTTTTCATCTTTCTAAAGAGTTGTAAGATATGCAGGAGGGCGTAGAATCGGGACCTTTGCCGGGCAACGTACATCTGTCAGAAATGACCATGGTGGAGAACCGTATGCATATCGCTGTATCTGGTTCTACATGTCAGGCATATAAATTGTTTCGTGACAACAGGTTTTATTTTCAGAAGGTGTTGCGTCCGGAGTTTTCGGACGAGGCGTATTACCTTGAGTTGTTCCGTAAGGAGTTCGAGGTGGGACAAAGCCTTGACAGCGAATATTTTCCACGTTATTACACAAGGCATGAAACAGACAATGAGGTGAGCATCGTCATGGAGTATGTAGATGGCGAATCGCTCAAACAACGTCTGCAAAGCAACCCGAAGTATTTTGCCGACCCGCACAAGTTGCATAGGTTTCTCTCGCAACTGCTGCAGGCACTCGGGGTGCTTCATGCCAAACAGTTGCTGCACCTTGATATCAACCCCAGCAACATACTGCTGACTACGGTCAACGGTGACGTAAGGGTAATCGATCTCGGTTTTTGTCATACCGACAGTGCTCCATTTACGGAAGGCTGCACCCCTATGTATGCTGCGCCCGAACAGATGAGCGGAAAGGGGGTGCTTACGGCACGTACTGATATCTATGCCGTGGGTAGCCTCATGAGGTACATAGACGAGTGCACACCCTTGCCCCGTCATTATCGCAAGTTGATGCGTCGCGCCTTGAGTGAGGATGCCTCGTGTCGTTTTGCCTCTGTGGAAGATATGCTGAACGAAATGAACAGGCGCGGTTATATGCGTCGCGCCATTGGGGCTTGTGCCATATTTGTGGTGCTTGCCGTGATGGGAACTGTACTGTGGCAGAGGCATAAGGACACTACAGGCACGTGTTTTCATACGGTGTTGCGCGACGGATATGTGCTACATCTCAAGGTACTGTCGCATGACAGTCTTTCGGCTGCTATCGTGGCAGCCGACGATGCTTGTTATCATGGAGAGATGTTTGTGCCTGGTACGGTGGAATATGAAGGCGAGATATACACCATAACGGCCATTGCCGACAGTGCATTCATGGGCTGCGACAGTTTGCTTACCATAGCCTTGCCTGCCACCATACGTAGCATTGGCAGCGATGCCTTCAGGAACTGCTACCGTTTACGCCACATATCGGTGCCTGCCAGCGTGCAGCAGTTGGGCGAATATGTGTTTGCTGCCGATACTACTCTCTCTTCGGTCAGCATACCACCGTCCGTCAAAATCCTGTCGAGAGGATGCTTTGTAGATTGCTACCACTTGTCGGAGGTCGTTCTGCCAGCCTCTCTCCAACAAATAGGGCAGGATGCCTTTGTGAGCTGTCGCTCGCTGAGGGAACTGAACTTGCCCGACTCGCTTGTGCAGATGGGGCGCGGTGTATTCTATAACTGTCGTAACCTGCGCAGCATCACTCTGCCAGCCTCGCTGACATCTGTGGGTGTGTATGCCTTTATGGAGTGCCCCGAGCTGGAACGTGTGGAATGCCAGTCGAGCGTGCCACCGCGTGCCGCCAGTGTGTTCGACCGCCACGACATATGTCTTTTGGTGCCTTCTGGCGCAGAGGATGCTTATCGCAAAGCTTCGGGCTGGAAGGTCTTGTACGGTGCGCAGAAAAATGAATGAAGTTAGGAGCCATTCATGAATCCCCCCAAAAAAAGAAAACAATATAATATCTATGAGACGTTTAGTGTTTTGTGTAGTGACCTTGTTTGCCCTGACAGGAATGGGCAGCATGGTGTGTGCCTTTGCCCATTGGGGCACGGAGTTGGTGCAGGCAGGCAAGGGCAAGAAGGAGAAGAAGAGTAAGCGAGGCAAAAAAAAGAATGCCACCTACAAGGCTTACCTGCGTGTGCAGGACGAGTTCGTGCAAGACGGACCCTACAGCATGGTTGATGGTAGGGTGGAACGTACCACCCGTGCACACGAGGACACACTCGTGGTGACGCAGGGTGAGCGCGTTTGGCTGCTCGATATTGTGAATGTGGACGAGGTGAGCGTCAGTTTCAGGACGTTGCTGGAGTGCCGCGAGATAGGTGTGTACAAGGATGCCGATATCTTCAAGGTGAAAAATGGCGAGTTGATAAAACTGACGGTGGTTGAGCTGCGCGATGCCAGTCAGAAGATTACGGTAATCTGTGACAGCATCAAAGCTTGCAGATAATCCGCTTTAGTTCCTCTGGAATGTATCGGGAATATATCGGGAATGTATCGGGAATGTATCGGGACGCGTCCTAATGTTCCTCCCGACGTCCTAATGTTCCCTACGTCTTCCTAATGGTCATCACGTCTTCCTGATAGCCCCCACTCTTACTGCGCATCGTCAGCTTCGTAGTGCTGAAAGAGGAAGTCGTTGTAGGGGTACTTCTGCACATGCAGCTCGCGCACCTTCTTGTAAAGTATGTCCTTGAAGTCGTCCATGTTGGTACGCTCGGTGGCCGATATGAAGAAACAGTCGCCATTCATGCGTGCCATCCACGTCTTCATCAGTTCCTCAAGCGAGATGTTTTCCTTGGTGGCAGGGGTGAGGTCGTCTGCCTCCTTCTCCACCCATCGGTAGGCATCCACCTTGTTGAAGAGCAGCATGGTGGGATGCTCGGCACAGCCCAGGTCGGCAAGTGTCTTCTCTACCACCTTGATCTGGTCTTCGAAGTCGGGGTGCGAGATGTCAACGACGTGTATCAAAAGGTCGGCCTCGCGCACCTCGTCGAGTGTCGATTTGAACGAATCGACCAAATCGTGGGGCAGTTTGCGTATGAAGCCCACCGTGTCGCTAAGCAGGAAGGGAAGGTTGTCGATGATGACCTTTCGCACCGTGGTGTCGAGGGTGGCAAAGAGCTTGTTCTCGGCAAACACCTCGCTCTTGGAGAGTATGTTCATGAGCGTGCTCTTGCCCACGTTGGTATAGCCCACCAAGGCCACGCGTATCATGCGTCCACGGTTGCTGCGCTGTGTGGTCTTCTGTCGGTCTATCTCAGCCAGTCGCTCCTTGAGCAGCGACATTCGGTTGAGGATGATACGGCGGTCCATCTCCAACTGCGTCTCACCCGGTCCACGCAGTCCCACGCTGCCTTTTCCGCCACCGCCACCTGAGCCACCACCTTGTCGTTCAAGGTGCGTCCAGAGTCGTTGCAGACGTGGCAGCATGTAGCGGTACTGTGCCAACTCAACTTGTGTCTTGGCATTGGCCGTCTGTGCACGCATGGCAAAGATGTCGAGAATGAGGCTTGTGCGGTCAAGAATCTTCACCTTCAGTTCGGCCTCGATGTTGCGTAGCTGTTTGGCGCTGAGCTCATCGTCGAAGATGACCATGTCGATGTCGCGCTCGGCATCCTCCTCGGCCACGATGTAGGCACGTATCTCTTGCAACTTACCCGTACCCAGGTAGGTCACGCTGCTTGGACCATTGGCACGCTGGGTGAAGCGCTTCACGGTCTCGGCTCCTGCCGTCTCGGCCAGGAACTGCAGTTCGTCGAGGTACTCCTGCGTGGTGCGCTCGTCCTGCCTGGGAGTGATGAGACCCACCAGTATGGCCTTCTCGGGACCCGAGTCGATGACGTTATGATACTTGACGTTCGTCATTCCCTCCTCAAAAGGCAATGACGAACGACTTGAGTTATAATGCTTGCTTCTGCTTGTCTTCAAAATTGTACTTTGTTTAAATATTGGAAGGCATAGTTACTACTTAACCTGCACTACGAGGTACTTGCTGGTGCCCCAGAATTGTGTGGGGTTGGTGATGTGCAGCTCGTACTCGCCACTGGCATCCTTGGTGAGCTGGTAGCTGCCTGCAGGGTGTGTGGTGAGTATCTTGGCGCTCTTGGAGTAGAGGCGTATGTCCTTGTCGTATCGGATGTCAACCTGGGTGAAATAACCCTTGTTGAACTCACCGTTCTTCAGTACATCGCCGTTGTCCAGAATCTTCTGCTCCTTCAGCTCCTTCTTGGTGCCAAACACGAACCATGCCTTGTTGAGTTCCTTCTCCTGGGCAGCCACCTCGGCGGTCTTCTCCTCGTTCTCGGCTACGAGGGTGTTTACGTCATCGTTGAGCTGGGTAATGGTCTGTGCCTGCTCGGCAATGACGATGTCGCGCTCCTGCAACTGTATCTCCAGTTCCTGTATGCGTGCCTTCTGCTCGGTCATCTCCTTCTCAAGCAGTTCAATCTGCTTTTGCAGGCTGCTCAGGTTGGCCGACGAGCTTGAGAGCTTCTTCTTGAGCGTCTCAATGAGTTCGCGGTTCTGCTTCATGGTGGCATCGATGAACTGCATGTTCTCGGCAATCTGCTCCTTGCCTACGCCTTCGGCATTGGCATCCTTGATGTCAACGCGGCCTTCTGCCTCCTTGATCATCCGGAAACCCTCGTTGACCTGGTCAACAATCTGCATGAAGTCTTCCAACTCCTTGGCCTGATTGGCATTGACGGCCTTGAGCGAGTCTATCTGACGCTGAGCGTCATCATTCTGTGCTTTCTCTGTACTGCAAGCTGTCAGCATCATTGAGCTGAGGGCTAAGATAAATAGTTTTTTCATATTTGTACTAAACGTCTAAGTTTCTGCTTCTTTTATCTTGATTTCTGTTTTCTTTCCTTATTCTCTTCTCTTCGCGAAGCCTGCGCTTCTCCTCTCTTTGGCGCATCTTCTCCTCGCGAAGCCTGTCGCCCCTTTCGGTCTCGCCATCCTGGTTGGTGGAGGGGTTTTCGTTACCTTCCTCCTCGTCTGGGTCGGTGGCATGGCTTGCAGGGGTTTGTGCTGACGCGTCGTCAGCTCCAGCCAGCACGATTACGAACTCACCTCTCGGCTCGTGCTCCTCAAAGTGATGCAATGCCTCTTGCAAGGTTCCTCTGACGCTCTCCTCATGTATCTTTGATATTTCACGGCATACCGATACGAGGCGGTCGCAGCCAAAGACGTCGATGAACTGCTGCAACGTCTTGGTGATGCGGTAGGGCGATTCGTAGAAGATGATGGTGCGTGTCTCCTCGCGCAACTGCTCCAAGCGAGTGAGTCGTCCTTTCTTCTGGGGCAGGAAGCCCTCGAAGCAGAACTTGTCGCATGGCAGTCCCGATGAAACCAGGGCTGGGACAAAGGCTGTGGCTCCAGGTAGTGTGATGACCTCTATACCTGCCCTGCAAGCCTCGCGTGCCAGCAAGAAACCAGGGTCGCTGATGCCAGGAGTCCCTGCATCGCTCACCACTGCAATGGTACTGCCAGCCTTGAGGCGCTCAACCACGGAGTTGACGGTTTGGTGCTCGTTGAACTTGTGGTATGACTGCAATGGGGTATGAATGTCGAAGTGCTTGAAAAGAATGCCCGAGGTGCGCGTGTCCTCTGCCAGTACAAGGTCGGCTTCCTTGAGAATGCGCAGGCCCCTCATCGTCATGTCTTCCAAGTTTCCCACCGGAGTGGGTACTAAATACAATGTTCCCATAATACAAAAGTACGAAATAATTCACAATTCATAATTCATAATTCATAATTATTTGATGTCTTCTCACTTTTTTTTTGCTTTTCCACTACTTTTGTGTTAGAATTGTCGGCAGAAGTTGTATTTTTGCATTGAAAATAGGACTTTGCTGGATTCTGGATTTACGGAGAAGGAATCCGTCAAGTTACTGAACTTTGAAATCTGAATAATGAACTATGAACTCTGAAATGACCAATGGCGAGATGATGCGCCGCGGAAGGGTAGAGGTGATATGCGGTTCTATGTTCTCGGGCAAGACCGAGGAGCTGATCCGTCGCATGAAGCGTGCCCAGTTTGCCCGTCAGCGAGTGGAGATTTTCAAGCCTGCCATCGATGTGCGTTATAGCGAGCAGAATGTGGTGAGCCACGAGGGCAACGCCATCCCCAGCACGCCTGTTGACTCCTCGGCCAGCATATTGCTGATGGGCGATGACATTGATGTGGTGGGCATCGACGAGGCACAGTTCTTTGATGCTGGCATCGTGGACGTGTGCAACCAGCTTGCCAACCGTGGCGTGCGTGTCATTGTTGCCGGTCTCGACCTCGATTTCCGTGGCGAGCCTTTCGGTCCCATGCCTGCATTGTGCGCCATTGCCGACGATGTGCTCAAGGTGCATGCCATTTGCGTGCGTTGCGGTTCGCTGGCATACGTGTCACATCGAATTGTAGAGGGTGACAAGCAGGTATTGCTGGGCGAGAAGATGGAGTACGAACCCCTTTGCAGGCATTGCTACAATTTGGCAAAAGTTCATAGTTCATAGTTCATAGTTCATAGTCCATAGTCCATAGTTCATAGTCCATAGTTCATAGTTCATAGTCCATAGTTCATAGTCCATAGTTCATAGTTCATAGTTGACTTCGTCGAGCCCTTCGGCTTTCATAGTTGGTGGACTTTAGTCGCATAGGTCAGCTTACAGAATACTAACAACAGGATGGGGACTTACATTCCCTCCCTGAATAAAACAACCCACACATTGAAAAAGGAAATTACTTTTGATATCTTCGTACGTGGCCTTGTCGTACTGGTTTGCATCGTGGCAGGCTATTTCTTGCTGCGTACCCTTCGCACCGTGCTGCTGCCTTTCTTTGTGGCTTGGCTGCTGGCTTATGTCATCTATCCCATCGTCACCTTCTTCCAGTACAAGTGTCGTTTGCGGTTCCGCATTCCGTGCATCATTCTGGCACTCCTGCTGTTCCTGACCGTGGTGGGTGGCATACTGGCCATTGCCGTTCCGCCCACGCTGCGTGAGCTGGCTCATCTTCGTGGTGAGATTGTCAACATGGTGCAGTCTTTTGGTCAGTCGCCCTTGGCTTCCGACATCGATATGTATCTGCGACTCAACCTGGATGAGAAGACGCTTTCGGAGTTCTTCCAAGACAAGGATATAGTGGATATTATGCAAGTGGGAACCAACTACTTGTGGACACTCGTTACCAATGCGTTCAGTTTTCTAAAAGGCGTGCTGGGTTCCATGCTCGTACTTCTCTACCTGTTCTTTATCCTAATGGACTATGAGCGTTTGTCTTGGGGCTTTCTGCACCTCGTCCCACAGTCGCATCGCTACACGGCGAGCATGATATTCAAGGATGTGCAGCACAGCATGCATGCCTATTTTCGTGGTCAGTCGCTCATTGCCCTTTTGGTGGGTATCATGTTCTCGGTGGGCTTCCTCATCGTGGGGCTTCCCATGGCGGTTGGCCTTGGCATGTTTATTGGTGTGCTCAATCTGGTGCCCTACTTGCAGACTCTGGGTGTAGTGCCGGCACTCATGCTGTGCCTTCTCAAGTCGAATCAGACAGGTGAGAGCTTCTGGCTTCTGGTGTTCTATTGTTTCATCGTCTTCCTCATTGTACAGGGCACGCAGGATGTCTTCCTTACTCCTCGCATCATGGGTCGCATCATGGGTCTCCGACCTGCCGTCATCCTGCTCTCACTCTCGGTGTGGGGCAGCCTTCTCGGCCTCATAGGTCTCATCATAGCTTTGCCTCTCACCACCTTGCTCATCTCGTATTATAAGCTGTTCTTCCTCAAAGAAGGGCATCCTTTGCAGGAGAAGTCTCTCGACTCGGCTAACCTGTAGCCTTTCCTTGCCGCCTCCCTTTGATGGTTTTGTGTGGCAATCGGTAAATAACTGAAGTTTCCCACCTTATGGAAGTTATTAGGAAGT
>JAKSLO010000114.1 GCA_024401185.1 Bacteroidaceae bacterium | reverse complement strand
TTTACTATTTATTCGGTTATGCCCCGAAAATTTGGCGATTAGAAAGGCGTATCTATACGAATAAGTTCTGTGGATGCCTACGCATTAGCGTAGGTCGAACTTGTTTATAGATACGGGTCACGCCAAATACCTCGGGGAAACAGCAAGTAAAGCCTACGCTTTTCTTGTGTCCACATTCAAACGAGGTATTTGGCGTGAGCCGTATTCGGATAAGTGGTTTATTGCTTTGAAGTGAACATAATTTATTAACCTCAATTCAATAAACAGTTATGAAGAAAATGTTCTTTGCTATCGCATTGTGCTTGCTTGGCATGATGCAGACGAGTGCCCAAACCGTCGTACTGGGCGACATGAACAACGACGGAAAAGTCAGCGTGGGTGATGTGGCAAAAGTCGTGGCCACAGCAAAGGGTGACCTACCCTTGCAAACCATCAACCTTGTCAGTTCTGCCAATGCCATTGACAACAGCAAGATTACTGGAACCTGGCGTACAAAGGGGGGGAGTGAAATCACCTTCTCTGCCGACGGAAAATGTTCGTTGGGCACTGGCTACACATACGAGTACCATCCCTTTCAGGGCTTTGTACTCATCTATGATGCTTCGGGAACACTAAATAAGGTGTATAATTTGTACCGAGCAGAAAACACCTACCTCATTTTAGGCGAAGTAGGCGGCACCAAGGCTTTCGAGTATTACTACAGTTCATCATCCTTTGTGAGTGGCATCACCATGAGCCAGACAACTGCCACCATGAACTCAGGAGCCACTTTGCAGCTCTCTGCCACTGTTACTCCTGCCGGTGCGCACGATGCTTCGCTGACATGGAAGAGCTCTAGCACCAGCATAGCTACCGTTGATCAGACGGGTAAGGTAATCGCAAAAGCCGCTGGTACCGTCACCATCACGGCAACTGCCAACGATGGTTCGGGCAAGTCAGCCACCTGCAAGATTACCGTCACCCAGCTTGTCACCAAGGTGGCTCTAAACTACACCACACTCAGCGTAGGCAAGGGCAACAACTTCAACCTCACAGCCACCATCACGCCTACTAATGCAAGCAATAAAGAGGTAGAGTGGACAAGCAGCAATACCTCCGCCGTGATGGTGCTCGACGATGGCGTGTTCTATGCCAAGGCAGCTGGCTCATCCACCATTACTGCCAAGGCAAAGGATGGCAGCGGCAAGAAAGCTACCTGCAAGGTAACCGTGCTCTCTGCTGCTCCTACAGCAATCACACTCTCACAAACTTCTGTCAGCATCAAACCCGGCGAGACAACCCAGCTCACCGCCACCGTATCACCCTCGGGAGCTGCAGGTGTAACTCTTATATGGAAGAGCTCCGACACCAGCGTAGCCACTGTTGACCAAACGGGTAAGGTAACGGCAAAAGGAGCAGAAGGTGCAACAGCCACCATTACCGCTACCGTGGCAGGTTCTACTAGCATCGTGGCAAGCGCAACGGTGAAGATTTCTAACTTGCTATCCGGCACCTTCAGCGTGAGTGCCACAAAGAAGGTTCAGTTTACCAAGGCGAACCTCTACTGGGATGGCATCAGCTATAAGTTTGAGGCTAATCAAACGGATTATCCCACAGAATGGGATCCCAATCACGTAGGCCACTTCTATTGGACTAATCTTGCAGATTACCAATCTGGTAATGCCTCTTACATGCCTTACGCAGAAGTTTACTCTTACTCAAGCCAAAGCACTACCGACAAATTCTTCTGTGGCGAGGAGAATTCCCTCACCGTGGAGGGTACAACAGGCTTATTTGTCTTGAGTCAAAGTGAGTGGAAGTACCTTTTTTCAAATCGCACCAATGCAAACAACCTTTGCAAGTATGATGTTACAGTAGATGGCAAGCATAATTGTCTCATCATAGCTCCTGATAATTTCGTCGGCACGCTCAAGTCATCTTATACATTGGATGAGGTAAATTCTCAGGGACTAGCTTGTTTGCCAGCTGATGATACTCGAAGTGGCACTTATATCGGACCTGCTGAAAACTGGGGCACCTATTGGACATCAACGCCTAGTGGGAACTCGCCAGGTTATGCGTATCGCCCAAAGTTCGATTCAACCCAACTCTATACGAATGCTAACGGTCAACGTGATTATGGGCGAAATATCCGCCTTGTTCGCCTGGCTCAATAGCCACCCCCCCCTAGGGGAGGCCTCAGTTTTTTTGAAGTGCTAAACCCAACTCTCCTCAAGAAGTAAGGTTTGCAACTCTTAGAAGTATAATAAAGCGATTCTTCTACCACCGTATTCTGGTTGATAGAAGAATCGTTTTTTGTTATCGTTACTCTTAAGCAAAGAAAGCCTAAGCTCTACGCCATTTCCTTTTTCAGCCACATCTCAAATACAGGGTCAGCTATGTAGGTCTTTCCGCTGATGGTTTCTATGATTTCCTTTTCAAATATACTAGTTTTGATTCTTGTATGTGATTGCAAGGTGCTTGCACCGCCTCTCAACTTGTCGTTCTCAACAATTTTGGCGAGATTGTTCTACAAGATTCTTGTCAAGATGTAAAAGGAGTTTTTTGTTGAGGCGCTTCGCTTGCAATCGTTTAGAACAATCATATAAGAAAATCGTACTACAAGAATGGCTATTGCTATGGCATCTTGTTGTTTCCTCTATTTCTCTTTAGTTTTCTTGCTTATTTATCTACAAAGCATTATCTTTGCACACAGATTATTAAATCAAAGTGTGTTATCAAACATCCCAATACAACAGAGTGATGGATACAGTTTCTACTTCAAAACAATACTTCGAGATAGTATTAGAGGATGGCGCCGTCGTTTCTGACATCAAAAAAGCCATTAAAATGATACGTGGTGTAGCCTCCATTCGTGTGGCAACACCGGCAAAAGCATCCGAGCTGAATGCTACAACCATCAAAGCTATCAAAGATGTCAAAGCAGGGAAAACCCACAAAGCATCATCTGTAGATGACCTTATCGCGCAATGCTTGTCGTAGTATGTACAATTTAGAATACTCTGGAAACGCAAACAAGAGAAAGAACGCCTGTCACTTTTTTCTTGTGACAGGCAAATTTAGCAAGAAAATACACAAGAAAAAAACGGGTACAAATAAAAACCCCCGGGTACAACCGGGTACAAACAGGTACAAAGGCGGGTACAAACACTTTTTTGTACCCGAAAACGTGATTTTTGCTTTTTATGCCGTTTGTTCTCTTGGGAATTCGCGTTTGCCAGAGGCAAAAACACGGAACCAAACAGCCAAAGTACTGAGTTGCCTTGTTTTCTGCCCTAAACGTATATTTTCTACACCTGAACATTAAAAAAAATCCACAAAAAACATCTGTCATACAGAAAAATTCACTAACTTTGTCATCGGATACTGAGCGAAATGCCTTTATCTTTTTGTCTTTTGCTATCACAAAGTAACCAAGAATTTTACTAATTACCCAATACTCAACTGTCGGACTCACGTTGATGTTGCATATAACATATAAAATATCATGAAAACTATAGCTTTGGTTATCATATTGGCGCTATGCCCAGTATTGCTGGTGCATGCTGATGGTAATGAAAATGAGAATGAGCAGAAGGTGGCGGTGAGAATGAACCGCGTCAAGCATCCTGTGACCAAGAAATGGGGATATGCCTTCAAGGAGCAGAATATTAATAGTCCCCTACATGGCATTGTAGCGACGAGCATCAATGTACTTGGCGCAGGGTCAGCTCTGCTGAGCAAAAAGGAGTCGGAGTTGATAGACTGGGCTGTACCGTCACAATATGATGAGGTAGCGTCTGGATTTACGGATGGACTTGCAGAGGTAGTAATTGGCGACAAGTTAGGCTTTATCAACATCTACAACTGCTTTATCATTCCTCCCATCTATGACAAGGCTAGCAACCTTGATGGTTTCTGTGACGGACTGGCTGCTGTGTGCAAGGATGGCAAGTGGGGGTACATCAACCGTACAGGTAGGTATCTCATCCCTGCGGAGTATGATGATGCGGAATCGTTTGGAAAACACCACGTTGCGATGGTAAAGAAAGGAGATAAGTGGGGGGCAATTGACCTTGACGGAAATGTGGTCGTCCCATTTGAATATAGCAACAAGACCATGATGACCCTGCCCCTGAAGAACAAGTCGTACAAGGAGGGAGTGGAAAAGGTGGAACAGCGGTATGCTGCTAACGAATATGCAGAACGTATCAAGGAGATAAATTCTCTTGCGTTGCCCATGGCTAAACAGGCAGCAGTTACCACAAAACCAGCCCAGCCAGCCCCCAAAAGTAAGGGGAAGGGAAAGGGAAAGAGCACTACAGCGACCAAGCCTGCGACTTCCTCTACTCCTGCCCGTCCTAAGGAACTGGATCTGTATCGCCAGCAGGACGACTTGACCTATAGTGAGGTGAAAGAGAATGGTTTGCTTGGCATTAAGGATAACTACGGGCGCTGGATTGTACCTCCGCTTTTCTCTTCTATTACGCATGACAAGGATGACCAATGCTTCATTGTGTGCCGTGAGAGCCTGTACGGTTGTTATCTGTGGAATGGTGCGCGTCTTATCAATACTTATTTCGACTCGATGTCAGAGTTCAAGAATGGCAGGTCGCATGTGTCCTCGTATGATGTTCATGGATACATAGACTTGGATGGAAATTTGAGCTCCGACTTCATCTCCGACCTTGCGAACAAGGGTAAAAGTGAAGAGACTCTGAGCGCAGACAAGGCTCATACTATATACGAAAGATGCACCGACATCAGTCCTGGCTATGCTCTGGCATACAACAACATGGGCATTCTGGATTTGAGGGCTCATGACTATAATAAGGGTATAAAGAACCTAAAGATTGCAATTGACCTCGAGCCTGGCAATGAGGTGTATGTGAAGAATCTGGAGATTGCAAAGAAAGACAGAAAGGAACGTCGTTCGCGCCGCCTCAACATGGGGCTGACTATTGCCACGGCTGTCATTTCGTTGGGATGTACGGCATACTCCACATATTCAGCTATTTCTGGCAACTCCTACTCTTCCGGCGGATATACTTCATCCAGTGGCATTTCCTCCGGAGGCGGTGGCGGTGGTGGCAATAATACTTGCGGTGCTTGTCGTGGTTCGGGTGTATGCAAGGTGTGTGGCGGCTCGGGACAGGGTGCTCGTACTGCTTCAGGAACTAATGTACATGTGAACTGTCCTTCGTGTCATGGTTCGAAGGTTTGTAAGTACTGCCACGGTCGCAAGTCGAGCTATAGCGGTGGTGCGACGGGAGCAACTTGTAGTGATTGCCATGGTGCGGGCAAGTGTTATGAATGTAATGGCACAGGCTCAGCTAATGGCAGCACATGTTGGCGATGCAACGGAAGCAGACAATGCAAAGCTTGTGGCGGTAAGGGCAAGAAGTAGTTTGGGAACACCCCAAGGGAAGGTTATGAGCCAGTGGGAAAAAGTGTAAGAAGAGAATAGCCCACCACTCTATGTCTGCTCTATGTTCGCTTTAGGTTCACTCACAGTTCACTCACAGTTGTTCACGGATTTGTGAGCGCACATAGAGTGCACATAAAGTGAAACGTGAAGGAAGATTGAAGAAAACCCGAAGGAATGGAAGGGCACGGAAGGGGGATGAAGGGTATTCACTTCTTGCCCAACCACTTTTTGCACAGGTCGTCCCAGCGATGGTTAAAACGCCATAGGAAAGGATGACAACCGGGGCAGTCGCGCACCGAAGTCTTTTTATGAAATGACTGATGGTAGGACAACTGGTAGTCGAGCATACGAGGATCCTCGTTGTCGAGGTGCACAAAGCAGAAACAAAGAAAGGTGACGAAGGCCACGAAGAGGGCCAAGACGGAAAGCCAAAGCAGTTTTCGGCGGAAGTTTTGCATAATCCTGAAACAATGTAATGATTAAAACGCAAGAAGGCAGGGTTTTACCACTACCCTTATCTAAATTCGGAGGCAAAATTACACAAAAGTAGGCAAGTAGCAAACTTTGAACAGAAAAAACTTTGTAAATTGACATATTAAACGTAATTTTGCATCGAATTTCAATAATACAAATAAAAAGGAAAATGACAGAACTGGAGTTGAAGTATGGTTGCAACCCCAACCAAAAACCTTCTCGTATTTACATGGAAGAGGGCGAGTTGCCCCTCGAAGTACTTAACGGCCGTCCCGGCTACATCAACTTCCTCGATGCCCTGAACAGCTGGCAGTTGGTGAAGGAGCTGAAGGAGGCTACCGGTCTGCCTGCAGCAGCAAGCTTCAAGCACGTAAGCCCTGCTGGTGCTGCCGTGGGTCTGCCTTTGAGCGACACCTTGAAGAAGATCTACTTTGTGGATGACGCTCCCCTGCCTCTCACCCCCATTGCCTCGGCCTATGCCCGTGCCCGTGGTGCCGACCGCATGAGCAGCTATGGCGACTTCATTGCCCTCAGCGACGAGTGCGACGAGGCAACCGCACGCCTCATCAACCGTGAGGTGAGCGATGGCGTGATTGCCCCCAGCTACAGCCCCGAGGCACTTGAGGTACTGAAGGCTAAGCGTAAGGGAACCTACAACGTCATCAAGATTGACCCCAACTACAAGCCCGCACCCGTTGAGCGCAAGCAATGCTTTGGCGTGACCTTCGAGCAGGGCCGCAACGAGATCAACCTGGCCGACGACAGCCTCTTCGCTAACATCCCCACTCAGAACAAGACATTCTCGGAGGCTGCCAAGCGTGACCTCATCATCAGCCTCATCACGCTGAAATATACTCAGTCAAACTCAGTTTGCTACGTCAAGGACGGTCAGGCTATCGGTATTGGTGCCGGTCAGCAGAGCCGTATTCACTGTACCCGTCTGGCTGGCCAGAAGGCCGACATCTGGTGGCTGCGTCAGCATCCCAAGGTGATGGCATTGCCTTTTGTTCCCGGCATCCGTCGTGCCGACCGTGACAATACCATCGACATCTACATCGGCCCCGAGCACGATGACGTGCTGAGAGACGGCGAATGGCAGAAGTTCTTCACCGAGAAGCCCGAGGTGCTGACCGAGCAGGAAAAGGCTGAGTGGATAGCCAAGAACACCGAGGTGAGCCTGGGCAGCGATGCCTTCTTCCCCTTCGGCGACAACATTGAGCGTGCCCATAAGAGCGGCGTACAGTATGTGGCACAGGCTGGCGGTTCGGTTCGCGATGACCATGTTATCGACACTTGCGACAAGTACGGCATCGCCATGACCTTCACCGGCGTACGTCTGTTCCACCATTAATGTTCCCCCACCCCTCCCCCTCATGGGGAGGGATCAAAAACGAAAAACAGAGAATCAATCTCGATAATCCGATAACTCGAGGCTTCGATAATTCGGTGCTTCGATGCCTCGATAAATCGATATTTCGATGTTTCGATGCGTCGATATTTCGATGTCTGGAAATCAAGCCGAAACGGGGAATCTATCAGAAGAAAACGATTAGATGGAAGAAATCAAGAACACAGACGTAACTACTGCCACCCCTACAAGCGAGGGGAAAGGGCGAGGTGCGTTCGGAGGAGACGATATTGATGCTGTGATTATGGGTGGAATCACCTTTAAGGGCGGTGCAAAAGGCCCAAAAAGGGATGACTCGAACAAGGTGAAAACCAAAGCCAAGAAAAAGCAGTACATCACCGGTGCACATGGAAGCGGCTCGGCCAAGAAGAAGGCTGAGATACGCTTGAAGCGTGCCAATCGTCACAAGAACGGATAAAAAGAAAGATTGCTAAGAAAACCACTTAGCGCAAAGGCATCATGATGCCATTGATATTGCGACCAGTCTTAATCGTCTCCCTGCGAGCCGAGTAGAACTGGTCGCAGTTTTTATAGGTACAAGTACCATCGGTATGGATGCGTGTCACCCCACATTGCTCGAGCACCCAACGGTTGGCATCAAAAAGGTCGAGATGCCACTTAGTCGCTTCGCGAAGTGAAAAGTGAGAAGTGGAAGGTGAAGAATTAGTGACGGATGGTGTGGTGGTTTGGGAATTGTGAGTGGTGGGCTGAGGGTTGAGAACGGGATAGCGCTTTGCGATGCGCTCCATGGGAAAGCCTGCCACGAGGAAGGCCTCATAGACCTCATCGCCCACCTCGAAGCTGTCAAGCGAGATGCCCGGCCCAATCACAGCATGGATATCCTCACCACGACTCTGCATCTCCTGAATGGTGCGCTCCACGATACGCCCCACCGTGCCACGCCAGCCGGCATGAACGGCAGCCACAAGCCTCTGACGCTCGTCATAGAGCAGCACAGGGATGCAATCCGCCGTCTTGACAGCTACACAAAGTCCCGGCACACGAGTGATGGCGGCATCTGCATCGGGCAGTTCGCCCGGCACGTCAGTCCACACCACATTAACACTATGTGTCTGGCGTGGAATAAACAAACGATTGGAAGGAAGGCAAAAGTCACCCTCCTCCACACCCGTCTCACGGGCATCCACACCAAAGGCTGTGCCATGCGCACCCTTGCCAGCCGTAAAGGCCACTACATCTGCTGAAATATTGTACTTTAGCACGTCAATAAACTATGAA